>JBEVKV010000094.1:0-17977 GCA_040509515.1 Pyrinomonadaceae bacterium | reverse complement strand
TGAGGCCGAGAACACGCTGGCCGCCGTGATGGGTTCGCACTGGGTGGATCACGCCGACCGCGGCGCCGAGCTGATCGACGACCTCAAACGCATCGCATCGCTCTACGGGCTCGCCCCGCGCGACGACGAAGAGGTCGAAGAGTTCCGCGAACACCTCAAGCGCTACGTCCGCACCTTCCTCGAAGGGACGGCGACCGTGCAGGGCGTGCTGCGGGTCGTGGCCGAGTCGCTCGCGCTGCGCATCGCCGACGAGCACACGGCCATCGACGCCTGGTGGACGCGGCCGACCGACGAGCTGACGACCGTCGAGCCGCGCCCCGACAACGCCGCCGCGCTCCTCTTCGGCGTCGAGACGGCCTTCGTGCGCGGCGAGCAGGCGCGCCCGGCGCGCGTCGGCGGCGGGGTCAGACTCGGCCTCGGCGTCGAACTCGGCGTCGCGCGCTCGCTGCGCCTCAAGGTGGACGCGCTCCCGACCGTCGAAGTCGTCTTCCCCCCGCGCCACCGCGCCCCCTTCCTCGCGCCCGACAAGATCGTCGAGGCCATCAACCTCGCGCTCGCGTCGCCCGTCGCCAGCATCGAGGACGGCGCGCTCGTCCTCACCTCGCCGACCGTGGGGCCTTCGAGCCGCCTCGAAGTGCGCGACGCGACGGGCGACGCCGCGCCGCGCCTGCTCGCGCTGCCCCCGCGCCTGTATCGCGGGAGCGAGCCCGACCGCGCGCGCGTCATCGGCACGGTCGATTTGAGCGGCGGCGTCGATTTGAGCGAGAGGCGCTACCTGAGGCTGCTGGTCGACGGCGTGCGGCTCGCCGAAGTCGACTGCGCCGGCGAAACGCCCGCGGCGACGACAATCGGCGAGGTCGTCAAGAGAATCAACGACGCGCTCGGCGTCGGAGTGGCTTCGGACGAGGACGGTTACCTGCAGCTCGCGTCGCCGACCGTCGGCTTCACGAGCACCATCCAGTTCCAGAGGGCCGCCGCGCAGGACGCGCGCCAACTCCTCTTCGGCGAGGTCGCCTCGTTCCACGCCGGCCACGACGCGCTCCCGGCCGAGGCCGTCGGCGTCCGCGACCTCCGACTCGGCGCAGACCTGAGCCGGCGCTCGCTCGTCCGCCTCCGCCTCGACGACAGCCCGCCCGTCACCATCGACTGCGCGGGCGAGAGCGAGAACCCGGGCAACGCGACCCTCGGCGAGATCGTCCGCACGCTCAACGAAGTCCTCGGCCCGGCGGCCGCCTCGCACGACGGACACTTCGTCCACGTCGTCTCGCCGACCGCGGGCATCGACAGCGTCGTCGTCTTCGAGCCGCTGCCGCCCGAGCAGGACGCGGCCGACATCGTCTTCGGCGTCGTGCCGCGCGCCTTCACCGGCACGGCCGCGCGCCGCGCGCGCCTCACGGGCCGCCCCGACCTCAGCGGCGGCGCGAGCATCGGCTCTTTGAACGTCATCCGCGTGGCGCTCGACGGCGGCCCGCCCTCAGAGGTTCACATCCGCGGTAAGGCGGCGGGCGCGACTTCGCTCGACGAGATGGTCGAGTCGATTAACGACACGCTCGGCCCCGACGTGGCCTCGCACGACGACCTGCACCTCATCCTCGCCTCGCCGACGCGGGGCACGGCCAGCAGCGTCGCGCTCGAACCGCTGCTGAGCACGCGCCGCCGCCGCTTCGTCACGCGCGCCTTCACCACCGACGAGGCTTCGCAGAAACTCCTCGGCCCCTTCGCGGCCGAAGCGCGCGGCCGAGACGCGACGCGCGCGCGCGTCACCGGCAAGGTTGACCTGACACGCGGCGTCGACCTGCGCGACGCGCGCTTCATGCGGCTCGCCGTGGACGGGCGACCCGCGATAGATATCGACTGCCGCGGCGTCCGCCCGCGCGCGACGATGCTCGACGAGGTCATCGCGCGAATCAACGAGCAGTTCGTCTTCGCGGAACCGAAGAACTTTAAGCTCGCCACGGAGGACGTTGACGGAACACACCTCGCGCTCACTTCGCCGACGACCGGGGCCGACAGCCGCATCGCGTTCGAGCCGCCGCGCGCCGAAGACGCGTCCGCGCTCCTGCTCGGCCTTGAGCCGGGCGTCGCGCGCGGCGAGGCCGCGACCGGCGTGGTCTTCACCGGCACGGCCGACCTCGCCGCCGGCCTCGACCTCGACACCGACGCCTTTGTCCGCATCAGCATTGACGGCGGCCCGTTCCGCGACATCTGCTGCTGCTGCGCCGCGCCGCCGCCGACGCCGCCGACGCCCGCCCCGAGCAGCGACCAGCCGCCGCTCGACCACGGCGACCACGACCACTTCAGCGTCAAAGACACGGATGACGCGCCCGCGCCGACGGACGACAAAGAGACCGTCTCTCTCAAAGGCCCGACCTCGGCCCCGAAGCACGCGGGGCACTCACACGACGAACTCGCTCAGCCGGCACCTCCCGCCGCGCCCGCGCCTGCGCCTGCGCCCGAAGACGACCACACACACGCGCCGGGCGAACCCCCGCACACTGAGCCGGACAAAGACGCTCACACGGACGCGCCTGCGCCGACGGGCGGCGGCGCACAGCCACCCGCTTCGGGCGGCGGCGGCTCGCACGACCACGGCGACAGCCACTTCTTCGACCCGGGCGGAGGCGGCGAGCATCGCACCACGCTGACCGACATCGTCGTCGCCATCAACGTCGCCTTCGGCCGCTTCGTCGCGAAGAAGAGCGACGACGGCAGGCACATCGTCCTCAGCTCGCAAAAGCTCGGCGCGGAGAGTCGGATCGACTTTGCGGTGCCGCCCGCCGGGCAGGACGTGACGCAGCTCGTCTTCGGCGTCAAAGCCCCGCGCAGTTATCGCGGCTCGGCCGCCGCCCCGGCGAGACTCTCGGGCGTCAGACACGCCGCAGAGACGACGGACTTGAGCGTCAGCCGTTTCCTGCGCATCTCCGCCGACGGCGGCCGTCCCGTCGACATCGACGCCGCCGCGCGCTCCACAGACCCTTCGCACGCCCGGGTCGAAGATATTCTCCGCTCGCTCGTCGAGGGTCTCGCGGCCGCGAAGATTCCCGCCGCCGCGAGACTCGACGAGAGCTGCATGTGCTTCGAGCTGGCGAGCACGACCGTCGGGGCTTCGTCGCGCATCGAGTTGTTGACTTACTCGGGCGGCGACGCGCGCTTCCTCCTCTTCGGCGAAGACGTGCCCGCCGAGACGCGCGGGGACGAACCGACGCCCGCCACCATCACGGGCGTGCCCGACCTGCTCCGCCCCGTCAACCTCTCGGAGCGGCGGACGCTCAAGCTCGCCGTGGACGGCGGTCATCCGGTGGACGTTGACGTGGCCGGCTTCACGCCCGAGCAGACGATGCTCGGCGAGATTATCAGCCACCTCAACGCGGTCTTCCCCGGCCTCGCTTCGGCGACGCCCGACGACCGGCTCGTGCTGACCTCGCCGACGCGCGGATGGGAGAGCAGCCTGCGGCTGCTGCCGACGCGCTCTCTGGAGTTGGTCGAGTTCCCCGCCCGTCCGATGGTCTTCCCGGCCGACGACGTGCCCGCGCTCGGCGTGCGCCACGGCTCGCGCTGGTTTGTGAACAACGAGGGCGCGGCCGACGCCAACCTCGTCGTCGAGATTTACGCGCCGCAGGGGGCGGTCGGGCCGGAGTTGGTGAACACCACCGCGCGGCAGCGCGTCCGGCTGTTGGAGGTGCTGCGTCCCGGCGAGGCGGCGCGGCTGTGGCGAGCGCCCGAAGGCGGGCTGCGCGCGGTCGTCGTCGCCGCGGACGGCGGCGAGCGCCCCGTCCTGCCTTCGCGCATCCTTGCCGGCCCGCTCGGCAACCGCGTGCGCGTGCCCTTCGTGGGAGAGTGGGCGCTCGCCGACACGGACGCGACAAGCCCGGCCGCGCTTCAGTTGAACAACCTTCAGGCCCCGCTCGCCGTCACGCTCACCGCACGGACGCGCGGGGGGCCGGCCGGCACGGTCAACGCGACGGTGACCGAAACGTCGCTCAGCAAACTCGAACACGGCGCGCACCACAAAGGCGCGGCCGGCGCGGAGGAGACGCCCGCCTCCCCTCTGGATTTGGTCGGGCGCGTGCGGCGCGGAGCGAAGGGTTTCACTCTCGTCAACCACCACGAGCGTGTGAAGGCCGAGTTGCGCGCAGGCGCGCACGTCTCTTTGCAGGAGCACGTCGGCCGCGTCGTCAAGATCGGCGGCACGTCGCACCCGGCCGCCGCCGAAGGCGTCCCGCCGCTCGTCGTCGTCGAAAGCATTGACGAACTCTTCGACGTGACGCTGCGCCTCGCGCGAAGCGGCGGACAGGCCGCGGAGACGCGCGACGCCGCGACGCCAAACGCCGCCCGCCACGCCGGCGAATCACACGGCGGTCAGGAGTCGCAAGGCGGAGCGCAAACGGGCGCGACCGGCGGCGGCCCTTCAAGCGACGAAACGACCACAGGCGTCGCGCCGGTCGTCGCGCCGGTCATCGCGCCGTCCGACGGGGGCGCGCACGAAGACGCGGACGAAGACGCGCCGGAGTTGGAAGAGATTTACACGGCCGTCACCATCGGCGCGGACGGGGCGGCCACGGACAGCCTCGTCTGGCAGCTCAACCGCGGCACCTCCACGCGCGTGCCCTCGCGGCTCGTGCGCGCGGAGGAGCACGCCAAAGAGGATGCGCTCGTCCTCACGCGCGGGCGCACGCGCTGGACTTACCTCGACTGTTTCGGCGCGCGCCTCGACCGCACGGACTTCCGCGAGACGGCTGCCCCCGCGCGATTCGCGGGCGGGTCGTGTACGAACCGCGCCGTCTTCGACATCAGCCGCTTTGTGCGCCACCCGCTTGAGCCGGAGGCGGCCGTCTTCTCCGGGGCCGTGGGCGAGGCCGAGCCGCCCGTCGAGATTCGCTTCCGTTGGGAGCAGCACCAGCCCGGCGCATTTCTGGTGAACCTCCCCGCAGACCTGCCCGAGCGCTTCGGGTCGCGCTTCGCCATGCCGGAAGGCGTCAAGCCCCGCCCGACGTACCCAGAGGCGCGCTTCGGCCAGAGCCCGCAGTCGGACGAATTCTTCGATGGCGTGGTAACCGAGCCGCAGACCGACCCGAGCTACATCCTCAAACGCATCAACGCGGGCCCCCCGAACTACAACAAGAACCCCGACCCCGACTCCAACCTCGTCAAGGGCGTGCCCGGCAACACCGGCTCGGTGCTCGTCTCCGCCAGACACGTCCCGCGCGTCCCCCTCGGCTTCCGCGCCGTCGACGTGCCCTTCCGCAAGCCGCGCCGCCTGACGCTCGGGAACGAAGACGAGCCGGCGCGCCTCTACCTGCGCGAGAAGGACGTGCCCGGCTTCATTGAGATCAGCGCCCGCCGGCCGGGCGCGTGGGGCAACGCCATCTCGATATCGGCCCGCAAGACCGGCCCCGCGCGCTTCGACTTCGCGGCGAGCTACCGCGGCGCGGTCTTCGAGAGCGCGCGGCACATCGCACTCGGAGGCACGGAACTGCCCGCCTCCACACAGGACTTACTGCGCGCCGGCCCGGCGGGAGTCCTTCAGGCCAAGGCCGCCGGCGTCGAGGCCGAAGTCACACGCGACCGCGCTCAGCCCGAGCGTTGAGCGGCAACCAACAGACACGAAGGAGAAAAACGGACATGTCAACCGAATACGAACCCTACATCCCGCGCAACCCCGGCGACCTGTGGACTGCCGACGACTTCAACGACGTGCAGCGGAAGATCAGAAAAGACATCGCGGAGCAGGTCAAAAAAGCCATGGATGAGAAGAAGCATGTGCCGAACGCCGACAACGCCGCGCACCTCGAAGACAAGACCGGCGACGAGTGGGCCAACGACATTCTCGAAAAGGCGCGTCAGGACTTGCCCTCACGCACCGGCTACGCGTGCTACTTCCTCCCGCTGCGCAACGGGCGGATGGAGACCATCGAGCACAACCTCGGCCGCTACGCGCACGTCGATCTCTACAGGCTGCGCAGTTTCCGCGTCATCTGCTCCGAGGACGAGGAGAAGTACGACTCGGAGGTCTACTTCTTCCTCTACCACTCGGGGGAGCGGACATCACGTCTGACGCGGGGCAGCGAAACCACGCGCGTCACCATTGAAGACCCGGACGAGGGCATCTACGGCATGCCCTGGCACGAACTGCTGGCGCTCTACAAAGTTCCGTACAACGACCGCACGACGCTCGACGATCTGGAGAACGAGTTCTGGAAGGCGTTCTTCGTCAAGCCGAACGTCGCGTTCAACGACGACGAGATTTGCCACTCCATCTGGTTCGACACCTGCTGCGGCGCACGCCGCACGGTCGGCGACCTCAAGCAGAAGGGCGAATTTAATGAGATCAAACTCAAAGTTGTCCCCGTCAAGGACGTGAACCCCTACGCCGGCGGCCCGCCCGAGCCGCTCAACGTGACGGTCGCCCAACTCAACTTCAACACCATCTCGCTCACCTACGGGGTGCCGGACGCGTCGGGCACGCCGCCCTACATCGGGGCAAAACATGAGGGGGGCAGCGACTTAGAAGCAGCCATCGCGCCAACGCCGAGCGGCGTGCCGGTCGAACGCGCAGACTCCGACGCGAAGACGATGCGTAGCGCGTATGTGCCCACAGACATCCGCGTGATGGTGTTGCTGAAGGTCTGAGCCCACGAAGTGAGATGACATGCGTTTAAGCGAGAGCTACGACGGCAGCGGCGACCCGTTCCAGGGCGAACGGGTCGTGCCGCTGCAAAGCATCCCGGCAGGCGCGCGCATCCTGCGCGCGACGGCGACGGTGTCGCCCGTGGACGCCAGCGACGGCGCGAACCCCTTCGCCGAGACCGTCACCTTCAGCGGCCTCAAGGGCGACTGGGGGGCCTCGAAACTGCCCGCGCCTGGCGGATGGGTCGAGGTGGACTTCCACGCGCGGCGCGTGCTGGCGGCCCTGCGCGGCAGCAATCTCCAGAACGCGTCGCTGCAAGTCGACCTCGGCGGGGCCTACGTGGAGCTGAACCGCAACGGGGCCCTGCGCGGCCCCGGCGACGCCCCCTTCACGCTCCCCGCCGAAGCCGACGCGTCCGACTTCGCGCAACTGCCAGCCATCGCCGTGACCCGGCTCAAGCTGACCCGGCCCGCGGCGTCCACGGCCGACCCAGACCTTTCGGCCGTCATCATCCGCAGCACGCCGACCAACGTCACGCTGCGGCTCGGCCCCGGCGTCCCCTTCTGGTTTTACGCCGGCGAGATGACGCTGGCGCAGGTCACGCCCGACTTCGCCGGCGTGCTTCAGGTCTTTCTCGACGCGTCGGAGGCGGTCAACGGCTTTCACCTCGTCCCGCTCGTGCTGCACACGGACACGGTCGCGCGCATCTCGCTCGCGCTCGACGTGGAGTACGTCGTCGAGGAGAAGGTCTTCCCGACCGGCGTCACGCAGGTCGTCCTGCCTTTCGACTACGGCACGCTCCCGGCGGTGGGAGCCGGCCTGCTGGCGCTCGAAGTGCCATCGGCCTCGCGCGTCTCGCCGGCCGCCACTTCGGCGCGCGTCGTCGGCACGTTCGAGGAGACGCGCATCGCCCACGGGAAGACGGGCGCGGTCGAAGCGGCGGGCGCGGTCGAAGTCTCGCCCGCCGCCTCTCACGCGCAGCCGCTCCGTCCGGCCGCGGGCTTCGTTGCCACCTCCGCCGACCTCCTGCTCTCGGCCGCGCGCACCGCGCGCGTGCAACTCGACGTGCGCGCAGACCTCGACGGCAAGCCCGACGACGTGTCGCTGCTGGCAGAGCCCGTCACGTTCGAGCTATCCGCCCCGGCCGGGCGCGCGCCCGACGCAGAGGCGGGCGCGACGCCGCCCGTCTGGGTCAACGTCAAACTGACTTCCGAGTTTCTGTTTCAGGCGGGGCGCAGCTACTGGGTCGTCCTGCAGAGCGTCGAGGGCGAGGCGGCGTGGGCCGTCGAGGGCGCGGCCGCCGGAGAAGAAGGTTTGCAGAGTACGGACGACGGCGGGCTCTCGTGGCGCGAGGCTTCGCTCGACGCCGTGCCGCGTCTCTCGGCGTTGCTGCGCCTGCGGCGCGCGCCGCGCTACTTCGAGGTGCCCGTCGAGTTACAGGTCGGCGAGGGGGCGGACGCCGTGCGTCTCAAGCTCGACCGCTTCGAGCCCGTCGGCCGCGTCGACTTCGCGCTCGACCCGGCGGAGTTGTCGCAGGCTTTGAATCGTTACCTCGCGCGGCTGCCGGCCGGCGCGTGCAACGAGACCGAGCATTTGAGCAACGGCGACTTCGACGACTGGATCAGACTCGGCGACGAACTCTACAGGCGCGCGCCCTTAATCATCACCGAGGCGACGCCCGTCGCGCTCGGCATGTCGCCCGACGGCTCCGTGTTCTACGCCGTCGTCCAGATCGGCGACGGGAACGGCGCGCTGGAAGTTTACGACGTGGACTGCGACCGGCGCGTGGCCGAAATCATGCTGTCGCTCGTGATGCCGTTCGCGCTCGCCGTCAGCCCCGACGGCTCGCGCGTCTACGTCGCCGGCACACGCTACATGCAGTCGATTGACGCGACCTCGCGGCAGGCGCGCGTGCCGCTCAAATACGACGAGATGGAGTGCATCACGATGGCGCTCAGCCCCGACGGCGGGCGTCTCTACATCGTCGGCGACTTCCTCGACGCGCCCGAGGGCGCCGTCGCGCACGCCATTCAGGTGCTCGACTGCGCCGCGATTGAACGCCTGTCGGCGAGCGGGCAGTCCGGGCTCGGGGACGCGGTGCTCGCGACGACGGTCACGGAAATGCGCTCGCGCCCGGAGAGGCTCGTCGTTTCGGCCGACGGCACGCGACTCTACCTGACGGCCACGCGCCCCACCTCGGAAGGCGAATTGTGGGTCTTCGACGCGACGACGCTCGACCCCGTGGGTCAGCCCATCCCGGTTGACCGGGAGCCGCGCGGGTTCGCGCTCACGCCCGACGGACAGACGGCCGTCGTCGCCTGCTCCGGCGGCGACTCGGTCGACTTCGTCGCCCTCGGCAAAGCCGTCAAGACGCCCCCGCTCGCCGTCCCCGCGAACGCGCGCGGACGCGCCCTGCCGTCCGACGTTCGTCTCTCGCCCGACGCCGCACACGCCTACGTGCTCAACGGCAACGGCACGCTCGCCGTCGTCGGGCTCGGGGGCCGGCACGACGTGGAGACTTTCGACCTCGGCGGCGTGGGGCCGCGGGCGCTCGCCGTCACCCCGCAGGGCGACCGCATCTACGTCGCCAACGAAAGGGCCGCCGTGCGCGAGCCCGACGACGCGGCTTCGATCTCCTCGATTCAGGTCGGGACGCCGCTGCCGTCAGAGTGGGAGCTGACCTCGGGCCGCGTCACGCCGGTCTGCCTGCCGGAGCCCTTCGGCCTCGGGGCCAACATGGGGAAGCTCTCGCGCTGGGGCAAGAAGGAGCAGAGCGCCATCTCGCAGGTCGTCCCCGTCGCCGCCGCGTGCGCATACGACTTCACCTTCTGGGCCGTCGCCGACGGCGCGGACGCCTACGCCGAACTCTTCTGGCTCGGTGCCGACTGCCGTCTCGCCGCCGAGCCCCTGCGCTTCCCCATTCAGGCGGGCGCATCGGCGACGCCCGCCCCGCCCACGGACGCGGGGCCGCCCGAAGTCGTCGGCCCTTCCGCGCCCGTCCCGCCGCTCATGCTGCACCGCGAGCGTCTCACGTCGCCCGCGGGGGCGAGACAGGCCGAAGTCCGCTTCAACGTGCCGAGCGATGTCGAGGCCACGGTCGGCAGCGTCTCGCTCCACGCGACGACCGAGCGCGTCTCGAACCCCGACCTCGGTCTTCAGAAAGGCGGGCAGATCGCCGACTGGGTCGTGTCGCCCGCCGTCGCCCCCGGCGTCTCGCTGGTCTCGACACCGAGCGGCGTCCAACTGCGCAACGCGAGCGCCGACGCGGCCGAGCTGGTGCAGGCGGTCGCGGCCGAGGCCGGCAAACCTTTCACGCTCGAACTCGACGGCAGGGCTCTGGTCAGAAACGGAACGTCGGACACGGCCGCGCTCGTCTTGAACTGGCTCGACGCGGGCGGGCGACCCGCCGGCACGCCCGTCCGCGTGGACATCTTCCCGACCGCGTTCGGGCTGTTGACGGCGAAGGGCGCCGCGCCGGCCGACGCCGCGCGCGCCGAGATTCGCATACGCGTCCCCGCCGGTGCGACGCAGGAGATTCGGCGCGTCTCACTGCGCTTCCGGCCGACCACGAAAGTCCCGGTGACCTTCGTCTCACAGGCCCCCGGCGAGCTGACCGTGCTCGACTGGCGTTTCTCCTTCGAGCCGTTGGAGCCCGCGCCGCCGGCGATTCCCGCCTCGGGGCTGTGCGCCGCCACGCCGGCCGACAGCCTGCCCAGCGAGGGCGGCGATGAAGGTGAAGGAGGCGAAGGAGGCGAAGGAGGCGGCGGCGAGACCGGCTTCTGTCCGCGCTGCGCGCAGGGTCGGACGATCATCGACGCCGCGCCGAGGCAGACGCGCGCGGGGCGGCCCGCGCTGAGCGGGAGTTGCGTCACCTGCGGCGGTCAGGTGGTGCGCGGCGGCGGCGTTCCCGTCGTCGGCGCGCCGCCCCTCGCAACCCGGCTCTCGGCGGTGCGCCCGCAAGTGGTCAAACTCCCGCCGCGCGTCGGCACGGTCGCGCCCGTGCGCGGCAAGATATTCATCCCGCTCCAACCGTTCGACGCCATCAAAGGCATCGGCGAAGTGCGCGCGCAGTCGCTCGAAGCACTCGGCATCGACTCGATCAGGAAGCTCGCCGCCTCGACCCCCGCGGAGGTCGCGCGCGCCCACAGCATCACGGAGACCTTAGCCCGCAACTTCATCAAACAGGCCGTCGCGCTCGTCACCTCCGGCAAGGGCCGCAACCCGTAACGCATTCAGAGCTGCCAGATGACTTTGCCGGTGCCGTCGATCAACTGCTTCCTGCCCTCGGCCGTCGAAACCCGTGCGAGGCCGCCCGCGAACGGGTGCGCCTCTCCGAACCGCGGCGCGACGGCGAATCTTCCCGCGCGGTCGATGTATCCCCACACGTACTCGCCGTCGCCGCCGATTATCTTGACCGCCGCCAGACCTTCGGAGAATCCGCTCGTTTCGCGAAACAGCGGCTCGATGACGACCTTGCCCGTCCCGTCTATGAAGCCGATTTTGTTAAATGAGAGGACGGGCGCGAGCCCTTCCGAGAAGGGCGCGAGTTGCAGCCTGCGGATGGAGTAGAGCGAGCGCTGGTGCGCGGTGCGTTGTTGCCAGAAGGGTATCTCAAGCGCCACCTCTCCGTCGCGCTTCAGGTAGACGCCGCGCGGCGGGTCGCCCCGGATAATCGCCAGCAGACCTTCGGAGAAGTAGTCGCCCGAGCGGTCGGACTCGACCGTGATGCGGAAGCGGCCCGCGCGGTCGATGAAGCCCGAGGCGGTCTGTCCGACTACTTTGGCGAGGCCGTCGACGAAGTCGCCGGGCTGGTAAACGAACTGCGGCTCGATGACGACCTTGCCGGTCTTGTCGATGAAACCGTAGAGCCACTTCCGCTCCTTGAGCACGGACACCCACGCGAGCCCTTCGGAAAAGTGCCCTGAGTCATCGAACTGCGGCGGGATGACCACGCGCCCGGTCTTATCCATGTACCCGTATTTTCTCTGCTGCCCCAGCGGGGTCTGGAACCTCGCGAGGCCGTCGCGGAAGACGAACGAGGAATCGTTCGTCGCGGGCAGCTCTGTGAATTTGCCGTCCGCGTCGACGACGCCGTCCTTTCTCCGCTCGCCATCCCAAAGCCACGCGTACGCGACCCCTTCGGAGAACTGACCGGCCCCGTCGTAGCGCGGCGGGATGCGAAAACTTCCCGTGCGGTCGATGAAGCCCCACTTGCCGCGCGCGGCCGCGACCGGGTGCAGCCCCGCGTGATTCCCGACGCGCCGCCCCTGCGCCGCGCAAGGTGAGCCGAAGGCGGCGGCGAGACAGAGAAGCAAGAGCATTCCTGCGAGCTTCATCCGTTAATTTTCCCAACCCTCTTCGGGCGTCGCGCCGTCCTTCGGCTCGTCCGCGACAAACGTCCCGCCCCTGTCTACTGACCCGCGCCGGCCGACGAAACGCGGGCCGCAGCAGAGGCATCTTCCGACATAAGTGATCCGGCCGACGGAGACGCCGGCGCGCCCGTTCTTAAACTGAGAGGCGTGTGTGAACTGCGGTTTGATGACGAACGCGCCCGTCCTGTCTATGTAGCCGTAGTTGGCGGGGGTTCCGCACAAAGAGACTTCGCCGCCCGCGCCGCCCGCGCCGGGGTTGACGGCCGCCAGCCCCTCCGCGAAGTCCCCGGCCGTGAGGAACTGCATAGGGATGACCTCGCGCCCGCCGCTGTCGACGTATCCCCACTTGAGGTTGCGCCGGTCGCCGCGCCCGAACACCGGCCTCTCCGGCTTCTCCTTATCCAGCACGGCGGCCGCCGCCAGCCCCTCGGAGAAGTCGCGCAGAACAGCGTAACGAAGCTCGACGAGCACGCGCCCGCGCTCGTCGATGTAGCCCCACTTGATGTTAGGTCTCGCATCTATTTCGGGAAGCTCCTCGTCCACCACCCCGACCCGCGCCAGCCCGTCCTTGAACGGGAGCGCGGCGTCGAATCGCGCGGCGATGACGATTTTGCCGCCCCGGTCGGCGTAGCCCCACTTTCCGTCCTTGTAGATTGGTTTGAGCTGAGCCCCTTGCGGGACGACCTGCGCGAAGGCGCTGAGGTGAAACGCCAGAACGATTAAGCACACAAGTTTAGTCTTCATCACCAAGCTGAACGCCCGAACCGCAAAAACTTTCTGGATTTTTTCACGCGCGTGACTTCGCGCCGTGACTCGCCGCGCACGCGAGGGTCAGCCGCCCCCGGGCGTCGCCCTGCACAGCTCGGCCATGTCGTAGTCGAGCAGGTTTCCGATGCGTTCGACGGTGACGTCGGCCGGCTGGTATTTGGACGACTCCGCCGGGTCGAGCGCGTAGTGACCCTGACGCGGGAAGACGGTCGTCACCTTCGAGCCCCAACTCCGCCTCATCGCCGCCAGAATCCTCAGCTTGTCATCGACCATCACGTAGTGTCGGGCCGGGTAGCGCCGCTCCACGTCGGCCAGCTCCTGCTCCTTGTGGACGTAGATGAGGATGTTCCCCTCGACGGCCTCGAAGAGGCCGGAGCGCTCGACCTTGCGGGGCTGGAAGACCACGTCGCCGTCCGAGAGGATGACGACCGGCCCCCAACGACGGCAGTGCTCTATCACGTCGAGCGAGTTCGGGAAGAGGCGGTTCGCGAAGGGGTAGTTGATGAGGTAGGTCGAGACCGCGAGCAGGTGGCAGTCGTATGGGTACTCGGCGCGGTAGCGCTGCAAAGCGCCGAGGTAGTCGGCGTAGCCGAGTTCGGCGCGCAGGCTTTCAAAGATCGCCCGGTAGCGTTCGGCGCGCTCGCGCCCGACCTCGCGCTCAAGGTAGCGCCGGAGGTCGCCGTTGACCCTGTCGTTGTCGAGCAGGGTGTTATCCACGTCGAAGAGGAAGACTACGTCGTGTGTCGGCATCGGAAAAACACCCCCGGCCTGAATACTTCAGCACTTAACGGTGAAGGTTCACGTTCGGCTGCTTTTATCGCAACAACAGACGGCGTCGGCCTGCCGTATCGACAGCTTACTCTGCCGGACGCATCTCGCCCAGCATGGTCGGGATGAGTTCGGAGACGGTCGGGTGGATGGGCACAGCGCGTTCGAGCACGTCGTAGGTGACGCCCGCGTTCATGATGTCGAGGACGCCGTGAATCGCCTCGTCGCCGCCCGTGCCGAGGATGGCGGCCCCGAGAATCCTGCGCGTCTCGGCGTCCACGACGATTTTCATCAGCCCCTGCGTCTCGGCCTTCTCGACGGCGCGGCCGACGCGTGTCATGGGGCGGCTGCCCGTCAGCAGCGGCCGGCCCGTGGCGCGCGCCTGCGCTTCGGTCATGCCGACCCGGCCGAGCGGCGGGTCGACGTAGAGCGCGTAGGCGGGGACGCGGTCGCTCAAGCGTCTGCTCTCGCCGTCGAGCAGGTTGGCGGCGATGATCTCGTAGTCGTTGTAGGCGGTGTGCGTAAACGCCCCGCGGCCGTTGCAGTCGCCGAGCGCCCAGACGCCGGGGATGTTGGTGGCGAGCCCGTCGTCAACCTTGATGTAGCCGCGCGCGTCGGTCTCCACTCCCGCGGCTTCGAGGCCGAGGTCGTCGGTGTTCGGGCGGCGGCCGACCGCGAGCAGAACGTGCGAGCCGACCGCGGTGGGCTCGCCCTCTTCGCAGTTGACGCCGACCTCGACGCCCCGCTCGTGCGGCGCCAGCCGGATGCACTCCGCGCCGGTGCGTACGCTGACGCCCTCGCTCGTCAGAATCTCGCGAATCGCTTCCGAGATTTCTTCGTCCTCGCGCGAGACGAGGCGCGGCCCCTTCTCGACGACCGTCACCTCCGCGCCGAAGCGCCGGTACATCTGCGCGAACTCAAGGCCGACGTAGCTGCCGCCGACGACGACCAGGTGACGGGGCAGTTGTTCGAGTTCGAGCATCGAGCGGTTGGTGAGGAATGGGACTTCGCTGACGCCGGGCATGTCAGGCACGAAGGCGCGCCCGCCGACGTTGACGAAGACGCGCGGCGCCGTCAACAGTTCTTCGCCGACGCGAACCCTGTCCGGCCCCTCGAAGCGCGCGTGCCCTTCGACGACGGTGCAGCCGGCCATCTCGCGCAGACGCCGCTCGACGCCCGCGCGCGCGCCCATGACGACCGCGTCGGCGCGCGCCTTGACGCGCTTCATGTCCACGCTCACCTCGCCGCCGAGAAGGACGCCGAAGTCCGCCGCCCGGCGCGCGAGGTGTGCGGCGTAGGCGCTAGCGACGAGCGTCTTGGTCGGCATGCAGCCGGTGTTGACGCACGTCCCGCCGAAGAGCTTCCGCTCGGCGAGGGCCACGGTCATGTCGGCGGCCGTCAGGCGTCCGGCCAGCGACGGGCCGGCTTGGCCCGCGCCGATGATTATCGCGTCGAACTCTCTCATCGCAATGCCACTCCTATCAGCAACGCGCCGCCGACGGCGACCGCGTCCTCGATGAAGGCGGCGGGGCGGTCGCTGCCGAACGCGGCGGCGAGACGCGCGCGGGCGGCGCTCCCCCCGAGCGTGCCGACGACCGCGCCGACGACGCCCGCGACCATGCCGCCGACCCAACTCCCGCCCGCCGCCCCGACCGCCGCGCCCGAGAGTGCCCCCGACGCGATGCGCGCGCCGAACTGAACCGGCACCGTCCGGCTCGGCGTGGAGGGAAGCTGATCCACGACCAGCTCGACGAGCGCGAACAGCGTCAGAATCCAACGCGCCCAGACGTTACCGAGAAAGGCGAGCCACGTTCCGCTCACGTCGAGACGGCCGAGGTAAATCGCCCACGCGACCGCCGCCGGGGCGGTCATGGTACGCAGCCCCGCGATGACGCCGATGAGAAGCGCGAGCAGGTAGATGGACATAGTCGTAACAATCCTCCCTCAGAAGTATGTAACCGGTAAAGTGGCGTCGGTCAGCCGAACGTGAACGCGAAAGCCTCCGCGCCCGGGTCAAGGAACTCAATCTCGAAACGCCGGCCGGTGATGGGCTTCGGCTGTCGCATCAACTGATACAACCTCTGTTCGGCGGCCGTGCCGTGGCCCTGCTCGTCAACGTCAACGCCGTGGGCGGCGCGCGGCGGCTGCCCGTCGAGTGTCACACGGAATCGCACGGACGTTCCACGCGCCGCGGGCCCCATGACGAGGTGAAGGTCGCGCGCGTGGAAGCCGTAAGCGATACGCCCGCCGGCCTTGTTCAGCACGACGGCCCCGCTGCCCGCCGTCCACTCGCCCGCAAGCGCCCACTGGTTGAGCCCCAACTGCGCGGGCGCGGCGTAGACACGGCTCTTGTCCGGCGTCGCGCCGCCGGGCGAGGCGAAGTTCTCGGTGCGTTCGTAGCCGACGTAGTTCTCCGGAGACTTCAGGCTGTCCCAGTCGGCGGCGACTTCAATTCCGCGTGCGTCGGCTGAGACCAGTTCGTGACCCGCGCCGCCGGCTCCGGCCTCGGCCAGCAGTTGTTGAATGACCCTTTCCGAATGTTCGTAATCGCCCTCGCCGAAATGATGATGACGCACGCGCCCCCGCGCGTCTACGAAATAGAGTGCGGGCCAGTACCGATTCTCAAAAGCGCGCCAGATTGCGTAGTCGCTATCGAGCGCGACCGGGTAGACGACCTTCATCTCCTTCAGCGCACGGCGAACGTTGTCTACATCTTTCTCGAACGGAAATTCGGGCGTGTGGACGCCGACGACCGCCAACCCATGCCCCGCGTACTTCTCGGCCCACGCGCGGACGTATGGGAGCGTGCGCAGCCAGTTGATGCAGGTGTAGGTGCAGAATTGGACGAGCGCGACTTTCCCGCGCACGGAGCCGGCCGACAGCGGCTGCGAATTGAGCCAGCCCGTCGCTCCGTCGAGAGAGGGCAGTTCGCCTTCATCCGGCAGTTGGCCCGCGGCGCTCGTCGTCCGCCGCGCCGCACAGCCGTTCACGCCGAACGGGACGGCGGCGACGGCCGCGGCCGCGGCCGCAAGAAACCGCCGGCGATCAGGTTTGAGTTCTTCGGACATTCAGTTAACCCCCGACTGAATTCAACAAGGCGTTGAGCCTCGTTTCAAACTTGCGCCAGTTGTAATCGGTCGCCCAGTAGCGCGCGAGTCTCTGCATCGTCGCGAGCTGCACGCCCTGCGTCGCGTCCGCGACCGTCCGGACGGCGTTAACGGGGAAGAACGTGAAGAGACTCTTCCACGTAAAGGTCGGCGGCGGCTGCTGCCTCATCCGGGCTGCTGCCGCTCTGGCGGGCGCTCAGGTAGGGCGCGTACCAGTCCGACCAGCGGTGCTCGGCGTGCGTCTTCTCGAAGAGGTCGTGGCGCTCCGCCGTCTCGCGGAGGAGTTCCGCGAGGGTCGCGGCGTCCGCGGCCCGCGCCGGCTTCGACTCCCACTCGCGGCCGGGAAGCCGCGCCGTAATCTCCTGAAGCAGCCAGCCGTTCCCGTCCGGGTCTTGGAACGAGGCGAACGAGAAGTAAGAGCGACCTTCCGGGTCGCGCCCGCCGACGCGCGGGTTCTCCCCGGTGTCGTTGAAGGGGCCGCGGGCGAAGTGGAAGACCTCGCTAACGCCGACGCCGCGGGCGACGAGGTCGGCGCGGGCGGCGTCGAGGTCGTCCACGGCGAGAACAAGGGCGGGTGACGAGCCGGGCCGGGCGGACGTGCTTCCCTTGCCAAAGATAATCGAGGTTGCCGAGTTGTGCGGCGTCACCTGAACGCCGCGGAAGTCGTCGCCCAACGCGATGTCGATGTCGAGCCGCCAGCCGAGATTCTCGTAGAACGCCTTCGCGCGGTCTACGTCGGAAACGGCGAGCAAGACGACTTCGAGCTTCATGTCGATTTGTGCTTTTTCCAGTTCGGGCATCGTCTGTTCTCCTTGATGAAACTCGTCCTTGCGCGTACACGGTTCGTTCGGGTGTGATTTCGAGAATCGGAACGCCGGCGCTCACTCGGCCGGCACGACGAGCGGCTTCCCTTTTTCGACGATATAGGTGGCGAGTTCCGCCGCGTTGCCGCTGCCGACGTTCTTCACCTCGTGGATCGCGCCGGCCGGGATGAACAGAACATCGCCGGCGCCGAGCGTCACCGGCGGCTTGCCTTCGACCCTGTACTCCAGCGAGCCTTCGATGGCGTAAACGATCTCTTCGCCGTGATGGCTGTGCCGGGCGGCGACCACTCCGGGGGCGATATCGACGCGCACCTGCACGACCTCGCGTCCGGGGACGCTCAGGTCGTTCCGCTGGAGGTCTGTGCGCTTGATTCCCGGCTGCTGCGCCAGCGCCGCGTGCAGCGCCAAACCGCTTCCGACGATAAGCAGGGCTACCGTCATGATTCGTATCGTCCTCATGTGAATCTCCTTTCCCGACTGCGAGACCGTCGGGCGACGCGCCTCACGTCG
>JBEVKV010000093.1:0-18987 GCA_040509515.1 Pyrinomonadaceae bacterium | reverse complement strand
AAGGCGGGCAGGCCGCGGTCGCGCGCCTCGCGCACCTGTGCGAGCGCGTCGGCGCAGGAGAGGTGGACGATGTAGACGGGCGCTTCGGCCATCTCGGCGAGGCGGATGGCGCGGTGGACGCCCTCGGCCTCGGCGATGGTCGGGCGCGTCAGCGCGTGGTACTTGGGCGCGGTGCGGCCTTCGGCGAGCGCGCGCTTGATGATCTCGTTGATGACGATGCCGTTCTCGGCGTGCATGCAGATGAGCCCGCCGCGGCTCCCGGCCGCGGACATCGCGCGGAAGATGGTCGCGTCGTCGGCGAGGAAGACGCCCGGGTAGGCCATGAACAGCTTGAAGCTCGACACGCCCTCGTCCATCGCCCTGTACAACTCCGGCACGCGCTCGTCTTCGAGGTCGGTCACGATTAGGTGGAAGCCGTAATCAATCGCCGCCTTCCCCTCGGCCTTCGCGTGCCACGCGTCCAGACCTTCGCGCAAAGCCTGACCCTTGTACTGCACCGCGAAGTCGATGATGGTCGTCGTCCCGCCGTGCGCCGCCGCGATTGTCCCCGTGCGGAAGTCGTCCGACGCCTCCGTCCCCCCGAACGGCAGCTCCATGTGCGTGTGCGGGTCGATGCCGCCGGGGATGACCAGCTTTCCGCTCGCGTCAATCACCACGTCGGCTTCCACCTCCAACCTCGCCCCGATGGTCGAGACCGTCTCGCCCTCGATCAGAATGTCGGCCTTGTAATCGTCGACCGCCGTCACGACGCGCCCGTTGCGTATCAGGGTTCTCATCAATGGTCTCCGCGGCGGTCGCGTGTGCTCGCGCCGAAGGGGTGATTTTCAGGTGTTGCCGTAGAGCTTGAGGGCTTCCTTGTAGTCTATCCGGCGCGCGCGGAGGCGGCCGTCGCCGAGCTTGCTGCCGCCGAGCGGGTCGATGTAGTCGCGGCCGGTGAAATTTTTCGTGCCGTCGAGGCCGAAGACCGCGACGTTGAACATGAAGGCCGGGCCGCGCGTCGCCTTGAACCAGTGGATGTTGTGGCGCTCGTCGGAGACGGTCGAGAGTTCGCCGCGCGCGAAGGTCTTGTCGAGCGACGGCTCGATGACCATGTGCGCGTCGTCGCCGCCCCTGTTCTCGTAGTGGCGCGCGTGGACTTCGCCTTCGAGCAGCATGTGCATCGAGACCATGTTGCGGTGTCCGTGCGGGACGATGGCCCGCCCCTGCTTGAAGGCGATGAACATCGGCACGTAGGTCAGAGACGCCGGGAGCCCTTCGACCTGTGGGAACTCCAGTTCGCGCGCCGACTCGTGGTCTTCGGGAAAGACGGGTGCCTTAATCAGCTCGTCGTAGTCGATGGTGCGCAGGAGGTCTTTCAAATCGACGCGGCGGAAGAGGTCTTCGATTTTCTCCTGCCACGCGGACGGCCGAAGCTTGCGCCCCATCAGGCCGCCGCTTACCTCTTCGACTTCGGCCAGCCACTTCGCGGCGATGGGCTCCACCGCGGCCCCGAGCGCGCGGGCACCGCTGAGCGACTTGACCAGCGCGAAGGTCAGCGCACCGCCGAGCAACTGGTTGATGAAAGTTCTGCGAGATAGCTGCCCCACGTCTCTCCTCCGTCTCACGGCCTCTCCGTCACCGCGTCACGGGGTCACAGGGCCGCGAATGCGCCGTCGAGTGCCTGCGTCAGTTCGTCAACGGTGTCCTTCGTGGAGTTGAGCATGAGGCCGGTGCGGATGACGTTGCCGTAGAGGCCGCCTTTGCCGATGAGGACGCCGCGCTTTTTCGTCTCCTCGAAAACTTTGAGGACGGATTGCGGGTCGGGCTCTTTGGTCTCGCGGTCTTTGACGAGTTCCAAAGCCTGCATGAGGCCGAGGCCGCGCACGTCGCCGATGACGGTGTGCTTCTCTTTGAGTTCTTCGAGCCGACTGCGCAGGTACGCGCCGACCTCCGCGGCGTTGCGGCGGAGGTCTTCCTCTTCGATGACCTTAATCACGGCGAGCGCGGCGGTCATCGAGACGGGGTTGCCGCCGAAGGTCGCGAAGGTGAGGCCGGGGAACTTGTCGGCGACCTCGGGCGTGGCGACGGTGATGCCGACGGGGACGCCGTTGCCGAGGCCCTTGGCCGAAGTGATGATGTCGGGCTCGACGTCCCAGTGCTCGATGCCGAACCACTTGTCGCCGGTGCGCCCCCACGCGGTCTGCACCTCGTCGGCGATGAAGAGGCCGCCGTGCTTGCGCGTGATCTCGGCGACGCGCTCGAAGTAGCCGGGCGGCGGGACGATGAAGCCGCCGACGCCGAGGATGGGCTCGGCCATGAAGGCCGCGATCTCGCCCGTCGTCTGCGTCATGATTAACTCTTCCAAGTCCTCGGCGCAGGCCAGCCCGCAGTTCGTGGGCGAGAGCTTGAACGGGCAGCGGTAGCAGTAGGGCGCGCGCGCGTGGACGATGCCGGCGACCTGCGGCGGCAGCGGACGCCACGTCGAGTGACCCGTGGCCGAGAGCGCCGTCGCCGAGCGTCCCGAATAGCTGTGGCGCAGGACGACAATCTCGTGGCGGCCGGTGGCGGTCTTGGCGGCGTGGACGGCGGTGTCGTCGGCCTCGGTGCCGCTGCTGGTGAAGAAAGATTTCTTCAGCCGGCCGGGCGTGATCTGGTAGAGCTTCTCGGCGAGGTCGGACTGCGGCTTGTTGGCGTAGAGCGTAGAGGTGTGTTGCAGGGTTCGCACCTGCTCGACGACCGCCTCGGTCACTTTCGGGTGGGCGTGGCCGACGCTGACGGTGAGCACGCCGCCGAAGCAGTCGAGGTAGCGGTCGCCCCGGTCGTCCCAGACGTACTGCCCCTCGCCGCGCACGAGCGCGAGCGGCTCCTTGTAGTACATCGCGACGGCGGGGAAGAGGAACTGCTTGTGCTTCTCGACCGTCTCGGAGCCCGTGGGCGCGGTCTCGGTCGCGTTCAGTTGGGGTTCGGCGGTGCTCATGGCTAGATTCTCCGTCGGTGGCTGTTGAGGACGATTCCCCTTGAAAAATTCTCAGGCCGTCTCGGCCTTCTTGCCCGCGTGCTTGTAGGGTTTGGAGTCGTTCTTGATGAGGAAGAAGATGACGTAGACGGCCCACACGATTGAGGCCAGCATCGCCAGCGCGGCCAGCGGGCCGCCGAGCGTGCTGTTGACCCAACGCGAGTTCATGAAGCCGAGGACGATGGGCGCGAGCGCGAGGACGACGAGCCCGTAGACGCGCAGGATGCGCGCGGGCGTGAGCGGCACGCGCCCCAGAATCCCGAAGTAAGACTGCATGCGGCCGTAAGAATTATCCTGCCGCTTGGGCCGGATGACGTAGGACGCCAGCGGGACGAGCGGGAGCCCCGCCGCGATGACCCAGCGCGAAGCCTCCCAGTCGCCGTCCTCGCGCTCGCGGTAGTCGAGCAGCGTGGTGCCGAAGCCGTTGAAGGACGAGAACGACGGGGCGTTGCGTTCCTGCATCCGCTCGGTGAGTTTCTTAAGCTCGTCGATGCTGTGCTGGAGGACGGCCGCCCCGAGCGGTTCGCCGCACGCGGAGCAGAGCGAGTTGACGCCCGCGTCGGGGTTGACGGTCTGGCAGGCCGTGCAGTTGACGGTGACCGGCTTGGCTTCGCTGGTTGTGCTCATGTTCGTCTGTCGCGTGCGGGGTCAGTAGAGGTTGCCTTCGCGCTTGCGGCCTGTGTAATCGACGTAGACGACCTTCAGCTCGGTGTAGAAGTCGAGCGCGGTCGAGCCCTGCTCGAAGGCCCCGACGCCCGTGGACTTGATGCCGCCGAAGGGGACGTGCGCCTCGCCGCCGGTCGTGGGCGAGTTGATGTGCGTCATGCCGGTCTCTATCTCGTCCACGAAGCGGAAGACGCGCGCGGCGTCGTTGGTGAAGATCGACGAAGAGAGGCCGTACTCGCTGTCGTTGGCGACGACGAGCGCCTCTTCAAAGTCCTTGACGCGCAGCACGGCGAGGACGGGGCCGAAGACCTCCTCGCGCGCGATGCGCATGTCGGGCGTGACGCGGTCGAAGACGGTCGGCTGGATGAAGAAGCCTTTGCGCAGCCCCGCGCCGTCGGCCGGGCCGCCGCCCGTGACGAGTTCCGCGCCGTCCTCGCGCGCCACGTCCATGTAGGAGAGGACGGTCTTGAACTGGCTGGCGTCCACGAGCGGGCCGACTTCCGTCTCGGGTGCCGCGCCGTCGCCGAGGCGCAGCGCACGCGCTCGCTCGCCGACGCGGCGGACGAACTCGTCGGCCACCGACTCGACGACGACGGCGCGGCTCGTCGCGGTGCAGCGCTGACCCGTCGAGCCGAACGCGCCCTGCGCCGTGGACTCGACGGCGAGCTGGATGTCCGCGTCTTCGAGCACGACGACCGGGTTCTTGCCGCCCATCTCGCACTGCACGCGCACGCCGCGCCGCGCCGCCTGCTCGTAGAGCGCGACGCCCACCTGGTTCGAGCCCGTGAACGAGATGGCGCGCACCGCGCGGTGGCTGACTATCTCGTCGCCCGCCTCGGAGCCGGAGCCGAGTATTAAGTTGAGCACGCCCGCGGGGATGCCGGCCTCCGCGAAGAGTTCGACGAGCCGGACGGCCGTGGCGGGCGTATTCGTAGCCGGCTTGAAGACGACCGTGTTGCCGGCGACGAGCGCGGGCGCGAGCTTCCAGACGGGGATGGCGACGGGGAAGTTCCACGGCGTGACGACGGCGACGACGCCGTGCGGCTGCCGGATGGTGTAGGCGAAGTTCGAGGGCAGTTCCGACGGGATGGTCTCGCCGTTCATGCGGCGCGACTCGCCGGCGCAGAACTCGGCGACGTTGATGGCGCGTTGCAGCTCGCCGCGCGACTCGGAGAGCGTCTTGCCCTCCTCACGCGTGAGCAGGGCGGCGACCTCGTCCCTGTGCTCTTCGAGCAGGCGCGCGAAGCGTGCGACGATGCGGCCGCGCGCGGGCGCGGGCGTCGAGCGCCAGCCGCGGAAGGCTTCGGCGGCGGCCTCGACCGCGGAGCGCGCCTCCTCGCGCGTCGAGAGGCGCACCACGCCGAGCACGTCCTCGGTGTTCGCGGGGTTGACGTTGTCGGCCGTACGCTGGGAAGCGGATTCGACCCACTCACCCTTGATAAAGTTGCGGTAGGTGTCCATGCGGTAACTTTTTAAAATTGAATTTTCGGCGCCGGGTACGGGAGCGTTTGCCTACGGGCGCGGCTTCCGGAGACCGCGAAAATATAACACACGCCGGCCCCGCCCCGCGCGAAAAAAGAGGCGCGGCTTAGCCAATCTTCGCAAACGTCCGCTATGATGTCCGGCGTTCTTCAAAACCTGTGGCGGCCCGGAGTCCCGCGTCAGCGCGCCGGCTTCGGGCGAGACGAACGTCTTGAGCTTCGAGAATCTGCGTGAGCTGTTGGAGCGGCGCGCCGCCGCGTCGCCCGAAAAGGTCTTTCTCTTCTCGGAGGCCGACGGGCGGAGCTTCACCTACCGCGAGTTCGACGCGGCGGTCAACCGCACGGCCAACATGCTCGACGCATTCGGCGTGAAGAAGGGGGACGTGGTAAGCCTGCTCCTCCCCAACAGCGCCGAGTACGTCATCGCCTACTTCGCCTGCTTCAAGTTGGGCGCGCTCGCCGGGCCGGTCAACTCGCTGCTCAAGCCGGAGGAGATGGCCTACGTCGTCGGCAACTCCGAGGCGCGGCTGCTGCTCTACCACTCGCAGTTCGCCGCGCAGGTCGAGGCGCTCCGCGCGGAGTCAAAGACGCTCGGCAAGACTCTCGTCTTCGACGACGAGCGCGAGTCGAGCGGGGAGTTCCCGCCCGAGCCGGGCGCGTGGGGCGCGGGCGGACTGGCGCGCGACGACGAGGCGATCATCATCTACACGTCGGGGACGACGGGGAAGCCGAAGGGATGCCTGCTCACGCACGGGAACCTGCTGGCCAACGCGCGGCAGATTGTCGAGTGGCTCGGCTTCACGGAGGACGACAGGCTCTTGACGGTGATGCCGCTCTTCCACATGAACGCCGTCTCGGTGACGACCGCGAGCGCGCTCTACGCGGGCGGCTCGACGGTCGTCAGCCCGCGCTTCTCGGCCTCGCGCCACTGGCGGATCGTGAGCGAGTACGGCGTCACCTCGTTCGGCTCGGTGGCGACGATGCTCTCGATGCTGCTCGCGACGTACCCCGAGGGCGTGCCCGAGGGCGTGAACATCGAGCGGCTCCGCTTCGCCATGTGCGGCTCCGCGCCCGTCCCGGCCGAGGTGATGCGCCGTTTCGAGGAGACGTTCGGCTGTCTCGTCGTCGAGGGCTACGGGCTTTCGGAGTCCACCTGCCGCTCGACCTTTAACCCGCCGGACGCGCGCCGCCGCGCAGGCTCGTGCGGGATGCCCATCGGCAACGAGATGCGCGTGGTGGACGAGGAAGACCGAGAGCTTGCGGACGGCGAGGCGGGCGAGATCGTCATGCGCGGCGAGAACGTTTTCAAGGGCTACTTCCGCAACGAGGAGGCGACGGCGCGCGCCTTCCGCGGCGGCTGGTTCCACACGGGCGACGTGGGCTTCCGCGACCCGGAGGGCTTCTACCACATCATCGACCGCAAGTCTGACATGATCATCCGCGGCGGCGAGAACATCTACCCGCGCGAGATAGACGAGCTGCTCTACAAGCACCCGGCCGTCGCGGAGGCCGCCGCCTTCGGCGTCCCCGACGATTTGTACGGCGAGGACGTGGCGGCCTTCGTCGTGCTCAAAGAGGGGCGCGAGGCTTCGGCCGAAGAGATCGCCGCCTACTGCCGCGAGCACCTCGCGGACTTCAAGTGCCCGAAGACCGTCCGCGTCGTCCCCGCGCTCCCGAAAGGCCCGACGGGCAAGGTGCTCAAGCGCGAGCTTCAGGCCCTGTGGCGGGAGACGGTTGGTTGAAAGCGAATGGCGAAGATTAAAGACAAGGTAGAGAACGCGCTCAACGAGTCGCGGATGCTGGTGCTGGGCGCGCAGGTGCTCGTCGGCTTCCAGTTCCGCTCGATCTTCGAGCCGGGGTTCGATTCGCTCCCGCTGCCTTCGCAGTTGCTCAAGCTCGTCGGGCTCGGGCTGATGCTCGTCGCGGTCGGGCTCATCATCTCGCCGTCGGCCTACCACCGGCTGGTCGAGCGCGGCGAGGACACGCACGAGCAGCACCGCTACACGTCGAACCTGATGGCGTGGGCGCTGCTGCCGTTCGCGCTCGGGCTGGGGGTAGACCTCTTCGTGGCGGTGCAGAAGGTCTTCGGCTGGAAGCCGGGCGCGGCGGCGGGGCTGTTGGGCGCGTTGATGGCGGCGTCGTTCTGGTACCTGCTGGGGTTCTACATGCGGCGCGAGCGCGCCGACGAGATTGCCGCGGAGAAGAAGCGGGGGGAGGGCGAGATGGGCGACGAGAAGGGGCGGGACGAGAGGGCGAAGCTCACCGACAAGATCAAGCACGTACTGACCGAGTGCCGCGTGGTGCTGCCCGGCTCGCAGGCGCTGCTCGGCTTCCAGTTCATCTGCGTCCTCACGGAGAGCTTCGACCGGCTGCCGCCGCTCTCGAAGTACATACACCTCGCGGCGCTCGGCCTGAACGCGCTGACCATCGTGCTGCTCATCACCCCGGCGGCCTACCACCGCCTCGTCGAGCAGGGCGAAGAGACCGAGCACTTCCACCGCTTCGCGTCGAAGATACTCGTCGCGGCGCTCGTCCCACTGGCGCTCGGGCTCGCGGGCGATGTCTACGTCGTCGTCCAGAAGGTGACCGAGTCGCAGCTCGTCTCAGTCGTCTCGGCGCTCGTCGTCCTCGCGATCTTCTGGGAGCTGTGGTTCGGCCTCACGCTCTACCGGCGCACGCAGCGGCAGTACGCCGACTGAAGGCCAGTTAAAATTTCAAGTTTCAAATTTCAGATTTGAAATTTCGGAGCGGAGAAACACCTTGAGACTGTTCATCACACTTTCGTTGGCGGCGGTGCTGCTCGCGGCCGCGGCAATCGCGTCGCGCGGACGGGCGTCAGCTCAGGCGGGGGCGCGCGACCAGAAAATCGCGGCGGCGGCCGAGGCGCTGCGCGGGCGTCTGGTCGAGACGCGGCGCGACCTGCACGCGCACCCCGAATTGTCGAACCGCGAGGAGCGCACCTCGCGCGTCGTCGCCGAGCGCCTGCGCTCGCTCGGGCTGACCGACGTGAAGACCGGCGTCGGCAAACACGGCGTGACCGCGCTGCTCGTCGGCGGAAAGCCCGGCCCCGTCGTCGCCGTCCGCGCCGACATGGACGCGCTGCCGATTCAGGAAGTGGGCGACAAGCCGTTCAAGTCGCAGACGCCCGGCGTCATGCACGCCTGCGGCCACGACGTGCACACGACCGTCGAACTCGGCGTCGCCGAACTGCTGAGCAGGATGAAGGAGGACGTGCGCGGCACGGTCAAGTTCATCTTTCAGCCCGCGGAGGAGGGCGCGCCCGCGGGCGAGGAGGGCGGCGCGAAGCTGATGATTAAAGAGGGCGCGCTTGAGAACCCGCGCCCGCGGGCCATCTTCGGCCTCCACACCGAGCCGAACCTACAGGCCGGGCAGATCGGCTACCACTCGGGGCCGGCGATGGCCTCGGCCGACACCTTCTACGTCACCATCAAGGGCAAGTCTTCGCACGGCGCGCAGCCGCACGTCGGCATCGACGCCGTCGTCGTCGCCGCGCAGTGCGTGCTCGCGCTCCAGAACATCAGGAGCCGGCGCATCGACCCGCTCGAACCGCTCGTCATCACGGTCGGGACGATTCGCGGCGGCGACCGCTTCAACGTCATCGCCGGCGAGGTGAAGATGACGGGGACGATGCGCACCTTCAACGATCAGGTGCGCGAGCGCTCCATCGCGATGATGCGCGAGACGCTACAGAACGTGACGGCCGCCTACGGCGCGACCTACGAGCTTGAGATGGGCGACGGCAACGCCGTCACCTTCAACGAGCCGGCGCTCGTCGAGGAGACGCTGCCGACCGTCCGCCGCGTCGTCGGGGCGGGGAACGCGCTCGCCATCAAGCCCTTCATGCCGGCCGAAGACTTCTCCGCCTACCAGAAGGTCGTCCCCGGCTTCTTCTACTTCCTCGGCGTCGGCAACCGCGGGCGCGGCATCACCGCCGGCTGGCACACGCCCGACTTCGACGTGGACGAGGAGAGCCTCGTCGTCGGCGTCAAGGTGATGTCGAACGTCGTGCTCGACTACCTCGAACGCCACGCGGGCGAGGCGAAGGGGAGCGGGCGGTGACGCACGTCGCGCTATAACACAAGCCGCCCCTGACGGGGCCGGGTAGTCGGCGGCGGGAAGTGTATTGACACGCTCGCCCAATTCATAGGCGACACAGTCCGTCCTGAAAAATGAGAAAGCTCGCTTCCGTCCTTCTCTGTCTCCTTCTCTTCGAGGCCGCCGCCGACGCACAGGCCGTGCTGCGCTGGGGCGCTGACCCGAGCGGCGGCGCGCCCTACGTCTTCTCCGACCCGGCGCACCCCGACAGGTACGTCGGCTACGAGCTTGAGATGGTCGAGGCGCTGGCGGCCGCGATGAACCGCCGCCCCGAGTTCGTCCCGACCGACTGGGAGACCATCGTCACCTCGCTCCAGCGCGGCGAGTTCGACGTGGTCGTCAACGGCCTTGAGCCGACCGCCGACCGCGCGCGCGTCATCCTCTTCAGCAAGCCCTATTACGTCTTCCAGCTACAGCTCACCGTCCGCCAAAGCGAGACGCGCATCGAGAAGCTCGAAGACTGTCGCCGGCGAATGGTCGGGACGCTCGGCAACACGGCCGCCTCGCGGCTGATGGAGAAGGAGGGCATCCCCTTCAAGGGCTACGCCGACCCGGTCGGGGCTTACAGGGATTTGGAGTTGGGGCGCGTGGACGCCGTGCTGATGGACGTGCCGATGGAAGCCTTCTACGCGCGGCCGAACCCGAAGCTGAAGCCGGCGGGCGAGCCCTTCATGCGCGGCGCGTACGTGATAGGTCTGCGCAAGGGCGACGAGGCGCTGAAGGCAGAGGTCGACGCCGGCATCGACAAGATCGTGCGCGACGGGACGCTCGAAAAAATCCTGCGCAAGTGGAACCTCTGGAACGACGCGCAGGAGGAGCTGAAGGCCGCCGCGCGCACCGACGTGGCCGAGGGCGAGAAGCGCCCCGACGAGGTGAAATACGAAATCACCTCGACCTCTTTCAACTGGGGCGAGGCAATCTGGCGTCTGACGCGCGCGGCGCTCGTGACCGTCCTGCTCTCGCTCGGCGCGATGGTCATCGCGGTGACGCTCGGGCTCGCGCTCGCGGTCGGACAGTCGCGCGGGCCCGCGTGGCTGCGCTTCGTCTGCACCGTCTACGTCGAGTTCTTCCGCGGCACGCCCGTCCTCGTCCAACTGCTGTTCCTCTACTTCGGGTTGCCGCGGTTGGGGCTGGCGATGCCGGGCTGGCTGACGGCGCTCGTCGGGCTCGGGCTGAACTACGCGGCCTACGAGTCGCAGGTCTACCGCGCGGCGCTCGAAGCCGTCCCGAAGGGGCAGCACGAGGCGGCCTACGCTTTGGGGATGAGCCCGGTGCTCGCGTTCCGGCGCATCGTGCTGCCGCAGGCGCTGCGCATCGCGCTGCCGCCGATGACGAACGACTTCGTCTCGCTCTTCAAGGACACGTCGGTCGCCTTCGCCATCTCGGTCTGGGAGTTGGCGACGGCCTACCGCGAGTTGGCGAACGCGTCGGGCGAGTTCATGCTGCTCGGCGCAATCGTCTCGGCCTTCTACCTTCTGATGAGTCTGCCGCTCGCGCACCTCGCGCGCCGGCTTGAGCTGCGGCTCCAGCGCCGGCAGGCGCTGCGCGCCGTCGAGGCGGAGGTGGCGGGATGATACGCGTCGAAGGCTTGGGGAAGGTCGCGGGCGAGACGCGCATCCTGCGCGGCATCAGCCTGACGGTCGAGCCGCGCACGGTGCTCGGCATCATCGGCCCCTCGGGGTCTGGGAAGACGACGCTGCTGCGCTGCATGAACGGCTTCGAGAGAATCACCGAAGGGTCGCTCGAAGCCGGCGGCGTGCGGCTCGAAGCCGCGCTCGCGGAGAAGGAGTACCAGCGGCGCGTCAAGCAACTGCGGCGGCAGGTCGGGATGGTCTTCCAGCACTTCTACCTCTTCCCGCACCTCTCCGTGCTCGGCAACGTGACGGAGGCGCCGTTGCCGGTCTTGACGCGGCCGCGCGCGGAGGCCGCGGCGCCCGCGCTCGAACTGCTTGAGACGGTCGGGCTGGGGAAGTCCGCACGGCGCTACCCAGAGTCGCTCTCGGGCGGCGAGCAGCAGCGCGTCGCCATCGTGCGCGCGCTGGCGATGAACCCCGAGGCGCTGCTCTTCGACGAGCCGACGAGCGCGCTCGACCCGCGGCGCAGCAACGAGCTGGCCGCGTCCCTGCGCGGCTTCGTCGAGCGCGGGCAGACGATGGTCATCGTCACGCACTCGATGAAGTTCCTCGAAGCCGTCGCCGACCGTGTCCTCTACATGGAGGCCGGCGAGGCCGTCGAGTTGGGCGACACCGCGCAGGTGCTGAACGACCCGCGCGACCCGCGCACGCGCGACTTCGTCCAGCACGCCGACTGATTCGCGGGAGCCAGATGAAAATGCAGCCCACGAGAACGTTCACGACCGTCGCCTGCGCGCTTCTCATCTGCGCCGCCGCCGCACAGGCTCAGACGGGCAACACGCCCGCGCCCGCGCCGGCTCCGACGCCCAAGCCGGTGCCGACGTGGCTCGACCGTCGCGTGCGCGCGGAGGTCGGAGGGTTCAACGGCAACGTCTACCTCTACGCGAAGAACCTCGACACGGGCGCGGAGTACAGCTTCGGCGGCGACGAGCCCGTCCGCACCGCGAGCACCATCAAGGTCGCCGTCATGGTCGAGGCGTTCGCGCGCGTCGCGGAGGGGCGCGCGAAGTGGTCGGACGAGCTGGTGCTGAGTAAGTCCGTGAGGTACGGCGGCTCGGGCGTGCTGAATGAGCTGACCGACGGGCTGCGCCTCAGCCTGCGCGACGCCGTGACGCTGATGATGACCTTGAGCGACAACACCGCGACGAACATGGTGCTCGAACACCTGACGACCGACGCGGTCAACGACCGCATGCAGTCGCTCGGCCTCACGCAGACGCGCATCATGCGCAAGATCGGCGGCGGGGGCGAGAGCCGGGAAGGGAAGATCGAGTCGAACAGGCGCTTCGGCCTCGGCCGGACGACGCCGCGCGAGATGGCCGCGCTGCTTGAGAGGATGGAGCGCGGCGAGGTCGTCAGCCCCGCCGCCTCGAAGGAGATGATAGACCTGCTGAAGAAAGAGCAGGGCACGAACGGCATCTGGCGCGCACAGTGGCGCGTGCCGAAGGCGACCAAGTCGGGCGCGCTCGACGCCCTGCGCTCGAACGTCGGCGTCATCTACCACCCGCAGCGCGGCCGCATCGTCCTCGCCGTCACCTGCGACGACATGCCCGCGCCCGAGTGGACGCCGGACAACCCCGCCTACCTCCTCATGTCACGCCTTTCCGAGCTGATCGTCGACGGACTCGGCAAGTAGGGGGGCGGTCGGCGCGCGCTGCCTCGTCAGCGCTAAGAGCAGCGGGATGATCGCGGCGTACATGGTCGCGCCGCGCATCCAGCTCAACCTCTGCCAGCGCTGGCCGCGCGCCAGCCACTCCGGGGCCGCGACGCCCGACCCCGCGCTCCGCTCGAAGGCGATTAACTCGGGGATGAAGTAGACCGCGGAGACGGCGATCACCGCCACGTACACCACGAAGCTGAAGAGGACGAGGTAGCGCCGCGAGCGCCAGCGCCAGTTCGTGGCGAGGGTGGCGACGAGCGAGAGGATGAGTAGCGGGTGGATGAGCATCCAGAATCTGCCTTCGTGCAGGCCGTAAGGCCCGGTGACGACCACGGCCGAATCGGGCAGCGCGGAAAGGTAGACGGGAAAAAAGATGAGGTGCGAATAGGCTATCCCGCCGAGCAGCGTGCCCCACAGGATAACCGACAGCATGAGCGAAGTGTTGCCGAACCTCTGCGTCGCCATCCCACTTCCTCCTCGGTCACGGAGATGTCAAAGCTTATAGAGTTTTCCCCTCGCTCGAATCCCTGCACCCCTGCCGCCGCCGCCGCGCGTGGCTAGGCGGCCTCGCCGGCCGGCGCGTCGCGGCGCTGTTCAATCTCGGTCTTGATCCGTTCGATGACGGCCGCCACAGGCATGGACTTGAGGTCTACGCCGCTGCGGAGCCGGACGGAGACTTTACCCTCCTCGGCCTCGCGGTCGCCGGCCACCAGCATGTAGGGCACCTTCTTCAACTGCGCGTTGCGAATCTTCTTCTGCATCGACTCGCGCGAGTCGTCCACCGTGACGCGGATTCCGCCGAGCGCGTTGGAGACGGGCGTGCCGAACATCTCGTCGTAGACTTTGCGCGCGTACTCGTTGTGCCGGTCGGCGATGGGGATGATGACGGCCTGCACGGGCGCGAGCCAGACGGGGAACGCGCCCGCGTAGTGCTCGATGAGGAAGGCGACGAAGCGCTCGTGCGAGCCGAGCGGCGCGCGGTGGATGACGTAGACCGGGTGCTCCTTGTTGTCTTCGCCGATGTAGGTCAGGTTGAAGCGCTCGGAGGCGAGGAAGTCGAGCTGGTTGGTCGAGATGGCGTACTCGTTGCCGATGGCGCTCCGAATCATGAAGTCGATCTTGGGGCCGTAGAAGGCGGCCTCGCCTTCGGCCTCGATGTACGGGTAGCCCGACTCGTCCATCACCTCCTGAATGATCTTCATCGCGGCGATCCACTTCTCGGGCGCGTCCACGTACTTGTCGAGCTTGTCGAGGTCGGGCTTCGAGAAGCGCATGTAATACTCCTCGATGCCGAACATCTCGTAGTACCGCGCGTGGAGGTGCATGACCTTCAGGAACTCTTCGCGCGCCTGATCGTAGCGGCAGTAGAGGTGCGCGTCGTTCTGCGAGAAGCCGCGCACGCGCATCAGCCCCGTCAGCACGCCGCTCTGCTCGTAGCGATAAACCTGCCCGTACTCGGCGATGCGGAAGGGCAGCTCGCGGTAGCTGCGCGGGCGCGCCGCGTAAATCTGGTGGTGGTGCGGGCAGTTCATCGGCTTGAGGTAGTACGCCTCGCCCTCGATGTCGATGGGCGCGTACATGTCCTCCTTGTAGTAGGGGAGGTGCCCCGAGCGGTAAAAGAGACTGTCCTTCGTGATGTGGGGGGTGAAAACGCGCGCGTAACCGTCCTTGCGCTCCTCCTCCTTAGCCAGCTTCTCAAGCTCCTCGCGGATGACCGCGCCGTTCGGCAGCCACAGCGGGAGCCCCTGACCCACGTCGTCCGAGAAGGTGAAGATTTCAAGCTCCTGCCCGAGCTTGCGGTGGTCGCGCTTCTTCGCCTCCTCAAGCCGCCACAGGTGCTTTTCGAGGTCTTCCTTGGTCTCGAAGGCCGCGCCGTAGACGCGCTGGAGCTGCGGGTTCTTCTCGTTGCCGCGCCAGTATGCGCCCGCGATGCTCATCAGCTTGAAAGCGCCGATCTCGGACGTTGAATCGACGTGCGGCCCGCGGCAGAGGTCGACGAAGTCGCCGGTCTTGTAGAGCGAGATGGTCAGCGCGCCGCCGTTCTCGCTCGCGCCGACCGCGTCGTCGTCGCCCGTCTCCTTCGCGACCGCCGTGCTGCCCTTCTCCTTGAGCAGCTTCAAAAGCTCGACCTTGTAGGTCTGCCCGAGCCGCTCCATCTCGGCGATGGCGTCGTCTACGGGCAGCTCCAAGCGCTCGTACTTGAGATTCTTGTTCTTCAGCTCGCGCATCTTCTTCTCGATGCGTTCGAGGTCTCTCTGCGTCAGCGACTCGGGGAGGTCTAAATCGTAGAAGAAGCCGTTCTCGATGGCGGGGCCGACGCCGAACTTCGCCTCCGGCCAGATGGCGTGCACGGCCGCCGCCATCAGGTGCGAGGCGGAGTGGCGCATGCGCTCAAGCTCGCCCCTTTTTTCCTGTGAAAATGCGGATGACATCTGTTTGCTCATAAGTATATTTACACCGCCGACACTTTCCGTCCCACTTAAAGATAAATCATTATAACCATTTTGACTTCCGAGGCGAGTTGGCCGGGCGCGCAGCTCAGGACGCGCGGTCGGGCATGCGGAAGGTGAAGCGCGTCTCGGCGTCGGACGACTGGACTTCGAGCACGCCGTCGTGTGCGCGCGCGATCTCGGAGGAGATGTAGAGCCCGAGCCCGAGCCCCTGCCGGCCGGGGCGGTCGGAGGCGCGGTAGAAGGGTCGGAAGAGTCTCTCGACCGTCCCGGGCGGGATGGGCGCGCCACCGTTCGCGACCCACAGCTCGAAGCCCGCTTCGTCGCTGCGCGCGCCGACGCTGACCGGCCCCGCCGGGTCGCCGTGCGTGAGCGCGTTGGCGAGCAGGTTCGAGAACATCTGCGCGACGCGCGCGGCGTCGCAGTAGACGGGGCGCGCGAGCGCAATCTCGCTCCGGACGACTCGGCCCGGCCAGGCCGTGCGGACTTCGGCGATGACCTGTTCGAGCACGGTCGCGAGGCCCGGGTCGGCGGCGCGGTTCATGGGGAGCCCGCCGCCAAGACGGCCGCGCGCGAAGTCGAGCACGTTGTCGATGAGCCCGGCCATGCGCGCCGCGCTCCGCTGGATGAGCGCGACGACGGGCGCGGCCTTCTCGTCGAGCGGCATCAACTGGAGCAGCTCGGAGCCGCCGCGCACTGCGTTCAGCGGGTTGCGCAGATCGTGCCCGAGGACGGCGATGAACTGCTCGCGCAACTGCGCCGTCTCGCGCTCGTCGAGGAGCGCCGACTCGCTCACACGCAGCCGCTCCTGCGAGTCGAGGTGGAAGGCGATGAGTTCTGCGAAGAGCTTGAACATGCCGACGGTCTCGGGCGTGTTCAGACGCGCGGGGCGGGGGTCGATGGAGCAGAGCGTGCCGAAGAAGCGGCCGTCGGGGCGGATGATGGGCACCGAGATGTAGCTCTGGAAGCCGTACAACTGCGGCGTCGGGTGGCGGCAGAACGTCTCATCCTCGGCGACGTGGTCGATGACGACGTGGTGGCCGCCCGCGCGTATCTCGTCGCAGATGGTCGTCGCCACCTGAAGCTCGCCGCCGGGCTTGAGGCCGAAGGCTATCTCGTCGCGCACCGCGCAGGCCACCCATCGGTCTTCGGTCACGCGCGCCACGGCGGCGAAGCCCATCCCGGTCGTGCGGCACACGACCTCCAGAATCTTGGGCACCACGTCGATGCGCGCCACCGCGTCGAGGTCTTCGGCGATGTTGTCTTTCAAGCGGGGGGGTACTCCGAACTCACTGCTGTTTCGCATACTTTAGTCGGGGGCGCGGGGGCCGTCAAACGTTCGGCGCGGGCGCGAAGAAGGGGCGCGCGCCCGGTTGGGTTTCCCGACCCGAAGTCTTAAACTTGAGGCGTGGCGAATCCTTCCAAACGTCTCGCGGAGAACGTGCCGGGCGACTTCTACGTCGACAAGACGTGCATCGACTGCGACGCGTGCCGGCAGATCGCGCCCACGGTCTTCCGCGACCACGGCGACCAGTCGAGCGTCTTCCGGCAGCCCGCCACGCCCGCCGAGGCGCGGCGCGCGCTGATGGCGCTCGTCTCCTGCCCGACCTCTTCAATCGGCACGACGCGCGAGCACGACGCGCGCGCGGGCGTCGAGGCGTTCCCCGAGCTTCTGGACGAGAACGTCTACTTCTGCGGCTTCACCTCGGAGTCGAGCTTCGGCGCGTGGAGCTACCTCGTCGTGCGGCCGGAAGATGAAGGGGGCAACGTCCTCGTCGATTCGCCGCGCTTCACGCGACCGCTCGTCCGCCGTATCGAGGAGTTGGGCGGCGTCGGCACAATCTTCCTCACGCACCGGGACGACGTGGCCGATCAGGAGAAGTTCGCGCGACACTTCGGCGCGCGCCGCGTCATGCACGCGGACGACGGAGCGGCGCGCCACGGCGTCGAGCACGTCCTCGAAGGCGAGGGCGAAACGCGTCTCGACCGGGAACTCGTCGCCGTCCCGACGCCCGGCCACACGCGCGGCCACGCCGTCCTGCTCTACCGCGACAAGTACCTCTTCACGGGCGACCACCTCGCGTGGTCGCCGACGCGCGAGACGCTGACCGCCTTCCGCACGGCCTGCTGGTACTCGTGGCCCGCGCAGACGCGCTCGATGCGACGCCTGCTCGACTACCGCTTCGAGTGGGTTCTGCCCGGCCACGGCCGCATACACCACGACACGCCGGAGCGGATGCGCGCCGAGCTTGAGAGGTGCGTCGGTTGGATGGAGTCTTTCGGCTAGGGCTTCTTCTCGGGCTCGGGTTTCTTTTCGGCCTCGGGGTACATGCGGAAGGTCGGCGGCTTGAGCTTGTCCGCCACCTCGGGCATCAGGAGCTTGAGCGTGTTCGCGTCGAGGCTGCCGCTGCCGAAGAGCCCCCAGTTCTTACCGTCGTCGGCCGAGACGCCAATCATGAAGGACTCGACGAGCTGGATGCCGGCGGGCGTGTTCATTCTGGACTTGGTGGGAAGAATGACGTAAAGCTGTCGGCCTTCGCGCAACACCTGCGTCGGGTCGCCGGCGGGCCCGTACGAAAGCATCTCGACGCCCTGCGTCTTCAACTCGGCCACGGCCTTGCGACTGAAATCGGCCATCTTCTCACGCCCGCCTACCAACTCCACGATTTTCGGGTACATGAGGTCGGCCATCCGCTCGTATTTCCCATCTATGAAGGCGCGGCTGTATTCCTCGGCCTGCGCGCGTAGCTGTTTGGTCGCGTCTTCGGTCAACTGCGCCTGCGCCGACTGCGTCTGCGCCGCGGCGGCGGGCGCGAGAAGCAATAGGAGGAGCGCGGCGGAGAAGACGAGGCCGGCGGCGCGGGAATGTCGTCCCGCTGACAGTGGGCGCGTGTGACTTCTGTTATTCATGTCGTGAGTCGTGTGGTCAGGGCATCTGCGCGATGCGCTGGCGGTAGGCTTCCACCTCCGGGCTCTGCGGCGAGAGGCGCGCGAGCTGCGCGACGGCCTCTTCGGCGATCTTCTTGTCGCCCTTCTGGAGCGAGGCGGCGGCGATGTTGCGCCAACTGTTGACGTGGTCTGGGTCGACGGCGAGTGACTTGCGGTATTCGGCCATCGCGCGGTCGAAGTCGCTGCGGTTGAAGTACGTGTTGCCGAGGTCGTTGCGCACGTCGGGCGAGGCCGGCTTGACCGCGAGCGCGCGCTCGTAGAAGGTGGCCGCCGCCGCGAAGTCCTTCGCGTCGTACTTGGCGTTGCCCATCAGGACGAGCGTGTCGAAGTCTGTGGCCTTGAGCTTGAGCGCGCGGTCGGCGTAGAGCGCGGCCTTGTCGTAGTCGTGCAGCCCGTAGAAGACGCGCGCGGCCTCGGCCTGCGCCGCGAACTCCTTCGGGCTGCGGTCGGCCTTCTCCATCGCGGCCTGCGCGGCGGGCGAGGTCGAGGCGGCCGAGCCCGCGCCGCCGCCGCCCGCGCCGCCTTCGACCGAAGGGTGGCCGGGCGGGAGTTCGCCGCCCATCTGGTCTGGGTTGAGCGGACGCGCGTCGCCGCCCGTCGAGGCCGCGCGCGCGGCCGTGCCGCCGCCCGCGTAGGGCCGCGCGACCTTGTCGATGATGACGAAGCCGACGACGAAGCCGACGACGATGCCGATGGCGCAGAGGAGAAGATTTTTACGCATGTCAGAAGGAAAGTCCCCGGAAATTCCCGCGAGCCGGAACCCGGGCCGTCATGATTCGGCGGCGAAAACCGGCCGCCGGGCTGGCGCGTCGGGATGATAACACGGCGGCGCGCGCCCCGTCCGCCGCGCGCCGTTTCCGGGCCGGAGCCGGCGTAAAAGTTCTCCCTTTAATTTAGTTGCCGCCGCCGCCCGGTTTCGTTATCATTCGTGGCGCAGCTTCTAAGGTGTCCGAAAGTGCCCCGCACAATCCTTGCATTCGTCGGCTTTAGATTCGCCGCGGCCGTTCATAAATCATGTCAGCCATCCAAGAGACAA
>JBEVKV010000092.1:0-3811 GCA_040509515.1 Pyrinomonadaceae bacterium | reverse complement strand
CCCTTTTGCGGCGGGCCCGCGACGCTCAGAGATGCGCGACCGCCGCTGCTATCATGTGTGGCACCGCATACTTCCCCCAGATGATTCTTTCAAGGTGGATGATGAGACACAGCCGCAGAGTCGCGCTCGCCGCCCTGCTGGCCGCGTTAGCCCTGACGGTGTGCGCGTCGGGCGCGACGCCAGCAGCAGCAGCCCCTTCGGGCGCGCGCGTCACGACGCCCTTCGACTCCGGCTGGCGCTTCCTCAAGGGCGACGCGCAGGGAGCCGAGCGCGCAGAGTTCGACGACGCGGCGTGGCGACTGGTTGACGCACCTCACGACTGGAGCATCGAGGGCCCTTTCGATGAGAAGAACCCGACCGGCCGTGACGGCGGCTACCTGCCGGCGGGCGTCGGTTGGTACCGCAAGCACTTTCAACTCCCCGCCGGCCACGCCGGCCGCCGCGTCTTCGTCGAGTTCGACGGCGTGATGGCCAACAGCGACGTGTGGGTCAACGGCTGTCACCTCGGCCGGCGGCCTTACGGCTACGTCTCCTTCCGCTACGAGCTGACCGACCACCTCAACTTCGGCCCCGCCGGGACGAACGTCATCGCCGTGCGCGCAGACAACTCCGGACAGCCCGCCTCGCGCTGGTACACGGGCGCGGGGCTCTACAGACACGTCCGCCTCGTCACGACTGATTCAGTTCACATCGAACACTGGGGCACGTTCGTCACGACGCCGCGCGTCACAAACGACGAGGCGACCGTCCGCGTCCGCTCGACGATCGTCAACCAGTCCTCGGCCGCGCGCACCGTCACGCTGCAAGTCACGCTCTTCGGCCCCGACGGCAAGGTCGTCGCGACGGCCGAGACGAAGCCGCGCGGGCTCGCCGCGGGCGAGACGGCCGACCTCACGCAGGAGTTGGCCGTCCGCAACCCGCGCCGTTGGGACATCCGCGACCCGAACCTCTACAACGCCGTCGCGCGCGTCCGCGCGGGCGGCCGCACGCTCGACGACGAAACGGTCGCCTTCGGCATCCGCGACTTCAAGTTCGAGCCCGCGACCGGCTTCTGGCTCAACGGCCGCAACTTCAAACTCTACGGCGTCTGTCTTCACCACGACGGCGGCGCGTTCGGCGCGGCCGTGCCGCTGCGCGTGTGGGAGCGGCGGCTCGAAGTCCTCCGCCGGTTCGGCGTCAACGCCATCCGCACCGCGCACAACCCGCCCGCGCCCGAGTTCCTCGACCTCACGGATCGCATGGGCTTCGTCGTCATGGACGAGACCTTCGACGCGTGGACGGTGAAGAAGAGGGAGCACGACTATCACCTCTATTTCAACGAGTGGTCGAAGCTCGACACGCGCGACACCGTGCGCCGCGACCGCAACCACCCGTCCGTCGTCATCTACAGCACTGGGAACGAGATTCACGACACGCCCAAGCCCGATCTCGCCAAACGCATCCTCGCCGGCCTCATCGAAGTCTTCCACCGCGAAGACCCGACGCGCCCCGTCACGCAGGCGCTCTTCCGGCCCAACGTGAGCAAGGACTACGACAACGGCCTCGCCGACATGCTCGACGTGGTCGGGCAGAACTACCGCGAGAAAGAGATTCTCGCCGCCTACCAGCAGAAGCCGACGCGCAAGATTCTCGGCACCGAGAACACGCACACGCGCGAGCAGTGGCTCGCGCTCCGCGACAACCCGCCGTACGCGGGGCAGTTCCTCTGGACGGGCATCGACTACCTCGGCGAGTCGCCCGGCTGGCCGCTCGTCAGCTTCAACTTCGGGCTGCTCGACCGCACCGCGACGCCGCGCCCCGTGGCCTTCCAACGACTGAGCTGGTGGGGCGAAGCTCCGACGGTCTACGCCGTCAGGCGCGTCGCGCCGACGCCGCTCGCGCCGACCGACCCCGGCTACGGCAACGACCGACGGCCGAACGTCCTCTTCGACGACTGGACGCCGGCCAACACCGCGCCGCACGAAGAGAACGTCGAGGTCTACAGCAACGCCGAGCGGGTCGAGCTGTTCCTCAACGGCCGCTCGCTCGGCTCGCAGCCGCGCCCGTCCGACGACGCGCCGCGCAACTGGAAAGTCGCGTTCGAGCCGGGCACGCTCCGCGCCGTCGGCTCGAACGGCGGGCGGGTCGTCGCCACGCACGAGTTGAGGACGGCGGGACGACCCGCGCGCGTCCGTCTCTCAATCGACAAGCCGCGGCTCGCGCACCACTGGGATGATGTCGTGTACGTCGAGGCGACGCTCGTCGACGCGAACGGCGTCGTCGTGCCGAACGCCTCCGACCTCGTCACCTTCAAAGCGACGGGGCCGGGGCGCGTCGTCGCCGTGGACAGCGGCGACATCGCGAGCCACGAGCCGTTTCAAACCGCCGAGCGGCGCGCGTATCAGGGGCGCTGCTTCGCGCTGCTCAAGGCCGACGCTCCGCGCGGCCGAATCAACGTCACCGCCACGGCGCAGGGGCTCGCCGCCGGCTCCGTGGCCTTAGACGCCGCGCCCCCGTCGGCCTTAAACATCGGGGGCGGACGGAAGAATCGTTGAGGAGAAAGTCCAAAGATGCGCAGACGGTCAAAAGCAATCGCACTCTCGCTCGCGGCGCTGATGCTCCTGAGCGTGAACAACGCGGCGCGCGCCGCCGACCACTTCAAGAACTGGCCCGCCGGCGCTTCTCCCACAGAAGTCGGCAAGCGCGTCGCGGAGAACTGGGCCGCGCGCACGTTCGAGTTCGAGCAGATGGTCAAAACGTCGGGCGGCGGCGAACGCCCCCGCAGGGAGTTCGTCATCTACCCCGAAATCTGCGCGTGGTACGGCTCGCTCACGGTCGCGCGGCTCACCAAAGACCGCGACCTGACCGAGCGGCTCGTCCGCAAGTTCGACCGCTTCCTGACGCCCGAGGGCGACAAGCACGTCTCGCGTCAGGCGCACGTCGATTACAGCGTCTTCGGCGTCGTCCCGCTTGAGATTTTCATCCAGACGAAAGACCGCCGCTACCTCGACCTCGGGCGCGGCTTCGCCGACCGCCAGTGGCAGAAGACGACGCCCGACGGCATCACCGAGGAGGCGCGCTACTGGGTTGACGACATGTACATGATCAACGCCGTCCAGTCGCAAGCCTTCCGCGCCACCGGCGACCGCGCGTACCTCGACCGCGCGGCGCTCGCCACGGCCACCTACCTCGACAAGCTGCAACAGCCCGGCGGCCTCTTTCACCACGCGCCCGACTCGCCCTTCTACTGGGGGCGCGGCAACGGTTGGTACGCCGCCGGCATGGCCGAGCTGCTGCGCGCGCTCCCCAAAAATCACCCGCGCCGCGCGCGCATCATGCGGGGCTTCAAGACGATGATGGGCTCGCTCCTCAAGTATCAGGCCGAGGACGGGCTCTGGCGTCAGCTCGTCGATAAGCCGGAGGTGTGGGCCGAGACATCGGGCACGGGCATGTTCGCCTTCGCCTTAGTGACGGGCGTCAAAGAGGGCTGGCTCGACGCGAAGACCTACGGCCCGGCCGCGCGCAAGGCGTGGCTCGGACTCGTCAAACACATCGACGCGCGGGCGAACGTTCAGGAGGTCTGCGTCGGGACGAACAAAGCTTTTCAGGAGGTCGGCCCCGACCTTGAGAAGCAGTTGCAGTTCTACCTCGCGCGCGACCGCAAGACCGGCGACCTGCACGGACAGGCGCCCGTGCTCTGGACGGCGACCGCGCTGCTGCGCTAAGGCGAACACGGGGAAGGAGTATTGATGAGGATTAGAAAACAGGTTCGGGCGCGCGCCGCGCTGCTCGGACTCGCGGCCTGCCTCGCGCTGTCGGCCGCGCTGGTGCC
>JBEVKV010000091.1:0-3210 GCA_040509515.1 Pyrinomonadaceae bacterium | reverse complement strand
TGACCACGCCGTCGTCAATCAAACGCGAGAGCGTGTAGGCCGCGCGCAGAGAGCCGCCCGCGCCCTTCGCCGAAAGAGAGAAACGACGCCGCGCCTCCAGAACGAGCCCGTGATAGAAGCTGTTGCCGATTGAGGCGAGCTGCTCGACCTGCACGCGCGCCGGGTCGGGCCGCAGCGGTTGGAGCGCGGCGAGCGCCGCGTCGAGCGTCGCGTTCGAGTTGACGCTCCCCAAGTTGAAGACCGAGACGGGGACGCCGAACTCTACGACGCGCGCAACGGCCTCCGCACCGGGCGGCGCGAGCGTGAAGCGGACAAGCTCGCCCGCCGTCGAGGCGTCGTAGACGGGGCGCGCGCCGCCGGGGTCGCGGAAGTTCGCGAAGTCGCGCGAGAGCAGGTACGCGGTGAAGTCCGCGAAGCCCGCCGGGAGTCTCGGGGCATTCGCGTTGAACTCGCGCCAGAGGCGCAGGCCGCGGTTGAAGGTGTAGCCGGCTTCGACGACGAAGCCGCGCCCAATATGACGCTCGAAGCCGAGATTAAATTGATAGCTCTCGGGAATTTTCAGATTCGGGTCGAGGCGGCGCGAGAAGTCCGTGAGCCGCGCGCCGAAGTCGCGGACGAGCGGCGAGTCTGCGTCGAGCGTTTCGGGGAAGCGTATGTTGGCGTCGATGAAGGCGCGGCGCTCGGACGCGGGCAGGTTGTTGGTGTCGAACTCGACGACCGTGCGGCCGAGCGTGAAGTCGTCCAGCGTCCGGAGCAGCGCGCGGTTGTAGAAGACGCCCGCGCCCGCGCGCAGCGCAGTGCGGCCGTCGCCCGTGAGGTCGAAGGCGAGTCCGAGGCGCGGGCCGAAGTTGTCCGCGTCTGCGAGGACGCTCTCGCGCTCGTAGCGCAGGCCGGCGGTGAGTGTCAGGCGGCCGTGCGGGTGCCACTCGCCCTGCGCGTAGAGCCCGGCGTAGGTGTTCCGTTGCGCAGACTCGGTGTTGAAGCGCCGGCGGAAGCGCGAGGGCGAGTTGGCCAGAAAGTCACCCGCGCTCGCGAAGGTGTATGTGCCGGTCGCGTCCGTCAGGTCGATGAAGGTCGAGCGGACGCGGTGGAGGTCAGCGCCGAGCTTGAAGGTGTGCGCGCCGCGCACGAGCGTCAGAGTCTCCTGAAGCTGGAAGCGCGTCTCGGCGCGGTCGGTCGCGCCCGAGGTCGAGGAGCCGGCGACGAGCGTGCCCGAGCGGTCTTCCGGGCCACCCGCGCCGAGCGGGTCTTCGATCTGGACGAGCACGACGGGGCGCGTGCCGGCGGCGCGCAAGCGTGGGCGCAGACGCGAGAGCTGCGCGCGGAGCTGGTTGACGGCGCGCGGCGAGAGGACGAGGTTGTCCGTGTACGCGAGCGCGTCCGTGTCGCGCCGGCGGCCTTGCAGGCTCTCGGCGAGGCGCAGGCCGCCGCCGAACTGTCGCAGGTTTTCGGAGCGCCCGAGCTGTAGAAGAAACGTCCCGTTGTGCGCCGCCGTGTAGTTGTGGTCGAGGCGCGCGGTGAGCGCGGTCGAGTCTTGCGGCGTCGAGACGCGCTCGACGAAGGGCGCGAGTTCGGCGGGCGCGTTGGGCGGCGTGGCCTCCTGCTCGAAGCGACGGCCTTCGAGCGTCGTCGGGCGCGGCAGAGGGAAGGCCGCGTTCTGTTCGACGGGGACGAGCGCGTCGATGAGCGACGAGTCCAGAAAGCGGTCGCGCTCGTAGGCCGCGAAGAAGAAGGTGCGGCCGCGGCCGTCGTAAGCGAGCGGCCCGAACAGGCGCGCGGGAAGTCTCAAGGGGCCGCCGACGTTGAAGCCGGGGCGGTGCTCCTGTAGCGGGAGGCGTCCGAGCCCGCGGCGTTTGTTGTTCCAGGTGTTGGCGTCGAGCGACTCGTCGCGGAAGAAGTAAGAGACGCGACCTCGCAACTCGTTGGAGCCGGCGCGCGTGCGTATGTTGACGCGTCCGCCGGAGGCGCGGCCGTACTCGGCGGAGAATTGGCTGGTGACGACCTGCACCTCTTCGACCGCGCCGTGCGGCGGTTGGAAGCGTTCGCGCGCGGCGCGGTCGTCGTTGTTGTCGAGCCCGTCGACGGTGACGTTGTTCGAGTAGGCCGCGCCGCCCGCGAGCGCGAAGGTGCCGGCCTCTTCGGGGGCCTCGGCGGCGCGGCGCGCGGCGGCGCGCCCCGACTCGTCGCGGTCTTCGGCCGCGTCGCGCGTCGAGAGCGGCTCCTCGGTGACGCCGCCGAGCAGGAGGACGAAGTCGAGCGGCGAGAGCGAGTGTGACGGCAGCCGCTCCAACTCCTCGCGCCCGAGCGCGCCGCCCGCCACCGTGCGCGTCGCGTCGAGCGCCGGCGCTCCCGCCTCGCTCATCACCGTCTGCTCGGCCGAAACGCCCTCGGGGCGCACCGTGAAGTCGAGCCGCACCGACTCGCCCGACAGCGTCCGCACTTCCCTCCTCTCCTCCGCCGCGAAGCCCGCGCCCGCGACGCTCAGCGCGTAGACGCCCGGCGCGAGTTCGACGAGGCGGTAGCGCCCCGCGCCGTCGGTCACAGCCGTGCGCGCGGCCTTCGCCCCGGCCAGCCGCGCCGTGACGACAGCGCCGGGGACGACCGCGCCGCGCTGGTCTGTGACGACGCCCGAGAAGGTCACGTCGTCGAGGTCTTGCGCGCGCGCCGCCGTGTGAGAAGTGAAGAGGCAGGCGAGCGCGGCGATGGTGATGAAGAGAATGCGGCCGAGGCCGGCGCGAGGCTGTGCGCCGAAGTCGAAAGGGTTGCCGTTCATGTCTTAGTCTCCGGGCGGCCGGGTGGTGCCGCCTCGCGCGCCGAACGGCATGGCGGTGAAGTTAAGGCGCGCGGCTGAATGAGAATCCGTGTGTCGCGGAGGGCGCGCACTCTATCACCGACGCGGGCGGGCGCGCAAGTCAATTCACTTCGGCGGCCTTCGCGGCGCGGGCACGTAAACCGAGCGTCTTTAGCGGGCGTGCGCGGCAACACGCCTCGGGAAATTTGATTGACAATGAATTTGCGTGGGAGTAGAAGTTCCGTGTGCCCCCGGAACAGCTACCGCCTCTCTTCCGGTGTAGCTTTCTCGCAACCCCGTAGCCCGGTAATATTCGTGGGTATTCCCGCTCGGTTACTCACACACAAGGACGTGACACGAATGAGAGTTAAAGCCGTAGCGTTGAGTGTGACCGTGATTCTGGCCGTCGCTTTTGTCGT
>JBEVKV010000090.1:0-3583 GCA_040509515.1 Pyrinomonadaceae bacterium | reverse complement strand
TCGAGCATGAAGGAGAGGCGGTCTGGGGGGTAGTGGGGGTCGAGCGGGAGGTAGGCGCCGCCGGCCTTGAGGACGGCGAGGAGGGCGACGACCATCAGGCAGGAGCGTTCGAGGCAGAGGGCGACGAGGGTGTCTGGGGCGACGCCGAGAGTGCGCAGGCGGTGAGCTAAGCGGTCGGCGCGGGCGTCGAGTTGGGCGTAGGTGAGTTGCGCCCGCCCGTCGACGACCGCCACCGCTCCGGGCGTTCGCCGCGCCTGCTGCTCGAAGAGATGGTGGAGACAGTTCGGCGGGCCGTAGTCCCGCCGCGTGTTATTCCAGTCGTAGAGCAACTGGCGCCGCTCTGTTTCCGTTAAGAACGAGAGGCGCGAGACGGGCCGCCGCGGCTCGCGGACGACGGCCGCCAGCAGTCGCTCCAGATGTCCGACCATTCGCTCGACGGTGGCCGCATCAAACAGCTCGACGTTGTACCCGAAGGTTCCCTTCAGCGTCCCGTCGGCCTCGACGAGCGAGAGCGTCAGGTCGAACTTCGACGTACCGCCATCAATGCCTATGCCCTCGATGCTCAAGCCTTCGAGGCTGACGGCGGGCTGCTCCACGCTTTGCAGGACGAACATCACCTGAAAGAGAGGCGTGTGGCTGAGGTTGCGGGCGGGCTGCAACTCTTCGACCAACTGCTCGAAGGGCGCCTCCTGGTTCGCGTAGGCCCCGAGGGTTGTCTCGCGCACGCGCCGCAGCAGTTCCGGGAAGTCCAGGTCGCCGCTCAGGTCCGTGTACATCACCAGCGTGTTGACGAACAGTCCGATGAGCCCTTCCGTCTCGACCTGCTCACGTCCGGCGACGGGACAGCCGACGCTGATTCGCTCCTGCCCTGCGTAGCGCATGAGCAACAACTGGAAGGCGGCGAGCAGCAGCATAAAGAGCGTCACGTCTTGGCTCGCGCACAGCGCTCTGAGTTCACGGGTCAGTTCCGGCGGCAGCGAGACCGGCACGCGCGCGCCGCGGTACAACTGGACGGGCGGGCGCGGTCGGTCGGTCGGCAGCTCCAGCACGGCAGGCGCCCCGGACAGGTGCCGCCTCCAGTAATCGAGTTGGCGCGCCAGCGCCTCCTGTCGCGAAGGCCCCTTCTGCCAAACCGCATAGTCGGCGTACTGCACAGGCAACTCTTCCAGCGGCGACGGTCTCCCGGCCGCGAACGCTCTGTAGAGGGCCTCCAACTCGCGCACGAAGACGCCCATCGACCAGCCGTCCGAGGCGACGTGGTGCATCACCACGGAGAGCAGATGCTCCTCGCCGCCGAGTCGCACCAGGCCGGCGCGGAACGGCGGCTCGCTGCTCAAGTCGAAGGGCGTCCGCGCGCGCGCGCCCGCGATGCGCAGGGCCTCGGCCTCGCGCTCGGCCATCCCACTCCCGACGGGTTCGATGATGGTCAGTTCCGACTCGCGCGGCGGGGCGACCACCTGCACCGGCTCACCCTCGCACATCTCGAAGGTGGTGCGCAGCACCTCGTGGCGCCGGACGATCTCGCCGAGCGCGCGTCTCAACGCCCCGGCGTCGAGCGGCCCCCGCAGCCGCACCAGAGTTGACATGTTGTAGAAAGGGTTGTCGGGCTCCAGTTGGGCGAGAAACCAGAGCCGCTGCTGCGCGTAGGAGAGGGGAGCGCGGCCGCCGCCCTCGCGCCGCGGGATGGCTGGCCGGGACGTGACCCTGATGCCCTTCTCCGCCAGCATCCGCGCGAGGAGCGCACGCCGCTTCTCCGAGAGCGCCGGTTCGTGTTTGGCTTCATTCATACGAGAAAATCCGGCCCTGACTTGTCTGTGAGCACGAGGCATTCCTGACGGCGTCGAAGGTGACGAGGATGAGCACGGGGTCGAACGGCGAGATGTTCTTCAGCGGCTCGGCTCGGCGTCGCGCTCCGAGAGCATCAGGTCAACCTCGTCGTCCGAGAACTGCTCCAGTTCCCGCAGCGTCCGGGCTATCTCCTCGACCACCTCCGGGGCCCCCCAGGCCCGCCCCAGACGCTCGACCAGCCCCGCCACGGTCGGCGCCTCGAAGAGCAATCGCAGCGGCAACTGCTCCACATCCAGTTGGAAGGCGTTGCGCGTCCGCGACATGACCTGTGTAGCGAGGAGCGAGTGGCCACCCAAATTGAAGAAATTGTCGAGGACGCCGACCCGCTCGACGCGCAGCACACGAGACCAGATGTCCGCGACGATCTCTTCCGCGGCGCTGCGCGCGGGCGTGTAGACGGCCTCCGTCTCGGGCCGAAAGTTGTTCGGTATGGGCAGGGCGCGGCGGTCAACCTTCCCGTTGGAGGTCAGCGGCATTCGTTCGAGCGTGGTGAAGGCCGAGGGAACCATGTACTCCGGCAGTCGCTCGCGCAGGAAGTCGCGCAGCCGTCCCGGCGCGGCCTCATCCGGCGACCCTGCCACCACGTAGGCCACCAGCCTCTTGCCGCCCGTTAAGTCTTCATGAGCGACGACCACCGCCTCGCGCACGGCCGGATGCCGACCGAGCGCCGCCTCGACCTCGCCGAGTTCAATCCTGTAGCCCCTGACCTTGACCTGCTCGTCAACGCGCCCGAGGAACTCCACCCGCCCGTCCGCGAGGTGACGCGCTACGTCCCCCGTCCGGTAGAGCCGCCCGCCCGGCTCCGAAGAGAACGGGTCGGGGACGAAGCGCTCGGCGGTGAGGCCGGGTCGCCGCAGGTAGCCGCGGGTGACGCCCTCGCCCGCGACGTAGAGTTCGCCGCTGACGCCGACCGGCACGGGTCGCATCCGGGAGTCGAGCAGGTAGAGGCGCGCCCGCGGTATCGCGCGGCCGATGGGCACGGCGTCGCGTGCCGCTTCGGCGACCCCGCACTCGGCGACGCTGCTCCAGACCGTCGCCTCCGTCGGCCCGTACTCGTTGTAAAGGCGTGGCCTGCCCGCTGCGGCCACGGCGCGGTGGCTGGCGACGAGCGGCGGCGGGCACGCCTCGCCAGCCACGACCGCCCCCTGCAAGGTCGGCGGCAGCCCGCCGCCCCACTCCGCCAGCAGCGCCGCGTAGAAGGAGGGGAGGCAGAGCAGGTGCGTGGCGGCGGCCTCGCGCGCCATGCGGGCGATGGCGGCCGCGTCGCGGTGCGTCTCCGCAGCAGGGAGCAGGAGCACGCCGCCCGAGCAGAGCGCCCAGAAGAGGCCGGCCACCGAGCTGTCGAAGGAGAAGGAGGAGAGCAGCAGGAAGCGGACGGGAGCCGCGCCGTAGTAGGAGAGGCGTGCGGCGGTGGAGTGCGCGAGGTTGCGGTGAGAGGCCATCACGCCCTTCGGCGTGCCCGTCGAGCCCGACGTGTAGATGACGTAGGCGAGGCTCTCGGGCGGCAACGGCGGCGCGGCGACGTCCGACGCCGCGCCCTCGTCTTCGCCTGAGAGGTCGTCGAGGCAGAGGAGGTGAGCCGAGTGCTCGGGCAGCGAGTCGAGCAGTTGTCTCCGCGTGAGGAGGACGGCGGCGCCGCAGTCTGCGAGCATGAAGCGGAGGCGCTCCGCCGGGTACGAGGGGTCGAGCGGGACGTAGGCTCCGCCGGCCTTGAGCACGCCGAGCAGCGCGGCGA
>JBEVKV010000089.1:0-3519 GCA_040509515.1 Pyrinomonadaceae bacterium | reverse complement strand
ATCTGTTTAAATTCTCTCCGTCCTAACGCCGTGTGACGCCGAGGAAGGGGGCGTGGAGGTAGGCGGTCGAGAAGTCTTCGCCGCGTCCGAGGTGTCGTTTGGCGGCCGCGGCGGGGTCGAAGAACCACGCGCCGGGGGGCTGCGCCGGCTCGCCCCTGTCGAACCAGCCCCACGGCGGCCGCGCCGCGTTGCGCGCACCGTGGCTGCCGAGGAAGGCCGCGCCGAGTCTGCCCATCTTCGTCGAGCGCCTCGAACTCCTGCCGCCCGAGACGGAGGCGAACGATACCGCGCCGTAGTCCGCGAACGCGCCGAACGTCTCCTTCGCCCCCGCGCGCGCCCGCGGCCAGAGCGTGTCGAAGAGCGCCAGCAACTCGTAACCCGCCGAACCTTCGCCCGCCGCCTCGGGGTCGTCCGCGCGCGCCTCGAATTTGTAGACGAGCGTGCCGCGCGGGGCCGCCTGCTTCTCGCCGCCGTCGTAGGCGTAGACGCCGTGCCCCTTCGGCTCGACGTAGAGCACGGGGCTCTGGCCGTCGAGACGCACGCGGCCGTCGAGTCGCGACGCCCCCGCCGCGACGCCTTCGGGCGTGTACTTCATGACGCGGTCGTGCGCTAAGGTCTCGACGAGGACGACCGTCGCGCGCGCGGGGTCGTCGCCGTCCTTCGCGGCGACGACGAGACAGCCCTCCATGTCGTTCTCGTGCGCGAGCACGGCCTCGCGCGACAGTCCCGTCGGGTCGTAGCGGCCGCCGCGCCGGACGCCCTCGCGGATGGCGTCGGAGAGCAAAGGCCCGGCCGTGCTCCCGCCCTTGTAGTCGCGCGGGTGGAAGACGGCGAAGTGCGCGTAGAAGTGCGTCGCCGTCTCGCTCACGGCGTAGTAGACGTACGCGCGCAGGCGGTGGCGCGGGTCGTCGGCGTGCGCCCAGTTGTTGTCGCCGCGCCAGTCGCCGTCGAAGTCGAAGTTGGTGATGTAGTCGGAGCGCGGGTGTTCGCCGAGCGCCTGCCGGAAGACGGGCGCGAAGCGCGACGCCACCTCCCGCTCGCGCGCCGCGCCCGCGCGCGGGGCCGCCGCGCGTTTCTTGTTCTGACCGGGCGCGGCCGTCTGTGTGAAGAGCAGGAAGACGGAGAGCGTAAGCTGCGGGAGCGCGCGTCGCATGGCCGTGTACCTTACACGAAGGGGTGGCGCGCTCCAAGACGACGCCGCGCCGCGTCGCTCCGGTCACGCGAGCTTCGCCGTTCAGGTCACGCGCGACGCGTCCCCCGGATGATGCCTTCGAGCCGCGCGCGCGGGGCGCGCAGGAACGTGAGGACGACCTGCGGGTCGAACTGCGTGCCGGCGCAGCGTTCGAGTTCGGCGGCGGCCGCCGCGTACCCGGCCGCCGGGCGGTACGGGCGCTCGCTGGTCATCGCGTCGAAGGCGTCGGCCACCGCGACCACGCGCGCGCTAAAGTCTATCTCCTCGCCGCGCAAGCCCGCGGGGTAACCGCCCCCGTCCCATCGCTCGTGGTGCTCGGCCACGACGCGGCGCACGCCCTCTGCGGCGGCGACGCCGCTCATCATGCGCGCGCCGTCGAGCGGGTGCCGCTTGACGGCCTCCCACTCCTCGGCCGTCAGCGCCCCGGCCTTGTGCAGCACCTCGCCGGGGATGAAAATTTTACCCAGATCGTGGACGACCGCGCCGAGGCAGAGGACGCGCAGCCCCACGGCTTCGACGCCGCACGCGCGCCCGAGCAGCAGGCTCAGACGCACGGTGCGCAGAGAGTGTCTGTAGGTGTATGCGTCGTGCGAGCGCAGCGACGCGAGGAGAGATTTGACGGTGGGCGCTTCGTCGCGCCGGATGGTGCCCCCCGGGCCCTGCGCGGGCCGGGCGTTTAGAACGCTCATGACTTCCCCCAGGACTGTCGCGTGCGGCCGCGCGGGGGAAGTCGCGGGCGTACGCGCGTTCAAACCCATGAGGCTGCGGGCAAGAGGCTGGGGCTGTCGGGTGTCTTACATACAGTATTAAAGCGCAAAGATTCCCAAGTCCGGGGGGCGCCTTCGGGGGAGAAAGAGAGTGGGGGCGGGAAGTGTAGCACCTCCCGCCCCCGTTCCGAACAACTTTCTCGCGAGGCTTCGATGGCCCCCGTCTCCACGCGTCTACCGGCCCGCGCCCTTGTAGTAGTTCGGGTAGGCGGGCTTGCGGTGGACGGGGCGCGGGTTTTTGGCGAGCGCCTGCATGACGACCTCGACGGCCTTCTCAAGCTGCGCGTCGTGACCCTGCCGCCACGCCTTCGGGTCGAGCTCGACCTCGATGTCGGGTGCGACGCCGACGTTCTCGACCTCCCACCCGCCTTCGGGGCTGTAGAAGGCGACGCGCGGCGCGGTGACCTGTCCGCCGTCCATGAGCACGGGGTAGTCGTAGATGCCGACGAGCCCGCCCCACGTCCGCTTGCCGACGAGCGGGCCGATCTTCTCGCGCTTGAAGTACCACGGCAGGGCGTCTCCGCCCGACCCGGCGTACTCGTCGACTATCATCACCTTCGGGCCGTAGATGGCCCCGACGGGCGTCGTGAAGTCCGAGCCCTCGCGCGTCGCCCAGTAGTTCATCAGCGGGCGGCGCATGTAGTCGATGAAGTAGTCGGCGGCGGTGCCCCCGCCGTTGAAGCGCTCGTCGATGACGGCCGCGTCCTTGTCGATCTGCGCGAAGAAGTAGCGGTTGAAGTTGGTGTAGCCCTGCCCCGAAGTGTTCGGCAGGTAGACGTAGGCCACGCGTCCGCCGCTCAGCTCCGAGACCTTGCGGCGGTTGCCCTCGACCCACGCGAGGCTGCGCAGCCCCGCCTCGCTCGCGACGGGGACGACCGTCACCTCGCGCGCGCCGGAGCCGTCCGCGTTCGGGCCGACCTTGATGACGGTCTGCTTGCCGCCCGTCCCCTCGAAGAAGCTGTAGATGTTGTCCGTCGAGCGAAGCTCGCGGCCGTTGACGGCCAGCAGGTACTCGCCCTCCTTGACGTTGACGCCGGGCTGCGTCAGGGGCGCGCGCGTCGAAGGGTTCCAGTTCTCGCCGTTGTAGACCTTCGCGAAGCGGTAGCGACCCTGCTCGACGCGGTAGTCGGCGCCGAGCAGCCCGCCCTGCACGGTAGCGGGCTGCGGCGTGTCGCCGCCGCCCGCGTTGTGGTGGCCGACGACGAGGTTGCCGAGCGACTCCTGAAAGAGGTAGTTGAGGTCGGCGCGGCTGCCGAGCCGTTCGAGGTAGGGCTCGTAACGCTTCTCGGTCGCCGCGATGTCGAGCCCGTGGTAGTTCGGGTCGTAGAAGAAGTCGCGCTGGATGCGCCACGCCTCGCGGTACATCTGTTTCCATTCGGCGCGCGGATCCACTTTTACTTCGAGGCCGTCCGTTCGGAGCGCGCCCGTCGTTGGTCCGCCGGGAGGCGTGGGTGGCGCCTGTGGCGGAGCGGCACCCTGAGCCGCCGCCATGGGCCTGGGCGCGGCAATGATCCAGCGCTCGCCCTGGCGATACAGCATCTTTTCGCCGTTATGCGAGAT
>JBEVKV010000088.1:0-12061 GCA_040509515.1 Pyrinomonadaceae bacterium | reverse complement strand
CGACGCGCGCGCCGACTCGCGCGCGCGCGTCGAACTGCCGTGGGTCGCGACGCCCGGCGCCGAGCCGCCCGCGCCCGACAGAATCGTCCGCCTGCTCGCGCCGCGCCCGCTCAAAGTCGAGGCGTCGGGCGGCGTCGTGGAGTTCGACTGCCTCGGCCGCCGCTGGCGCTTCGCCGAAGAGGCCGCGCCCGTCTTGAAGCGACTCTCCGAGCGGCGCGCCTGCACCATCGCCGAGCTGCACGAAGCCGCCCGAGGCCGTCTCCCTCTGGCGAAGGTGCAAGCCTTCGCCTCGGAGCTTGCGCTGCACGGGCTCGTCGCCTTCGAGCCCGACGCGGGAGAGACGGCCGCTGACGAGACCGGCGAGGGCGGCGCGTGACGCGGGATAAAGAAGTGACGCGGGACAGGGAAGTTGACGCGACGCGGCCGGGCGAGGCCGACGCGACGACGCCGGACGCCGCGCGCTTCTTCTGTTCGGAGCTGTCGCGCCGCGCGGGCGAGATTAGTGCCGGCACGGCCTCGACCGGCGCGGTCTGGCTGCTGCTCGAATACCCGCACGGCTGGGGGCGGCACGCCTTCGAGCAGAGCGCGCTCCCGCCCGAGGTCAAACAGTTCTTCAAAGACGCGACGGCGCGCATCAAGCACTCGCGCATCCTCTTCATCAAGACCGACCGGGGCCGCGCCGACGCGCGCATGAACCTCTTCGTCGTGCGCTGCCGCGAGCGCGAGCCCTTCGTCGTGCGGATGCGGCTTGAGAAGTACTACGACGTTCTCGGCTGCGACCTCGCGGCGGCCGCCTCGGGGCGCGACACGCAGGGCGGCGAGACGTACGAAGGGCCGCTCTTCCTCGTCTGCACGCACGGCCGGCGCGACAAGTGCTGTGCTAAGTTCGGCGTCCCGCTCTACAACGCTTTGCGCGAGGTCGCGGGCGACGCGGTCTGGCAGTCGTCGCACGTCGGCGGCGACCGCTTCGCGGGCAACCTCGTCTGCTTCCCGCACGGGCTCTTCTACGCGCACACGACGCCCGAGGCCGGACGCCGTATCGCCGAGGAGTACCGTGCCGGCCGCGTCCCCGTGGAAGAGTTTCGCGGCCGCGCCTGCTACTCGCACTTCATACAGGCGGCCGAAGCCTTCGTGCGCGGGGAGACGGGGCTCACAGGCGTCGAGGCGCTGCGCTTCGTCGCGGCCGAGCCGGCGCACGCGGACGCGTGGCGCGTGCGCTTCGCCGAGCGCGGCGCGCGCCGACTCCACGACGCGCTCGTCGCCCGCCGCATGTCTGACTTCCAAAACCCCATCACCTGCCACGCGCACGAGCCGACGCCCGTCCCACAGTTCGCGCTCGAAGAGTACAAAGCCTCGGCGGAACCTTTAAACGAATAACCAGAATGGCGTTGTAGTTTTTAGGCGCGGTGTCTGGCGATGAAGTCGGCCAACTCGCGCAGGCGTGCGGCGGCGGGGCCTTCGCCGAACTCGCGCGCGAGCAACTGCTTGACCTCCGACACCTGCGACTCGATGCGTTCGCGCCCCGCCGCGTGGTCGGCGTCGTGCGTCGCGGCCGGAGTCAGAGCGTCTTCGTGCAGGTCGTGGATGTCGTCCCTGATCTGGTAGGCGTTGCCGAGGAGTTCCGCGACGCGCGCGAGCGCGCCGAGCTGGCGCGCGTCCGCGCCGCAGAGGATCGCGCCGAGGCTGACGGCGAGCCTGATCAGCGCGGAGGTCTTCAGGTTGCGCGCGGCGTCGAACCCGCCCGACCCGGCGGCGCGCGCGCCCGCGAGGTCGATGGCCTGCCCGCCGACCATGCCGCGCGGGCCGATGCACTCGACAATCTCGGCGTGCGCTCTTCCGGCGCGCGCGGGCGCTGCCGGCGCGGCGTCGAGGACGATGCCGTAGGCGGCGTTGAGCAGCCCGAGCGCGACGAGGATGGCGACGCCGTCGCCGTAGCGACGGTGCAGCGGCGCGCGCCCGCGCCGCTCGCGCGCGTCGTCCATGCAGGGCAGGTCGTCGAAGACGAGCGAGCTGGTGTGTATGAACTCGACCGCGACGGCCGCGTCCAGAACCTCTTCGGCGCGCCCGCCGACAAGCTCGGCCCCGAGCAGCGTCAGCACCGGCCGCAGACGCTTCCCGCCGGGGAAGAGCGCGTACTCAAGCGCCTCGTTGTAAGGCGTCTCGAACCGCCCGGGCGTCAGCGGGAGGTGTTGGCGGAGCGACGCCTCGATGCGCGGTCGCATCTCCGCGACGTAATCCGAAAGGCTTTGCGGTGTGGCGTGCGGCTGCAAGGGCGCGGTCATCCGGTCGTGTAGTTTCTTCGGGGGTTGTGCCGGGGCGGCCCGACTATAACGTCTCCGCCCCCCTTTTGCCAAAAGCCCTTCCGCGCGCGCGCCGACAAATAGTTCTTGAAAAAGGGGAGGGGAATGAAAGAGAATGCGTGCGCCAAGCTCCGACAGCCTAACTCCTCCAAACAGGTCGAACTGCTTTCGAGACCATGAGCGCTTGCGCCTTCGATGACAATGTGTGGCCCGGGCTTTTGTCCGCGATTGCAACAAAGGTCGGAGGTCGTCTGTGTCTTGCGTTCGCGCTCGCGTGCGCCTGCGGGTTCGGCCGCGGCGCCGCCGCGCAGCAGCCCTCGGTCTTGGGCGACGCGTTGGACGTGAGTCATGACTTTCAGCGGATGGAGAACGTCTACTTCGTCGCGCGGCGCGTCAAAGAGTTCGACGCACGCAGCGGGCGGGGGACGCTCCAGTGGGACAGGCACCTGCGCTCGACCACGCTCTCCTTCAACAAGATCGACGTGGGGCTCGGCCGCGCACGGCCGACCGAGTTCCCCGGCACGGAGTACGACGCAGACCCCGCGCTGCCCTTCCGCATAGACTTCGTCAGCCCGCGCGCCGTGCGCCTGCGCTTCAACACGCGCGACGCGCCGCTGACGGATACGCCGGACGAGCCCTCGCTGATGCTCGCGGGCACCCCGCCGCGCGACGACTCTTGGAAGGTCGAGCAGACCGCCGACGCCGTCACCTACGCGAGCGCGCACGGCCGTGTCCGCATCGTCAAAGACCCGTGGCGCGTGGAGTTCTACGACCGCGACGGACGCCTCCTGACGCGCACGCAAACAATCGGCGACCCGCACACTTACTTCACGCCAGTCCCTTTCTCTTTCGTCCGGCGCGCGTCAGACCTCGGCCGGCGCACGGCCGCGACCTTCGAGCTTGCGCACGACGAGAAGATCTTCGGCTGCGGCGAGTCGTTCACGCGGCTCGACAAGCGCGGGCAGAAGGTCAACGCGTGGACGCGCGACGCGATGGGCGCGCAGAACGAGTGGATGTACAAGCCCGTGCCCGTCTTCCTTTCGAGCCGCGGGTACGCCGTCTTCGTCCACACCTCCGCGCCCGTCACCTTCGACTTCGGGAAGACCTACGACCGCCACAACGTCGTCTACACGGCCGACGAGACGCTCGACCTCTTCGTCTTCATCGGCGACCCGAAGGACGTGCTCTCCGAATACACCGCGCTGACGGGACGCAGCCCCGTCCCGCCGCTCTGGTCGTTCGGCTTCTGGATGAGCCGCATCACGTACAAGTCCGAGGAAGAGGTGCGCGACGTGGCCGCCAAACTGCGCGAGCACCGCATCCCGTCGGACGTGATACACCTCGACACCGGCTGGTTCGAGACCGAGTGGCGGAGCAACTTTCAGTTCTCGCGGACGCGCTTCCGCGACCCGGGCCGGATGATTGCGGATTTGAAGAAGCAGGGCTTTCGCGTGAGCCTCTGGCAGTACACGTACTTCACGCCGAAGAATGAGCTGTTCGGCGAGATAGTCTCCAAAGGCTACGCGGTGAGGGACGAGTCGGGCCGCGCGGCGTCGGAGGACGCGGTGCTCGACATGAGCAACCCGGAGGCGGTGCGCTGGTATCAGTCGAAGCTCGCGGCGCTTCTTAAACTCGGCGTCGGGGCCATCAAAGTTGACTTCGGCGAGGGCGCGCCGGCCTCGGGTCGCTACACCTCGGGGCGTGCGGGGCTCTACGAGCACAACCTCTACCCGCTGCGTTACAACAAGGCCGTCGCCGACGTGACGCGCGAGACGACCGGCGACAGCGTCATCTGGGCGCGGAGCGCGTGGGCCGGGAGCCAGCGCTACCCTCTGCACTGGGGCGGCGACGCGGAGAACACCGATTCCGCGATGGCGGCGCAGCTTCGCGGCGGGCTCTCGTTCGGGCTGTCGGGCTTCACCTACTGGAGCCACGACGTGGGCGGCTTCGTCGACCGCGCGCCGCGCGACCTCTACCGGCGCTGGCTGGCGTGGGGCGTGCTCACATCGCACACGCGCGCGCACGGCGCGCCGCCGCGCGAGCCGTGGGAGTATGACGAGGCGCTGGTCGAAGACTTCCGCCGCGCGCTCGGGCTCCGCTACGCGCTGATGCCTTACATAGTCGCGCAGGCGAAGGACTCTTCCGCGCGCGGCTACCCGATGCTGCGCACGCTCTTCTTCGAGTACCCGGGCGACCCGACCTGTTGGACTGTGGACGACGAGTATATGTTCGGCTCAGACCTTCTGGTCGCGCCGCTGATGGAGCCGGGCGACGGCCGCCGCGTCTACCTCCCGCCGGGCGAGTGGATCGACTACCAGACGGGTGAGCTGCACGCGGGCGAGCGTTGGCGGCGTATAAAGGCGGGCCAGATTCCGGTCGTGCTGCTGGTCAGGAATCACGCGGCCGTCCCGCACGTCCGCGTGGCGCAGAGCACAAACGACATCGACTGGCGAAACGTCGAGCTGCGCGTCTTCAGCACCGACGACGCGCCGGCCGACGGACTCTTCGCGCTGCCCGGCGGCGAAGTTCAGACGCTCAACCTTAAAGGCTCGGCCGGCGCTTACGCCTTGCAAGCCGATCCACTACGCGGCCGTGTCAACTGGCGTGTCACGCGCTTCCCATCACGCTAAGCAAGGAGGGACTGTTTACAAGATGAGGTCGAACGCAACGCCCACACGCCGACGGACGCGAAGCGTGCGCGCCGTCGCGCTCGTCTGCGCGCTGCTCGTCTTGTCGTCCGCCGCGCCGCGCGGGGCGTGGACGCAGGGGCGGTCGCCCGACTACAAGAATCCGCGCCTGCCCGTCGAGCGGCGCGTGGCCGATTTGCTCGGCCGGATGACGCTCGAAGAAAAAATCGCGCAGCTCGTCTGCCTGTGGGAGTCGAGGCCGGTGACGGCCGCGCCGGCCGGCTCCCCGAAACTACACGGCGACTTCTCGCCGGAGAAGGCGCGCGAGGCGTTGAAGGACGGCGTCGGGCAGATCGCGCGACAGCGCGAGGGCAAAGAGCCGCGCGAGGCCGCCGCGTTCGCCAACGCGCTTCAGAAGTGGCTCGTCGAGCGGACGCGGCTCGGCATCCCCGCGATCTTCCACGACGAGATTCTGCACGGCCTGATGGCGCCGAAGGGCACGAGCTTCCCCACGCCCATCGCGCTCGCCAGCAGTTGGGACACGGAACTCGTCTCAAAAGTCTTCACCGCCGCCGCGCTTGAGACGCGCGCGCGGGGCAGCCACTTCGTGCTCGGCCCCAACCTCGACCTCGCGCGCGACCCGCGCTGGGGTCGCACCGAAGAGACTTACGGCGAAGACCCTTATCTCGTCTCGCGGATGGGCGTCGCCGCCATCAAGGCGATGCAGGGGCCGGGGCCGAACGTGGACGGCGAGCACGTCATCGCCGTCGCCAAACACTTCGCAGCGCACGGCCAGCCCGAGGGCGGGACGAACATCGCCCCGGTCAACGTCTCGGAGCGCGTGCTGCGCGAGTACTTCCTGCCGAGCTTCGAGGCGGCGGTGAAGGAGGCGCGCGTGTTGAGCGTGATGGCCTCGTACAACGAGATTGACGGCGTCCCCTCGCACGCCAACCGCTGGCTGCTCCAGAAGGTGCTCCGCGAAGAGTGGGGCTTCGACGGCCTCGTCGCCTCGGACTACTACGGCATCCCGCAGCTTGAGAGTTTGCACCACGTCGCCGCGGACAAGACCGAGGCGGCGCGGCTCGCGCTCGAAGCCGGCGTGGACGCGGAGCTGCCCGACCCCGACTGCTTCCCGAAGCTGCTGCAACTCGTCAAAGACGGCCGCGTGTCGCAGGCGTTGATAGACAAAGCCGTCGCGCGAAACCTGCGCGCCAAGTTCATGCTCGGCCTCTTCGAGAACCCTTACGTCGACCCCGAGCGCGCCGCGCGCGTCACGAACTCAGAGGCGCACCGTCAGCTTGCGGCCGAGGCCGCGCGCCGCTCCATCACGCTCCTGAAGAACGAAGGGAACCTCCTCCCGCTCGACCGCGAGCGCCTGAAGTCCGTCGCCGTCATCGGCCCGAACGCAGACCGCGCGCACCTCGGCGGCTACACCGACCCGAATCAGGGGCGCGGCGTGAGCGTCCTCGAAGGCGTCAGGGCGAAGCTCGGCGAACGCGTGAAGGTGAGCTTCGCGAAGGGCGTCAACATCACGCGCGAGGGCGGCGATTGGTGGGCCAACACCTCGCGCCTCGCAGACCCGGCCGAGGACGCGAAGCTCATCGCCGAGGCCGTCGAGGTCGCGCGAGGCTCGGACGTGGCGCTGCTCGTCTTAGGCGGCAACGAGGACACGAACAAGGAGGCATGGTCGAACGACCACCTCGGCGACCGCGACAGCCTCGACCTCGTCGGGCGGCAGGACGAACTCGTGCGCGCCGTGCTGGCGACGGGCAGGCCCGTGGTCGTCATGCTCATCAACAGCGGGCCGCTCTCCATCAACTACGTCGCCGAGCACGTCCCCGCCGTCCTCGAAGGTTTTTATCTCGGGCAGGAGACCGGCGTCGGCGTGGCCGACGTGCTCTTCGGCGACTACAACCCGGCGGGCAAGCTCCCCGTCAGCTTCCCGCGCACGGTGGGGCAACTCCCCATCTACTACAACCACAAGCCGACCGCGCGGCGCGGCTACCTCTACACGAGCAAGGAGCCGCTGTTTCCTTTCGGCCACGGGCTGAGCTACACCACGTTCGAGTATTCAAACTTGACGGTGTCGCCCGCGAAAATCGGGCCGGGCGGCCGCGCGCGGGTCGGCGTCACGGTCAGGAACACCGGACGCCGCGCGGGCGACGAGGTCGTGCAGCTCTACGTGCGCGACGTGGTCAGCTCCGTGACGCGACCCGTCAAGGAGTTGAAGGACTTTCGGCGCGTCACGCTCGCGCCCGGCGAGAGCAAGACCGTCACGTTTGAAGTGACGCCGGACAAGCTCTCTTTCTTAAACCTGAACATGGAGCGCGTCGTCGAGCCGGGCTGGTTCGACATCATGGTCGGCACAAGCTCCGTCAAGTTTCAGACCGCGAAGCTTGAGGTGACGGCGCGTTGATGCGGAAGCGACACCCGGGGGCTCTGACTTAAATAGCGACGGACATCAATTGACGATTGGAGGGACTGACCGTTGGGCAAAAAACTATCGAGACGGAATTTCGCAAAGGTGGCCGGCGCGGCGGCGCTCGCGGCGACGGCCTCGACGACGCCGTTGCACGCTTCGACTGCTTCGGCGCAGGGCGTCGCGGCGTCGTCATCCGGTAATGACGCGTTGCGCTCGTTCCCGCCCGGCTTCATCTGGGGCACGGCGACCGCTTCGTATCAGGTCGAGGGCGCGGTCAGGGAGGACGGGCGCGGGCCTTCCATCTGGGACACCTTCGCGCACACGCCCGGCAAGGTGGTCGCCGACGCGAACGGCGACGTGGCCAACGACCACTACCACCTCTACAAAGGCGACGTGCAGTTGATGAAGGCGCTCGGCGTCAAAGCCTACCGCTTCTCCATCGCGTGGCCGCGCGTCTTCCCCAACGGCGACGGCCCGCCGAACCCGAAGGGGCTCGACTTCTACAACCGGCTCGTGGACGAGCTGCTCGCCAACGGCATCCAGCCCTTCGCCACGCTCTACCACTGGGACTTGCCGCAGTCTCTGCAAGACCGCTTCGGCGGCTGGGAGGGGCGCGAAACGTCGAAGGCGTTCGCCGACTACGCCGGCTACGTCGCGGCGCGGCTGACCGACCGCGTCAAACACATCTTCACCATCAACGAGTTCGGGGCCTTCATCGAGGTCGGCTACCGCTGGGGCATCCACGCGCCGGGGTTGAAGCTGACCGGCCTGCGCCTGAACCAGACGCGCCATCACGCGGTGCTCGGCCACGGGCTAGCCGTGCAGGCCATCCGCGCCGCCGCGAAGCCGGGCACGAAAGTCGGCATCGCCGAGAACATCACGGTCGCCGCCCCCGTCTTCGAGTCGGCGGCGCACGTCGCGGCCGCCGAGCGCGCCACACGCGAGATGAACGCGCAGTATCTGAACGTTATCATGGAGGGGAAGTACACCGACTGGTACTTGAAGTCGGCCGGCGCCGACGCGCCCAAGTTCACGCCCGAGGATTTGAAGACCATCTCGTCGCCGCTCGACTTCGTCGGCATCAACATCTACACGCCGCAGTTCGTGCGCGCCTCCGACTCGGAGCCGGGCTTCGTACATGTGCCGCACCCGAAGTCTTTCCCGCACGCGCCGTCGCCGTGGCTCTTCGTCGGGCCGGAGGCGCTCTACTGGGGGCCGCGCCACGTCTCGAAGCTCTGGGGCGCGAAGGAGATTTACATCACCGAGAACGGCTGCTCGGCCGCCGACGAACCCGCGCCGGACGGCAAGGTCTACGACACAGACCGCGTGACGTACCTGCGCAGCTACCTCACGCAACTGCGCCGCGCGGCGGCCGAGGGCGTCCCCGTCCGCGGCTACTTCCTCTGGAGTTTGATGGACAACTTCGAGTGGGCCGACGGCTACACCAACCGCTTCGGCATCCACTACGTCGACTACGCTTCGCAGAAGCGCACGCCCAAGCTCAGCGCCGACTTCTACCGCGAAGTCATCGCACGCAACGCCGTCGTCTGATTCACAAGTCAGCCGTCGGTTGAGAACGTTGACGCCCGCGCGAATCACTCAGGTTCGCGCGGGCGTCGGCGACTGGCCTCTTCCAAATCACAGCCCGGTGCTGCCGCCGCGCCGCGGCAGACACCACATATTACCCGACAATAAAATCCGAAATTCTCCCTTGACAATCTAGGGGGAAATCGCTATTTTCCCTCAGCACATCTAGGGGAAGAATGATGCCAAGAAAAAAGGCCGACCTGCTCCAGGGAACACTCGACATGCTGATTCTGAAGGCGCTCTCCGCGGGCCCCGTGCACGGGTACGGCGTCGGGCAGCGCATCACGCAACTGGCGGAGGAGATGTTGAGGGTCGAGGAGGGCTCGCTCTACCCGGCGCTCTACCGGCTGGAGGAGCGTGGCTGGATCAAGTCCGACTGGGGCAAGTCGGAGAACAACCGGCGCGCGCGCTTCTACGAGCTGACCGCGGCGGGGCGCAAGCAACTCGGCGTCGAGGCGGAGGGCTGGCGGCTGCTCGTGCTGGCGGTCGGCAAGGTGATGCAGTCGGCCTGACGGGGGTTGAGGTAGTTATGTGGCTAAGAGGACTCTACAGGCGCGCCCGCGCCCTGCTGCGCTCCGAGGCGATCCACCGCGAGATTGACGAGGAGATGCGTTTCCACATCGACATGCGCACCGAGGAGAACGTCCGCGCCGGGATGACCCCCGAAGAGGCGCGGCGCGACGCCGAGCGGCGCTTCGGCAGGCTCACGCGTGTGAAGGAGCAGGGTTACGAAGTCCGCGGCGGGCGCTGGCTTGAGACCTTCTGGCGAGACTGCCGTTACGGCGTGCGCTCGCTGCGCAAGAGCCCCGGATTCACGCTGGTCGCGGTGCTGACGCTGGCCTTAGGCATCGGCGCGACGACCGCGATCTTCAGCGTGATGAATGCGGTGCTGTTACGGCCGCTGCCGTACCCGGAGGCCGGCCGTCTCGTCTACGTCGGCCAGCAGTACCGGGGCGGACTGGCGGGCTCGGGCGAACCGAAGTTTCTCTTCTGGCGCGAGCAGAGCCGTTCGTTCGAGGCTCTGGCGTGCTACTCGGGCTTCGGCGGCGCGGGCGGAAATCTGGCCGGCGGGAACGAGGCGGAGTACGTGCGCGGCGTGCGCGTGTCGGAAGACTTCTTCCGCGTGTTGGGCGTCTACCCGGCGCTCGGGCGCGCGTTCACGCGCGAAGAGGACACGACCGGCGGCGCGCGCGTCGTGATTCTAAGCGGCGGGTTGTGGCGGCGGAGGTTCGGCGGCGACGAAGGGTTGATCGGCAAGACCGTGACGCTCAACGGCCTGCCGACGACCGTGGTCGGGGTCATGCCGCCGGACTTCAGGTTCGCCTCCGGCGCAGACCTGTTCGTCCCGATGCGCCCGCGAACGGGGGCCAACATAGACCCCAACGCCGAGGTCGTCGGCCGCCTGAAGCCGGGCGTCGGTCTTGAGCAGGCGCGGGCGGAGTTGAAGGAGATTGCCGAGCGGTATCGCGCCGCCTTCCCGCCACACATGTCGGAGGGCGAGTCGGTCGGCGTCAAGCCGTATCAGGACTTCTTCACCGAGGGCGTGGCGAAATACCTCTGGATCGTCTTCGGCGCGGTCACCTTCCTGCTGCTGATCGCGTGCGCGAACGTCGCCAACCTGCAACTCGCGCGCGCGGCGGCGCGGCAGCGCGAGATAGCGTTGAGGATGACGCTGGGCGCGGCCGCCGGGCGAATCGTACGGCAGTTGCTCACGGAAGGATTGGTGCTGGCCCTCGCGGGGGGCGCGGCCGGACTGCTGCTGGCCGCGTGGATGACGCAACTGCTGACGGCCCTGATTCCCCCGGGACTGCTGCCCGGGGTCGTCGAGGTCGGTGTGGACTGGCGCGTGCTGACCTTCACACTCGCGGCCGCGGTCGGGACGGGCCTGCTGTTCGGGACGGCCCCCGCGTGGCAGGCGCGCAAGGTGGATGTCAACGCGTCTCTGAAAGAGAGTGCGGGTAAAGGCGCGACGGCGCGCGGGCGTCTGCGTGGCGCGCTGGTCGTGGCCGAGGTCGCGCTCTCGCTCGTGCTGCTGGTCGGGGCGGGGCTGCTGATTCGCACGTTCGCCAACCTGCTCGGCGTCACGCCCGGCTTCGACCCGCGCAACGTCCTTACCTTCCAAGTCAACTTAAACGGCGAGCGGTACGACTCCGCGGCGGAGTCCGCGGCCTTTTACCGCGACGCGCTTGAGCGCATCGCCCGGCTGCCCGGCGTCGAGGCGGCGGCGGTCACCAACAAGCTGCCGCTCGACTGGCAATTCAACATGCCGGTCATCTTCCCCGACAAACCGGATCAGGTGCAGAGCGTCCAGCTACGGATGGTCTCGGCGGACTACTTTCGCGCGCTGAGGATCGAGCTGCGGCAGGGGCGCGTCTTCGTCGCCGGCGACGACCGTGGCACGCCGCCCGTCGCCGTCGTCAACGAAGCCTTCGCGCGGCGTTTCTCCGAAGGGCGGGACGTGCTGGCGCAACCGCTCTCCGTCGGGCGCGGTTTGGACGACCCAGTCCGGCAGGTAATCGGCGTGGTCGGCGACATCAAACAGCAGGGGCTCGACCGCCCCGCGCCGCCGATGGTCTTCGTCCCCGTCCAACAGGCGTCGGACAAGCTTTTGGCGAGCGTCCGCGCGTTCACTTCGACCAGCTTCGTGGTGCGGACGACAATCGAGCCGGCGAGCCTGACGCCCGCGGTCAAGCAGCAGATAGCCGCGCTCGACCCGACGCTGCCGCTCTCGAACGTATCGACGATGGAAGAGCTGGCGGCGCGCTCCATCGCGTCGCAACGATTCAACATGCTGCTCCTCGGGTCGTTCGCCGCGCTGGGGCTGTTACTCTCGGCCGTAGGGATTTACGGCGTGATGAGCTACACGGTGGCGCAGAGCACGCGCGAGATAGGCATCCGCATGGCTTTGGGGGCGCAGGCCGGAGGGGTTCTGAAGCTCGTCACGGGGCAGGGAATGGTTCTCACTTTAATAGGCATGGGCGTCGGCACCGCGGCGTCGCTCGCGCTCACGCGCTTGATGGAGGGCTTACTTTTCGGCGTGAGCACGACCGACCCCGCGACGTTCGCTCTGTATTCGACGGTGCTGGCGGCCGTGGCGCTGGTGGCCTGTCTGATTCCGGCGCGGC
>JBEVKV010000087.1:0-38451 GCA_040509515.1 Pyrinomonadaceae bacterium | reverse complement strand
CGCGCGTCGCCCGACGCCGCCGCATTACCGTAGCGACTTGAACGCCTCACGCAGCTCCGCCGTGAAGAGTTTCGGCTGCTCCCACGCCGCGAAGTGGCCGCCCTTGTCGAGCTTGTTGAAGTGGATGAGTTTGGGGTACGCGCGCTCCGTCCAGCTCCGCGGGGCCGGGTAGAGTTCGTCAGGAAAGACGCTCACGGCGACCGGGATGGAGACGCCTTTGGCGTTGAAATACCCTTTGCCAAAGTATTCCCAGTAGAGACGTGCGCCGGAAATCGCCGTGTTCGTCAACCATGTGATGGTGACGTTATCGAGAATGTCGTCGCGCGTCAGGCCCTCGGACTGTCCGTCGAAGACGCGCGCGATAAGCTCGTAGCTGCGCGCGTCGTGGTCGAGGAAATAGGCCGCCAGCCCGACGGGCGAGTCCGCAATGCCGTACAACGTCTGTGGCCGCAGCCCCATCTGGAACCCGTAAGCGATTCCCTTCTGATAGACGAACTGGAGACGCTCGTAAGCGAGCTTCTCGTCGGCCGAGAGACCCGTCGGCGGCGGCGCGCCGGAAAAGGCCGCCGCGTCGATCTCGGCCGGAAAGATGCCGGGCATGTTGGTGTGAATGCCGAGCAGTTCGGGAGCCGCCTGAACCCCCATCATGTCGACGACGACCGCGCCCCAGTCGCCGCCCTGCGCCACGAACCGCGTGTACCCGAGGCGCTTCATCAACTCCACCCAGGCGCGCGCGATGCGTTCGGGCCCCCAGCCGGTCGTCGTCGGCTTGCCGGAGAAGCCGTAACCCGGGATTGACGGCACCACCACGTCGAACGCCTCCTCGGCGCGCCCGCCGTGCGCCGTCGGGTCGGCCAGCGGGCCGATGATCTTCAACTGCTCGACGACCGAGCCCGGCCAGCCGTGCGTGACGATGAGCGGCAGCGCGCCCTCGTGTCGCGAGCGGACGTGGATGAAGTGGATGTCGAGCCCGTCAATCTCGGTGACGAACTGCGGCAGGGCGTTGAGTGCCGTCTCGCACTTGCGCCAGTCGTAGTCGGTCGCCCAGTAGCGCGCGAGTTTCTGCATCGTCGCGAACTGCACGCCCTGCGTCGCGTCCGTGACCGTCTCCGGCTCAGGCCACCGCGTGGCCTCGATGCGTCTGCGCAATTCGGTCAACTCCGCTTCGGGTACGTTCACGCGAAACGGACGAATGGCGGTCTTGTCGGTTGCCTGCTCGCCGCCCTGTGGTGCGGCGACGGTCTGAGACATTTTACTGGCGACTGTTTGAACGCTCATCGCAATCTCCTTCTCTGTTGAACTCAGTGTGGCAATCCGATCCGACCGGATGCCGAGATGCCCGATTCGGCGCGGGCGAGTAGACCACGAACGCGGAGGCGAATCTATTAGACGTTGGTATCGGTCAGTCATGGAGAGGGACGGGCGCGTGATTATGGCCGGCGCGGGCCGCGGCCGGTGCTAACATCGGGCGCAGACCGATACTAAAGGATGATAGACATCCGCGGGCTACGTGGCGCATCCTTTGCGTCATGGAGGACTGCCGGGAAAGGGCAGGGATGCAGAACGAGATTCGCCTCATCGTCGATGCGCTTCCGGGGTTGGTGTGGTCTGCGCTCCCCGACGGGCAAATCGACTTCCTCAATCAACGCTGGTGCGAATACACCGGGCTGAGCCTTGAGGAAGCCTGTGGTGTGGGGTGGCAGGCTGCGATCCGTCCCGAAGACCTGCCCACGTTGCTCGAACGCTGGCGGGCCATTCTGGCTTCCGGCGAATCGGGTGAGATGGAAGCACGCCTGCGGCGCTTCGACGGGGAGTATCGCTGGTTTCTATTCCGCGCTAACCCGTTGCGCGATGAAGCCGGCCGCGTCGTCAAATGGTGCGGGACAAACACGGACATCGACGACCGCAAGCGGGCCGAGGCGCAGCGCGACCGCACCATCGAAGAACTGCAAGCCCAGCAGTCGATGCTCAGCGAAAGCGAGCAGCGTTTCCGCGCCATTTTTGACGAGGCGGGAGCCGGCATCACCCTCGTCGATCTGCGGCAGCCCGGTACGCCCATCCAGAACAACCGCGCGCTGCGGACGATGCTCGGCCTCGGTCAAGAGGAGCTAGGCTTCTTCGAGACGTACGACGAGCTGACCGCCGAGGACGACCGCGAGGACGACGCCGCCGCGTTCCGAGAGTTGTGCGAAGGCAAGCGCGACGGTCTCCGTCAGGAGAAACATTTCATCCTCCGGGACGGCAGCTCCGTGTGGGCGAACGTGATCTTCACGCTGCTGAGGGATTCGGCGGGACTGCCCCGGTTTATCATCGCCATCCACGAGGACATCACGGAGCGCAAGCGCGCGGTCGAGAGGCTTCAGGACAAGCAGGAGCTGCTCGAACTGGCGCAGAAGTCGGCGCGCGCGATGGCTTTCGACTGGCACATCCGGCGGGAGGTCAACGTCTGGTCGCCCGAGCAGGAGGCGCTCTACGGATTACCGCCCGGCGGCTTCGACGGGACGTTCCAGAGCTGGAAGAAGCTAGTCTACGCGCCCGACTGGCCCGTCCTCCTCAAAGCCATCAAGCACGCACACGAGACCGGGGAGGTGGCGGTGGAGTTCCGCGTCGTGTGGCCCGACGGCAGCCTGCATTGGCTCGCGACGAACGGTCAGATGTTTTTCGACGGGCAGGGTAAACCGTTTCGCATGGTCGGGTTCACGTCCGATGTCACGCCCCGCAAACTCGCCGAGGAAGACCGACGCCGCAGCGAGGCGTTCCTCGCCGAAGCCCAACACCTTAGCTCGACCGGCAGCTTTTCATGGCGCGTCGAGACGGACAAGATTACGTGGTCGGCGCAGGCGTACCACATCTTCGAGCTTGACCCGACCCTGCCCGTGACGCCGGAGCTGATGCGTACCCGAGTTCACCCGGAGGACATCCCTTTGTTTGACGAGGTGCTCGACCGGGCGCGCGCCGGCGGCGGCGATTTTGAGTTCGAGCACCGTCTGCTCATGCCCGACCGTTCAATCAAGTACCTGCACGTACTCGCTCACGGGACTCGGGGTCAGGACGGCGAGCCGGAGTACATCGGCGCTGTGCAGGACGTGACCGAGCGCCGGCTCTCGGAAGAGGCGCTCGGCAATCTGCGTTCGGAACTCGCGCGCGTGTCCCGGGTGGCCACGCTGGGGGCCTTGACGGCTTCGATTGCTCACGAAGTCAACCAGCCGCTCTCGGGCATCGTCACCAACGCCGGCACCTGTCTGCGGATGCTGGCCGCCGACCCGCCGAACGTCGACGGCGCGAGAGAGACCGCCCGGCGCACGATTCGCGACGGCCACCGCGCGGCCGACGTCATCACACGGCTGCGCGCGCTCTTCGGCAAGAAGGGCGCGACGTCCGAGCCGGTAGACTTGAACGAGGCGACGCGGGAGGTGATAGCGCTGTCGGTGAGCGAGTTGCGGAGAAACCGTGTGATTCCGCGGCTGGAACTTGCCGACGACCTCCCGCCCGTCACGGGCGACAGAGTCCAGCTTCAGCAGGTCATCCTGAATCTGCTCCTGAACGCCTTGGACGCGATGCGCGTCGTCGAGGACAGCCCGACGCCGCTGGTAATCCGAACCGCGCGGGACGCGGACGACCGCGTGCGCCTGAGCGTGCAGGATGCCGGAGTCGGCTTCGACCCACAGGCGGCGGACAGACTCTTCGAGGCGTTCTACACGACGAAGAATGACGGCATGGGCATCGGCCTCTCCGTCAGTCGCTCCATCATCGAGAGCCATCACGGCCGGCTGTGGGCGACACTCAACGACGGCCCGGGGGCCACTTTCTCATTCTCTATTCCTCACGCATCCGAGGCCGTCGCGGAGCGCGCCGGGGGGGATTCGTGATGGTCATGCGCCCACTCATATCGGTCGTCGACGACGACGAGTCCGTGCGCGAGTCGCTGCCCGACCTGCTGCGGGAGTTCGGCTTCGCGGCGGAGGCGTTCTCTTCCGCCGAAGAGTTCCTCGCGTCCGACTGCCTCGGCCGGACGAGGTGTCTGGTGCTGGATGTGACCATGCCGGGCATGTCCGGCCCCGACCTTCAACGCGAGTTGACGCGCCGCCGGCAGGAGATACCCATCGTCTTCATCACCGCCCACAGGGACGAGGGCGTCCGCCCGCGCCTGCTCGAACGCGGCGCCGTGGAATGCCTCTTCAAGCCGTTCAGCGACACCGCCCTGCTTGAGGCGCTCAACGCGGCGCTTCGCGTCAGCCGACCTACTATTCTGCCGGGAGCATGAGTTTCATGAGCGATCAATCGCGCATCCGCGTCCTCAGCGTCGACGACCACCCGCTGATGCGTGAGGGCATCGCCGCCATCATCAACAGCCAGCCCGACATGACCATCGCGGCGCAGGCGGCGACCGGCTCGGAGGCCGCCGAGATGTATCGCCTGCACCTTCCGGACGTGACCCTCATGGACTTGCGCCTCCCCGACATGAGCGGCATCGACGCGCTCGCCCGCATCCGCGCGGAGTTCACGGGCGCGCGCGTCATCATGCTCACCACGTTCGAGGGGGACGTTGAAATCCAGCGTGCGCTCAAGGCGGGCGCGCGCGGCTATCTGCTCAAGAGCACCCCGCCCAAAGACCTCGTCGACACCATCCGCCACGTTCACGCGGGGCAGAAAGCCATCCCGTCACACATCGCGGCGCATCTGGCGGAGCACCTCGGCGACGAGGCGCTGACCGACCGCGAGGTGGAAGTCCTCCGGCACATCGCGGAAGGAAACCGCAACCGCGACATCGCCGAAAAGCTCTTCATCTCCGAAGAGACCGTCAAGGTTCACGTCAAGCACATCATGGAAAAGCTGGCCGCCTCAGACCGCACGCAGGCGGTCGCCATCGCCGTCCGCCGCGGCATCATCCAGTTCTAAAAGTCCGCCCGTCGGAACGCCCTCCGTACCACGATAGTGGTATCGACGCATCGCAGCTTCAGGGTAGGGAAAAAACATCCTATCTCGGGATGCGTCCGCGGCTCTCAACGCGCATAGTGTGGCCTACAGACAAGCCTCGCGTGATACCAACGTAGTGATTCTATGCTAAAGGGAGAGTCGTAAAATGCCGTTCGTCACCGTCGGCCGGGAGCAGTCCGGCAACGTCGAAATCTATTACAAGGACTGGGGCGCGGGCCGTCCCGTCGTCTTCAGCCACGGCTGGCCTTTGAGCGCCGACGCCTTCGAGGATCAGATGTTCTTCCTCGCCTCGCGCGGCTACCGCTGCATCGCGCACGACCGCCGCGGCCACGGGCGCTCGACCCAGACCTTTGAGGGCAACGACCTCGACACCTACGCCGACGACCTCGCGAAGCTCGTCGAGGCGCTCGACCTGCGCGACGCCATCCACGTCGGCCACTCGACGGGCGGCGGCGAGGTCACGCGCTACGTCGGCCGCCACGGCACCGCGCGCGTCTCGCAGGTCGTGCTCATCAGCGCCATCCCGCCGCTGATGCTGAAGACCGAGGCGAACCCCGACGGCCTTCCGCTGGAGGTCTTCGACGAGATACGCGCCGGCGTGCTCGCAGACCGTTCGAGCTACTGGATGGAACTGTCGATGCCCTTCTACGGCTTCAACCGGCCGGGCGCGAAAATCTCCGAGGGCCTGCGCCAGTCCTTCTGGCTTCAGGGGATGATGTGCGGACTGCCCGGCGCGTACGACTGCATCAAGGCTTTCTCGGAGACCGACCTCACCGAAGACCTGAAGAAGATCGACGTGCCGACGCTCATCCTCCACGGCGACGACGACCAGATCGTGCCCGTCGCCGACTCCGCGCTGCTCTCGGCAAAGTTGGTCAAAGGGGCCGTGCTGAAGGTCATCCACGGCGCGCCCCACGGGATGTGCTCGACTCTGAAAGACCAGATTAACGAAGAGCTGCTGGCCTTCTTCCAGCAAGGCAAGGTGGCGACCGCGTAAGCCTCGTCGGGTGTTTGACTGTGCTTTAAGAGAGAACGGGGGAGTTGCCATGACGGAAGTTTGGTCGGGCACCAGCCGCGCGAATGGTGTGGGGCGACACGTCGTCGCGACGGCGCACGCCGGGCGGGACGTTCTATTTCGGCATCAACAGCAAGGGCTCCCGGCCGTCGCGGCGACGCCTTCGACCACGCCGCAGGATACGCCGACCGTCTTCGTCGTTGACGACGACGTATCGGTGCGCGAGTCGCTGGAACTGCTGCTCGGCTTCGAGGGCTGGCAGTCGGAGACGTTCGCGTCGGCGCGGGAATTCCTCGCGCGCCCGCGGACGCTGACGCCGAGCTGCCTCGTGCTCGACGTTTCTCTCCCCGACCTCAACGGCCTCGACTTGCAAAAGCTCATCGCCGACCGGACGGACATGCCCGTCATCTTCATCACCGGCTACGGCGACATTCCCGTGGCGGTGCGCGCCATGAAGGCGGGAGCCGTCGAGTTCCTGACCAAGCCGTTCGACGACGAGGTGCTGCTCCGCGCCGTCCGGCAGGGACTGGAGCGCAGCCGGGCCGCGCTCGGTAGCGAGGCGGAGATTCAGTCGCTCCGCGCGTGTTACGCGTCGCTCACGTCTCGCGAACGGCAGGTGATGGCGTTGGTCGTCTCCGGCCTGTTGAATAAGCAGGTAGGCTTAAGGCTCGGCATCAGTGAAATCACGGTGAAGGCGCACCGGGGCAAGGTCATGCAGAAGATGCAGGCCGACTCGCTCGCCGACCTCGTGAAAGCGGCCGAGAGACTCCGCCTCGCACCCACGGTCAATCCATAAGGACGCCTCACGCCGGACTCACTCGGTCACCTCATTTTCCAAAGAGTTAACCTCCGCCGCCGGCCTTTCGGGCGCGACGCCGCCGTCGCAGCCGAGCCCTTTGAGCGTGTTCCGGCCTTCGTCGATGACGTGGCCCAGTAAACGCTGGACGTGGCCGAGCGGCGCGCGCGCGGGCGAATCTTCGGGCAGGCCGTCCACGGCGACGTGCAACTGCATCGAGACGCTCAGAACGTCCTGCAAGAAAGTGTCGTGAATCTCCTGCGCGACGCGCGTCCGCTCGGCGAGCCGCTCCTCGAAACGGAGGTTGAGCTGCCGCGTCAGACGCCGCAGCCTGTACCGGTACAGCGCCATCAGCGCGAGCGCGAGCGCGAGCCCGGCCGCCGCGCGGAACCAGTCCTTCTTCCAGAAGACCACGTCGCCCGGCACGAAGGCCAACGCGACCACCCCGCCTCCCACCTTCGGCAGTTCGTCAATCTGTGCCGGGGGTTTGTAGCCCTCCTCGACGAGCAGCGCGGCGTACTCCGTCCCGAGGTGCGTCGCGTTCTTCCACGTCGAGTCCGGCCGGATGTCGGTGAAGGGGCGGTCTGCGTAAGGCTGCACGTACCACGCGCCGCTCCGCGCGTACAGAACGATGCGCCGGCCGCCGAGCGCGCCGACCACGCGCCCTTCGATTCGGTCGAGCTTCTCCGTCCCACCCCGCTCCGCCATCGGGACTCCGCCGAACTCGACGGATGGAGCGCCCGCGTCCTGCCGCCCACGGCAACCGCCCGCCGGCAGCACGCAGGCGACGAGCAGGAGAAGTCCCTTCGGCAAAAGGCCGGAGCGCCACTCGCGCACGCGCCCCGGCCGCAATTTGGGCGTAGGTTCGTCCACAGGCAGTGACTATGCGCGACTCCGGCCCGGGGCACATCACGAGATGGAAGATTTTTTGACTACCACTAAGGTGTTAGTCGGGCTTCGGGGAAGGCTTTGGAATCTTTTAAGACCGCCACCTGCGTGGGATGAATTTACTGAGCCGACCCGCGCCGCCGTTCGCGGCGTGAGACTCGAAGGCTACGTCGCCGGGGATGGAGAGCCGCACCTCCGTCCCCTCGCCGGGGCGGCTTCTGACTTCGAGTTCGGCTCCGAAATCTTCGGCGCGCTCGCGCATGCCGGAAAGGCCCCAGTGACCCGAGCGGCCCGCGCTGAGCACCTCCGGGTCGATCCCCGTGCCGTCGTCGCGGACGGTCAGGCGCAGACCTCTGGCCCCGTACTCGATCTCCACCTCCACCGCGCGCGCGTGCGCGTGGCGAAAGGCGTTTATCAGCGCCTCGCGCCCGATGCGGTAAACCCCGTCACGCACGAGAGGGTGCAGGGGGCGCGGCTGCCCCGTGACGTTGATGCGAAAATCAGTCCCCTGCCGCGCGGCGAAATCCTGCCGGATGGCGGAGAGCGCTTCCGCGAGGTCTGTCGAGTCACCGCCCCGCGAACGCAGCCCCTGCACGGCCGTCCGCCCCTCTTCGATTACCTGCGTCATCAGTTGAAGCACCCTGCTCACCAGAGGCTTCGCGGGCGACGCGTCGGGCAGTTGGTCGGCGGCGACGTGGAGTTGCATCGAGGCGCTCAGGACGCCTTGCAGCAGCGTGTCGTGAAGGTCTTGGGCGATGCGCGTCCGCTCCGCGAGCCGCTCCTCGAAGCGCACGTTGAGGAGCCTCGTCAGCCGCCGCATCCGCACGCGGTAGAAGGCGAAGACCGTGAGCCCGGCGGCCAGCAAGCACGACAGTCGAAACCACCACGTCTGCCAGAAGGCGGGCTCGATCTCGAACTCGACGATTGACTCGCGCCCGTTCCACACGCCTTCGCTGTTGCTCGCCATCACGCGGAAGCGGTACGAGCCGGGTTCGAGGTTCGTGTAGACGGCCTCGCGCGTCGCGACGGGCTCGCTCCAATCCCGGTCAAAGCCGTCGAGCCTGTACCTGTACCTGACGCGCCCGGGGACGTTGAGACTCAGTCCCACGAAACTGAACATGATTCTGCGGGTTGCGCCGGGTACGCGAACCGCCCCGCGCACGTCCACGCCGCTGCCGTCGGCCGTGATGGCTTCGACGTGAGCAATCGCGGGTGGCGAGTCGTTCGCGACCCGCGCCGGGGAGACGACCGACAGGCCGCGGCTCGTGTAGAACCAGACCCGCCCGAGCGCGTCGGCGGCGACGGACTTGAACCGCCTCACGCCCTCGGCGCTGCGCAGCCCGTCGGCCAGCCCGAACTCGCGCACGTCGGACGCGTCCAGCGCGCCGGCTTCCAACCTGTCGCGGCGGACGCGCAGGACGTGCTTCGAGGTCGAGACCCACAGCCAACCGTTTTCGTCCGCGGTGAGCCCGAGCACTGGCTCGCGCAACGCTTCGGGCGCTTCGCGTGGAACCTTCACCCGCCCGGCGCGGACGAGCGCGACCCCTCCGTCGGTGCCGACCCAGAGCGCGCCCGTCGAATCTTCCGCGAGACAGTTCACCGCGCCCGGCGGCAGCCCGTCGGCGCTGCCGTAAGTCCTCCAACGGTCTTGCGAGAGCACACTCAGGCCGCTCGCCGTCCCGAACCACGTCGCGCCGTCGGAGCCGTCGAGGATGGCGAGCACCGAGTCGGACGCCAGCCCGTTCGCGTTCGTGTACGTGTTGAACGCGCCGTCTTTGAACCGCGTAACGCCGCCGCTCAGAGTCCCCGCCCACACGGCCCCGTCGCGTGCGAGCGCCACCGCGTAGACGCTATTTTGCGCGAGCCCGTCGGCCCGCGTGTAGGTCTCGGAAGCGAACGCCGCGCCGTCGTAGCTGCCGAGGCGTGTGAGCCCCCCGCCCCTTCTGCCGACCCACAACCCTCCCGGGCCGCCCGTCACCGAATAGACCACGTCGCGGTCGAGCCCTCCCTCCTTGACGGGCACGAACCGCCCGCCCCGGCCCCAGTAAAGTCCGCCGCTCGCGGGGGCGAGCCACGTACGTCCCTCGGCGTCTACGTAGACGGCGCCGCCCTCGGGCGGCAGGCCGTCGGGAGGCGCGTAGGTCATGAAGGCGTTGTCGCGCAGTCGCTCCAAGCCCCTCGTGCTTCCCACCCACAAACTGCCTTCGCGGTCTTCAAAAATTGCGTTGACCGCCGCCGCGTCTTTCACGTCCTCCTCAAGCGCGGCAGCCCCGCCGTCGTTCAGACGGAACAGTCCCCGGCCGGAGCCCGCCCACACGTTTGCATCGCGGTCGGCGAGTAAGGCGAGTGATTGAATGCGGTCGAGCGGCGCGTGCGCGGCGGTCGGAGATGTTCCGTCGCCGTCGAGCCTGACGACCCCGGCGTCGGTGCCGACCCAGACCTTGCCGTCCGCGGCGGCGAGAAGACTGTTGACCTTCCTGTCGGGCAATCCATGCACTTCGGAGACCTGCCCCGCGCTCATGACGAGGATGCCCGCGTCGCGCGTCCCCATCCAGACTTTGCCGTCGCCGGTCGCCGCCATCGCGATGACGAGCCAGTTGGGACGCTCCGCCGTCGAAAAGAGTTTCGTAAACCTCCCGCCCGCGTAAGCGAAGACGCCTTCGCTCCGGACGGCGAGCAGCGCCTCGCCGCCCGCGCCCCTGCACATGGCCGTGACGCCCGAGCGGCCGGCGTCCAGTTCGGGCGTCACGTCATGCAGCACCCCGTCGCGATAGCGGAGCAGGCTCCGCGTCTGCGGACGTATCCAGAGATTCCCCTCCGCGTCCGTCAACAGTTCCTGAATGGGGCCGGTCGGGAAGAGGGGCGAGTCCGCGTGGCCGTAGAGGCGAAAGTTGACGCCGTCGTAGCGCACGAGTCCCTTCTCGGTGCCGAGCCACAGGTACCCGTCCGGCGTCTGCGTGATGGCGTAGACGGTCGCGCCGGGGAAGCCCTGCTCCGCGCCCCAGCGGTCGCGCGTGTAGTCGGAAGGCCCGCGGTTCGGGTCTAAGGCACGCACGGTGTTGAAGCAACAGAGCAGCGTCAGGCCGGCGAAGAGCCGGCCGAAGCGCGTGCGACGACGCGCGACCCGCTCAGGGGAGAAATTCAAACTTCTCAACGACGACCTCGGCGCCATTCTGAAGGGGCTGGCCGGTCTTGCCGTAAACGTAGAAGGCCATCCGCACCGTCTCGGCCCCCGGCGCGGGGACGCCGGACGTGAAGACGTGCTCGCTGACGACTTCGGGGCTCGCGGTCGAAGCGGCCCCGCGCATTGTCCTGAAAGTGACCCGCCCCGGCTCCCAGCGGAACGAGTGCGTGAGCACGCCCGGCGGCGAGTCGAACCGCGCGACGTTCGCCGGCACGTAGAAGGGCTGAACCACGTACTGCGCGTTCTTACTCGCGGGGTCGCCCCACCGGCTGACCTCCACGTCCATCTCACGGTTATTGTCGTCGCCGCCCGCGTAGTCCCATGTGAACATGGCCAGCACGGCGGCCGGTTCGAGGTGCGACGTGTCGCGCACGACGAAAGAGTACGTCCCGTAGCCGAAGCTGCGCGTCAGGGCGACTTCCGCGCACGTCCAGTTCCCCGGCTGCCCGGCTATCCTTAAGTGCAGCGCGCCGTCCGCGTCCGTCCACGCGTTGGCGGGGTCGTAGAGATTTCTGTTGTCGCCGCGGCTGCTCGGCGCGGTGCGTATCCTCCACTCGTAGCCGCCGAACTGAAGCGTGGGCGAGGGCGACGACGGCGCGCCCTTCGCGGTGGCGACCGCGACCACCTCGCCGCCGGGGCCGGGCAACTCGTCCAGCGTCGCGCGCGGTCGGTAGCCGGGTTCGACGAGCAGCGCGGCGTACTCCGTCCCGAGGTGCGTCGCGTTCACCCACTTCGAGTCCTGAATCTTTGTGAACGGCGCGTTCTGAAGTGGCTGAAGCCACCACGCGCCCGCCCTCGCGTAGAGGATGATCTGCTGCCCCGGCCGCGCGCCGGACACGCTCCCCTCAATCACGTCGAGCTTGTCCGTGCGGCTCGCCTCGGCCTGCGGAACCCTCTTGAACTCAACGGCCGGCCCGTCCACGCCGGTGCGCGGGCGGCAACCGCCGAGAAGGACGGTGACGAAAGCCGCCGTCAGAACCAGAACCCGGACGGGCGAGTGAGCCTTCGCGTTCGGCTGTCTTGTGTGTGCTGTGCGCGCCTTCGGCCGCGAGTGGCGGAGAATTCTGAAAATTGGGTGGTGATTCGCCAAGGGGTGCCGACGCTTCGACGCAGCTCAACCGGATTGAAGGACGCACGCGAGGCGGCAGTGCCGGCGAGTATACTCGAATTCATCCCGACACGCCCGGTGAGTTCCGTGCTGGCCGGCGGGCGCGGAGCGTCGCTCAGGGGCGGCTGGTCTCGCCGCGCAGCCAGCGGAGCGTGTGGTAGTGCTTGCCGTCCTGAATCTCGTCCGGGAGCCAGCGCATGCCGCCGCCGCCGGGCGTGACTTCGAGCTGCGTGAAGACGAGTGGGGCGGTCAGCCAGCCGGGGTCGCGCGTCACGGCGGCGAGGCGCGCGCGCTCGGCCGCGATGTTGCTCTTGAGCCGCGAGCCGCTCGAACCGTTCGACGCGCTGTCGAGCAGCTCGTAGTTGACGACCGAGTCGTAAATCTCCTCCTGCCCCGGCGGCGAGACCTGAAGCTCGACGATGTGGTCGACCTGCATTTGAACCCTGTCCACGGTCTTCGACCAATCGGGGCGCTTGCGGCGCGTCTCGTTGACGCCCATCCTCTCGAACTTGTCCCAAATCTCCTGATACATCGCGTAAGCGCCAGAGCCGGGCTCGACGGCCTTGTCCCACCTCGTGACCTGCGCGTCGTGCTCGCGCGGGCGGCCGGCGAGGTGTACGAGCTGACGCCGTGCGACGAGGCTGCGGTAGCGCGCGGCGTGTGCGCCCTTCTGGCTCGGCAGCACGAGCCTGACCTGAACCGGGTTGCCGTGTTCGTCCGTCTGCCTCAGCGTCGCGCTCGCGGCCGCCGCCGCCGCGGGCGAAGAGGGCAGCGAGGCGGTCGCCGTGCCGCCCGCGGTCGCGGTCACGGTCGGCGCGAGCGCGGCCGGAGAGGGCAGCGGCGGCGCTGCGCTCGGGGTCGGGAAGAACTCGGGCGCGGGCGTCGCGAGCGGCGCGGGGACGGCGGGCGACACCTCCGCGGAGGCGACCGGGCCGGGCGGCACGAGCCGCAGCGAAGGGGCCGCGGGCGTCATCGCGGGCGCAGGCAGAGGCGTGGCCGCCGCCGGGCCGAAGTACGCGGACGAGCCGCCGCCGCTCGACGGCGTGTACGGCGCGGGCGTCGCGGGCGCGAAGGGGTTGACCTCCACGTTCTCGTTCGCGGCCGGGCCGCGGAAGCCCGGAAGCGCGTTGTCGTTCGCGGCCGGGCCGTCGAGGTCGAACGCCGTCCTCTGCGCCGCCGGCGTCTGCGTCTGCGCCGCGAGCGCCTCGTCCGCCTGTTGGAAGAAGAGTTCGGTGTTGCTCGCCACCTGCGAGGCGACGGCGGCCTCGTCCTCGGCGAGCGCGAGCGCGCGCCTGTAGGCGAGCCACTCGTTGTATGCGCCGCGCAGCGAGTTCAACATCTGCGCGAGCCCGACGACGGCGCGCACGCCGCCGTAGATGGCGAAGGCGCTGTTGACCCGGTCGAGCCACAGCAGAAAGGTGCGGCCGCTGTCGCCGAAGCGCTCGATGATCCAGCCGCGGTGCTCGTTGATGATTGAGGCGACGACGCCGATGGCGGCCGCCGCGCGGTCGGCCCAGATGAGCGCGCGCAGCGCCAGCCCGCCCTCGGCCGCACCCGCGGCCAGCCCGACCGTCCCGAGGCTCAAGCCGAGCGCCGAGACTTCCGCCATCTTGGTCAGCGTGTACTGGTCGTCCTGATTCGCCACCTGCACGAGGTAGATGGCCGGGCGGTAGTGTATTTCGCCGCCGAGGTCGTACATCTTGACGCCGACGATTTCGTTCTCGGGCAGCACGATGCCTTGACTCAGAAACACCTCGAAGGGGAGCGTGCGCTTTTCGTCGGCGAACATCTCGGCGTTGAAAACGTCGATGTTCGGGATGGAGACCCAGACCTTGCCGTCGGGCAGCACGCGCGCGTGGAAAATCGCGTAGTGCCAGACCGTAAGCCCCATCTTGCGGTAGGGGAAAATCTTCGGCTTCTGCGCGGCGCGCGCGAACTCCTCGGGCGTTATCTGCTGCGCCTTGGCCGCCAGCACGCGGTTGGCCTCAATCGCCTCCTCCTCGGCGAAGCTGCCCGCGGAGAGTTCCGCGTAGACGCGGTCGAGCACGCGGCGGCCGCCCTCGACGCGCGCCAGCTCAAGCAGTTGCTCGGCGCTCGCGCCGCGGCTGAGCTGGAGCGCCACGTCGTCCATGTGCGAGTCGTCGAGCGCGTCGAAGACTTCGAGGACGAAGGCGTGCTCGCCCGCGAGCGCACGCCCCAGCATCGCCTTGCCGATGGCCTCGCGGTCGAGAAAGTTGTACTCGGTGAACGACGAGACGAAGTGCTCGGCCTCCGTCTCGCGCTGCAGGGCGACGTGCGAGAACGAGACGGACGGGCGCGCGTACCCGCCGCGCGCGAGCTGCGAGGCGGTGCGGTGCGCGTCGCGCTCGGCCGCGTCGCCCGGTCTCGACACGACGGGGCTCTGCGAGGCGGCGGCGCCGCGCTGCTGCGCGACGTGCGCCAGTTCGTGCGCGACCAGACGGCGGCCCGCCGCCGTGCCCGGCGCGTAAGCGCCGTCGCCGAAGACCACGTCTTCGCCGACCGCGTAGGCGGCGGCCCCGAGCGAGCGCGCGGCCGCCGACGCCTGCGCGCCGGTGTGGACGCGCACGCCGCCGAGGTCGAGCCCGAGCCGCGGCTCGAAGTAGGCGCGCAGCTCCGGCGCGAGCGGGCTGCCCGCGCCGAGGCGCGACTCGACGAAGCGGCCGCCCTCTGCGCGCTCGCCGGCCGCGCGCGTCTCGGAGGCGTGCGCCTGCTGCGCTGCGCCGCGCGCCTGCGCCGCCTGCCGCGCGCCCGGCCGCGCCTGCGCCGGCGTCTTCAAAGCCTCTCGCTGATGCCCCATCTCATACCTCGCCCGCCGGCGCGCGCCGACGCGAAAGACTTACGAACGGTTGACGAGTCGCCTCTGCGCCGTGTCCACCGCGTAGCCTTCGTAAATCTTGAGCAGGTCTTCCTCTTTCGCCATCGGGTGGTCGTCGGGCAGTTCGAGGACGCCGTGCGTCTCGTCCATCAGCATGAAGGGGCTCTCGAAGCCCTCGGGCAGCGTCTCGACGCGCGTCGCGGCGATGACCTTGCCGCCCCCGTCGTAGTGGATGAAGGTTCGCATGATGCCCCTTTCTTACTCGATGAGTCCGAAGATTTTGAGGTGAACCGTGGTCGCCGTGTTGGCGAGGTTCGTCAGCCTGATGCAGCGGTAGCCGCCGGTGAAGACCTCCTGCCACGCGACCGAGCCGCTCGTGTTGATCTTGGTGATGAAGAAGGTGTACTCCTTGCGCGGGTCGGCGACGTTGAAGACCGTCACGTCGGTCACCGCGTTGGCGCCCAGCGTGACGTTGTTGTCATAGGCCCACTGCCCCCGAAGCTGCGTGATGCCGGCCACGTCCTCGGCGAGCTTCCCGTCCGGCTGGAGCACCTGCGAGAGCCGGTAGCTCATCGTCGGCTGGTTGCCGGCCGCCAGCTTCAGCTCCCTCACTATCTGCTCGGTGGTCTGGAGCGGGACGCGCTGGTCGCTGACGCTGTTCGCCGAGGGCGTCATCGTTGCCAGCAAGTAGTAGGGATCGACGGGCGGGAACGCCTCGCCGTAGGGGACGACCTTCACCTCCCACTCGACGCGCTCGCGCAGAGAGGTGGCGAAGCCGAGGTCTTCGTTGTTCTGAAGCGCGGGGTCGGCCGCCTCGTTGACCTCCGAGGTGAAGACGCGCAGGTAAACGACGCTGTAGCCGCTCGGCAGCGGCTTGACGTTCTCCCTGTGCGGCTGCGTCTTATAGGTCGTGTCCTGCGCCAGCACGACCTCCAATCCGTCCACGACGATGCTCCCGGCCTTGATGACGAAGTCGTGATTGGCGAAGTTGAGGCCGGTGATTTTGAAGCCGTCGTTCTGGTTCCAGTCGACCTCCACGGGGAGCGGGCCGCGCCCGACGTAGTGCTTCGCCAGCAGGCGCGGGCTGTTGAGGTCGGCCAACAGGTTGAGGTCGCGGTCGAGCATCGGCTTGCCCTGCTGAAAGAGCACGCGGCTGTAGCCCTTCGCGCGCGCGTCCTGCAAAACCGTGTTCGGGTCTTTCGAGTAGTCGCCCATCTCTTCTCTCCTCCGTCGGAAAATCCGTTCAAGAGCGCGCGCGTCCCGCGCCCGGCCCGCGTCTAAGAGCTTGCGGGCAGGACGATGATGACGGGGCGCACGTTCGCCGGCAGCACGCCGTCGAGCACGTCGCCGATGATTCGCCGCTCGCGCTCGACGGTCGCGGGCGCGTCGTCGGGCGGCGTAACGAAGAACCCGACCACGTCGCGCGCGTACAGCCGTCCCGCGCCGCGCGACGTGTCGTACGTGTAATGCTCTATCTCGTCGGGGCTCCCGCGCCGCCGGCTGCGCGCGAGGTTGCGCGTGTCGACGGTCAGCGAGCCCGAGTTGCGCGCGTCCAGAACTTCGGCCGTCGGGTAGAGCGCCGGGGCGCGCGCCACGCTCTCGTTGCTGCGATACCAGAGCCGCACGTCCTGCCCGCCGAGCGCGAGCGCCGCCGCGCCCTGATGCGCGAACTGCCCTGTAGTGACGCGCACGTCGGCCGAGGCCGGCGCGGGCGCGAAGGCGCGCGACCAGATGTCCCAGCCGTCCGTCTGATTCGAGTCGAAGTAAAGCTCCACGCGCTCGGCGCTCGCGAGCACGGCCGAGGGCCGGCAGCGGTCGTAGTTGCCGGGGACGGGCGCGAGTTCCTGCGCCGTCCACGTCTGCGAGTTGAAGTCGAGACCCGTGGCCGTCGCGTAGAAGATGTTGCGCCGCCCGTTCGCCTTCTGCCCCGTCCAGAAGACCCAGAATTTTCCCCCGCCGGTCGCCGGGTCGAAGACGACGGACGGCTCGCGGTCGTTGGTCGGGCCGGACGAGAGCGCCTTCGGCGTGTCCCACCTCCCGAGGGGCGCGTCGAAGCGGCTGTACCAGACCCGCCACGCCCCCGCGCGGCGCGAAGACCAGAAGAGCCAGACGCGCCCCGAGGTGTCTGTGAAGGCCGCCGGCTCCGTGTCGTCGTCCGAGCCGGCGGGCGCGGGCGGCTGCGCGCCGAAGCCGAGCACGGCGGCGGCCGTCGACTGCCACGTCTCCGCCGAGACGAACGAAGACGCGCCCGCCGTCGGCGACACGAGGACGAGGCGGCCGCCCGACGCCTCGGCCGCGCCGGGCAACGCGCGGTTGACGGCCGCCGCGACCTCCGCCGCGGTCGCGGTCAAAGCGTTCTGAAAGTCGGTCGCCCTGAAGGTGACGAGGACGGGCGCGCGGTCGTCGAGCGCGAGCGCGAGCGTCGAGCCCGCGGCGATGTTGTAGGGCTCGGAGCGCGCGGCCGTCAGTCGCGCGCGCGAGGCGTCGCGCCCCGCGGCGGTCGCGCCGGGCTTGAAGCCGAGCGCCGAGGACGCGGGCATGTCCGTGACCGAGAGCGTCGCCGACTGTCCCGACGCCTGCGTGCGCAGCACGACCGAGCCCGCGTCGGCGAACGCCTCGACGCCGGGCAGCTCGCGCTGGAGGACGGCGGCGACCTCGGCGGCCTTCGCCTGCGCGATGTCGCGGAAGTCCTCGCGGCGGAAGACGACGGTGCGCGACGCCGCGCCGTTCAGGACGGTCAACGTGTTTCCGTCGCCCAGCGCAAAGGGCTCGCGCCGCGCGCCGCGCAGGACGGCGGGCGCGGCCGCGCGCCCCGTCGAGAGAATCTTCTGCCGGAGCCGCGCGACGAGCCCGCCGCCCACCTCGGCGTAGGCCGTCCAGAAGAGCCAGAGGCTCCCGTCGGCCTTTCTGAAAGCCGCCGGGTGGCGGTTGACCTTGCCGTCGAAGGTGACACGGCGCGCGGGCGACCACGCGCCCTCGTCGCGCGTCTTGAGCCAGACGTGCCAGAGGTCGCGTGCGCTGTTGCGCGCGGCTTCGGGCGTGGCGGGCAGCGGCGCGGCGGCGCGCGCGTGGTAGAAGAGGAACTGGCGACCGTCGCCGCCTTCGACCGCCGCGGGCTTGCCGTCGTAGGCCACGTCGACCGTCACGAGCCGGGGCGCGCCCCACACGCCTCCGACGCGCTCGTGCTCCCACACCGCGAGCCGCGCCGGGTCGTTCGTGCGCTGGACGTTGTGCACGTACTCCTTCAACTGGACGCGCGAGCGGGCGCGGTGCCCGACCGCCGCCAGCACGCTCGCCGGCACGCCTTTGGCGCGGTAGAAGTGCGTGGCGAACCTGACTTCGTTGCGCTGCGCGGGGAGCGGCAGGCTCGCGTTGCGCCGCCAGCCGACCCACTGCGCGAGCAGGGGCAGGAGCGCGGGCTCGACCTCCGCGAGGTCGTGAAAGTTGCGCATCCCGGCGGCGTAGCTGCGCAGCAGGTCGAGCTGCGAGCCGAACATTTCGAGCAGGCGCAGAAGCTGCCCCTTCGATTTATCCTCCTGCGCCACGCCGGCCACGTCGGGCGGCGTCCGCGTGTCGTAGTAGCGGTAGAGCGCCGGCAGGCTCTCGTAGAGCTGCGCGCCCGAGTCGTAGACGCCGGTCGCGGTCGCCGAGACAAAGGCCGGGAAGTAGTTCGGCGTGCCCGCGTCGTCGTAGGCGACCACGGCGTAGTAGTAGTGCGTTTCGCTCTTGAGCCCGGCGTCGGAGAAGCGGAAGCGCGTCCCGGCCGGGGTCGAGGAGGCGGGCTCGTCGTGAATCACGCCGGCGAGCGCGCCGTGCGGCCCGACCTCGGGGAAGGCGCGCTCGCGCCGGAGCAGCTTGACGCCGCGGAAGCGCGTTGACGAAGGCGTCGTCCAGACGAGGTCTATGCGCCCGCCGGCGGCGTTCGCCTCGGCCGTGAGGCCGTTGACTTTCATGTCGGCCGTGTCGGGCATCTCAGGCCACGCCTCCGCTCGTCTGGATTGAAAGCTCGGTCTCGCTCAGCACGGGAATCTCGTTCTCGCCGAGCAGAATCCTGCCGTCGGGCGCGACGGGCACGGAGGCGTCGAGGCGTCGGAACTGCGTGACGAAGACGTTGTCCACGCCGTCGAGGGCTTCGAGCACTTCGTAAATCTTGCTCAGGTAGAGCGTCTGCTTGAAGTCCACTTTATCGAAGTCGAGGAGCTGGCGGATGGCGGCCGAGGCCGCGCGCCCGACCTCCGCGTTGTCGAAGTAGGAGAGGACGCCGACCTGCGCCTTGATGACGATGGGGACGTAGAAGGGGCTCTCGACCTCGATGACGGTCGAGATCATGCGCTTGTCCTCGAAGTAGTCGAGCAGGTCGCGGCGCAGCACGTCCGAGGGCGCTTGCCCGCTCCCGGCCGGCGCGACGTAGAGCTTGACGGTGTTCCACGCGGTCGCCTCGGCGCGCGCCTTCGAGACGCCCGGGAAGAGACGCGCCAGCGCGACGTAGTCGTCGGCCGTCACCGCGCGCTGCATCGAGGAGAAGACGGTCGGCGCGAAGCGCGCGGCCTGCTCGACCGACTCGCGCTCGGCCCCTCCGCTGGCCGCCGCGCGGTTGACGACGCGCGCGCCGAGCAGTTGGAGCTGCGGCGAGCGGCTGACGACCGTGATCTGCCCCGCCCCGACGTTGCCGTAGGTGCCGCCGCCCGTCCGGTACGAGGCGACGATGCGCGCGCCCGTCTGCGGAATCTGCCCGTACTGCCCGTCGCCGAACGAGACGGTCGTCACGTCGTTCTCGTCGGTCTCGATGGTGTAGTCGGGGTCGGTGTCGCGGCTGAAGGCGAGCGTCGAGGCGATGCGCTCCTGCTGTTCGAGCGCGGCGAGCTGCTCGGGCGTGAAGGCGCGGCGGCTGAAGACGAGGTTACGGCGCAAACGCCACGGCGGCGTCGGCTGCGCCGTCTCGACCGAGACGCGCAGCGTGTCGCGCAGCAGGCGCGGCTGCGCCAGACGGTAACGCTGATTCGGGCTCCCGTCCGAGACGCCGATGACCTCGCCCGTCACCGAGCGCCCCTCGCGCACGGGGATGCCGGGCTGACCCGCCTGCGCGGGGTCTGGGAACTCTTTGAAGCCGGCGAGCGGCGAGCCGTCGGGCTTGCGCGCGGAGTCGCGGCGCAGTTGGCCGAGCCTGATGACGAGCGGCTTCTCGCCCGTGTACTCGAAGGTCACGCTGCGGCGCTCGGGCGTGGCGGGCGTCGAGAACTGGTCGCCGCGTCGAATCTCCACGTCGTCGTTGAGGTCGTTGGCGACGACGAGGCTCAGCGAGGCCGCGGCCGGCGCGGCCGGCGCCATCTCGTAGCCGACGAGCCGCAGGTGGTTGATGACGCTACGCCGCTCCTGCGCCGTGGCGAGGAAAGACTCGTTGGCGAGCCTGTCCTGATAGTAGCTGATGACATCGCCCATGTAGGCGAACAGCTCGACGAGCGCGACGCCGAAGTCGGCCTCTGAGCGGTCAGTCCACTCGGGCAGCTTGGCCGGGACGAGGTCGAGCAGAGACTGCCGGAAGCTGTCGTAGTCGCGCGCGAGATAGTCGATGACCTGTCGGTTCTCGCGGAGGTTGATCGTCGTCATAAGTTCTTTCGCTCCGGGGGCCGCGAAGCGTGGCGGCCGAAGTTTCGTGAAGTGGCCGCCGCCTCAGAAGGAGACGCGCACGCGTCCGCGCCCGAGCTGGTCGCGGCGCAGGTAGACGACCTCTATCTCAAGCCGGCCCTCGTCGCCCGTGACCTCGACGCCTTCGACGACGATCTCGTCGCCGACCCAGCGCTCCAGCGCCGTCGCTATCGAGAACTCGGCGGCGGCGGCGAGCGCCACGTTGTCAGGGTCGAAGGCGAGGTCGCGCAGCGAGCAGCCGAACTCGGGCAGCCCGACGCGCTCGCCCGGCGATGTCAGAAGCACCTGCATGATGCGCGCGCGCACGCGCTCGTCGCCGCCCGCGCGCGCCACTTGCCCGAGGCCGTTGATCCGAAATGGGAAGCCGAAGCCGGTCGCGTCCATCGCCGTGAGAATCCTCCTCGCCGTGTGAGCCCGCGCGAGCCGCCCGAGATTTTTTAAGACAGGGCGGCCGCTGACTGTATACGCGTAAAGCGCGCGCTATTCGGAGCACGAAATGAAATTCTGTGTGACGGCGTCGACCGTCGAGTTCGCCGCCCCGGCCGCCGGCCCGCAGGTGTCGAACGGGTCGCCGTCGAGGAGCACCGGCGAGCCGCCCGCGCTCACGAAGCGGCTTCCGGCCGTCGCGCTCGGCCGCCCCTCGCCGATCTCGGCGTCAATCTTCAGGGTGTTGGGGATGGGCGTCGGGCTCGGCGGCACGAAGCCGCCCCCGCTGGCGGCCGCGTGGCCGCCGCCGGCGGCGGTCTCGCCGGGGTTGAGCGCGCTGCGGCTGCTCTTGACGGCGAGCGGAGCGCCGTTGACCCTGACGAAGTCGCTGAGCTGCTGCGTCACACGCCCGCGGTAGGCGAAGCTGGCCGCGCCCGCGTAGGCGACGGTCGCGCCGTTGGGCGCCGTGCCGGAGCCCGAGACCGGGTGCGTGTCCGTCCCCTCGACGCTGTCGTTCCTGACGATGACGAGTTTGCCCACGGCCCTTACCCCTTGTTGAAGTCTATGGTCGCGCCGACGATGGTGACCGGCTGCCCCGACGCGTCTATCTTGAAGGGCTTGCGCGAGACGATGTTGAAGGCGCTCTCGGTCATCTCGATAAAACTGCCCGAGCGCCCTTCCGTGACGCGGACGCCGTCGCGGTCGAGCGCGACGACGTGACCGTGCGTGGCCTCGACGACGACGACCATCTCCTCGCCGTCGCGGTCTTCAAATTGAATGGTGTGGCCTTTGGCCGTCTTGATGATTTTGCGCGTGGCGGGGTCGGGCGCGTCCGTCTCGGTGCCGTCCGCCTTGTTGGCGCGCGGGATTTCGGAACGGCCGCCGGGCTTGCTCCAGAAGGTGCCGACCCAGACCGGGTGGTCGAGGTCGCCGGCCTCGAACTCGACCCAGACGCCCGCGCCCTGCTCGGGGATGAAGAGGTGCCCCTGATTGTTCGCGCCGCCGAAGGGGACGCACGGCAGCGCCCAGCCCGAGACCACGTCGCGGCCGAGCACGCCCGGTATCCGCAGGCGGAGCCGGCCGCGCTTCTCGGGGTCGTCGTTCTCGACGACGAAGGCGCGGTACTTGCCGAAGTAACGGCTCTCGACCTTGTCGGCGACGACCGCCATCAGTTCCCTGCTCATCACAGACCTCCCGCGAGCGCCGCGCCGCCGGCGAACTCGTGCGCGCCGAGCGGCGCGAGCGCGTTGCGGCGCGCGTTGAAACGCTGCACGTAGCTGCCGAGGCCGAAGACGTGCCTGACGTTGGTGACGTAGTAGAGGCCGCTGAACATCTCGCCGACGCCCTTGACGGGGACGAGCCGCCGGGCTTCGAGCACGGAGCCGTAGGCGATGGCGTCCACCTCGCCCTCGGCCTCGACGAACCACTCGGCCTCGTCGTAGATGGCGCGGCAGAGATTCTCCATCTCGGGACGGCTCGCGGCGACCGCGTGGCGGACGTGCGTGCGCGCGGAGAGACCCCACGGCGAGGTGGCGGAGGCGGCGGCCGGCGCGGCGTCGCGCCCGAGGCGGCGTTGCGCGCCCTGCTCGACGACGACCTCCTGAAGCTGTTTGCTGACGGGGTCGAGCTGGCTCATCTCGACCGCGGTCGGGCGCAGGCCGTTGGCGTGCGCGTCGAACTTCGAGAGCGTCGTCTCCGCGCCGAAGTGCGCGGCGAGCGCGGACTGCGGCAGCTCGCTCAGGACAGGTCGGCGGAAGACGCCCCGGTCGCCGCGCACGTAGCACTCGAAGCCGTTGCGGCGCGCGAGGCGTTTGAGGAAGTGTATGTCGGTCTCGCGCTGGATGAGCACGGACTGGCCGGGCGCGTGCGGCGCGGGCGTCTCCTCGACCTCGGGCGTGAGGTTGTAGGCGGCGAAGATTTCGCGCGCCACCTCGCTGTCGCTGCGGTCGGGCCACGCGCGCAGCTTCTCCTCGACGCTCATCAGACTCGTCGCGTCGAGCGCGACGACTTCGTAGAAGCAGCGGCTCTCGTCCGGCTCGAAGTGCGGGCGGAGCTGCGTGACGTAGCCGCCGAACAGACGCGTCTCTTCGCCGCCGAAGCCGACCGAGAGCGAGACCGTGCTCCAGAGCCGGACGCGGTCTTCGTCGAGCGCCGTCCAGACGCCGTCGCGCCGCCGCGTGACCGCCAGACGCATCCTGAGCGCGGAGGCCAGACGGTGGTCGTCCTCGACCTCAAGCCCGACGAGCGAGGCGAGCAGGTCGGTCGCCGGCTCGCCGTCAACCGTGAGTGATAAAGAGAGCTGTGCCATCGCCTTTCAGACCTCGCGCGCCTTCAGCCGACGCGGCCGGGCGGAATCTCTATGCTCGCGCCGACGCGCGGCGACGCCGCAGACTCCGGCAGGCGGTTGAAGCCTTTGGCGGCGACGAGCGCCAGCATCGTCCGCCGTTCGAGCATCGCCGGGTTGTAGACGAGCGAGAGGCTCTGCTCGGCGAGCGACGAGACGACCTCAAGCATCCCGGGCAGGGCTTCGAGCGCGTCCACCAGCTCGCGCCATGCCGCACGCGCCGGCGGGTAGTCGAACGTGTAGGACTCGAATCCGCGGCCGCGCGCCGTCCACACGTAGGAGTCGAGCAGGCGGAAGCCGGCCGCGCCGAGCGCCGCGACGACGCCCGCGTGCGGCGGCGACTGTGGGTCGAACGAGAGCACGACGCCCGAGGCGAGCACGCCCTCTTCGGCGCGCTCCACGCGGCCGAGCGCCGCGAGCGCCGAGCGCAGCGCGACCGAGGCCGCGTGCGACGCCGGGTGTTCGAGCGCCAGCGTCTCGGCGGCGCGCGTGCGCTCTTCGAGCAGTTCCGTGGGGAACTCGGGGCGCGGGTTCGCGTCGCATATCTGCCACCACTTCGAGGCGTCGCCGTAGTACCTGAAGGCGAGCAGGTCGAGGCGGTCGCCCTCGGCGACGGTGTGCAGCAGCGCGCCGCGCGCCGCCGGCGTCACCCTCAGTTCCTTGCCGGGCTGGCGTCGCCCGCCCGCGTCGAGCGCGGCCGACTCGGGCGTTGACTTGTACCTTGATGCTTTACTGAACATGGCTCACCTCGCCGTCGCGCTTCAGACGCCCGCCGCGCCGAGCAGGGACAGTGACTCCTTGACCGCCTGACTGTAGCGGAAGGGGGCGTTGGTGCCCTCGATGACTTCGAGGCCGACGGTGACGACGGCGCGCGTCGGCTGGAGGTCGGCGTTGAACTCCTCTTCGCGTATCTGCATGCTCGTGACGTTGACGGGCAGAACCTTCTTGCGCCCCCAGACGAAGAGGACGACCGGCGGATTCTTCGCCGAGTCGATGAAGGCGTAGCCCCCGGTGGCCGCGCCGAGCAGCCCGCCGACGACCGTGTCCTCCTTCGGCGTCATCATCAACTCCAGCGTCGCGAGCTGCGGCGACACGCCGAAGCGCGCGGCGTCCCTGCGACCGGCGTCCATGCGGTCGGTCGCGTCGAGACGTATCTCGAACGTCAGCGTCTCGGGGTTGACCTCGACGGTCTGTCCGCGCCGGAAGTCGCCGAAGTCGCCGCGTCTCGCGTCGGCGAGCTGGAGCAGGCCGCGGCTCTGCGCGCCCTGTCGCGCCTCGGCCGTCGGCGCGCGCCGGGGCGTCGCCGTGCGCGAGCGGCTGATGGTCTGCGGGTTGAACTGGAACTCGACGACGAGCGGCGGCAAACTCAGCCCGTACTCGACGAAGGCGCCGCGCATGATTTTCGGTTGGTTGTGAAGTCCGCCGGCCATAAGCTTCTCCCTCTCTTCTCTTTCGCCTCAGGCGCGCAGCGCGAGCGCCCTGACAATCTCGGCCGCGCACGCGCGCGCCAGCTCCTCGTCCTCGATTGCCGCGCTCGGCACGCGCACGGAAACCGCGAGCGCGCCGACCTCCACGTCGCCGTCGAAGGGCGCGAGCCCGCGCGCCGTCAGCTCGCCGACGTGCTCGAAGATGAGCCGCGAGATGCGCCCGGCGCGCTCCTCGCCCACGCCGCCGAGCGCGAACGACAGACTCACCTCGCCGATGCTCAGGCGCGCCTCAGACATACGTCGGCTCCGGCGCGTGCGCCCCGGCCGCCGCGCGCAGCATGTGGCCGTAGGGCGCGAACTCCGACTCGCTGAAGGAACGCCCGATCTTCTCGTACTCGCGCAGCGCCGCGTGAATCAGGTGCTCCATGCGAATGGCCTCCGACCGCTCGGCGGCGAGGAAGGCCGCGTTGACGACGACGTTGCGGATGTGGCCGCCCGAGAGCTGTAGGCGCTGCGCGAGGAAGCCGAAGTCAACGTCGTCGTCGACGGGCGCGCTCGCGGGAAAGTGCTGCCGCCAGATTTCGTAACGCTGCGTCTCGTCGGGCGCGGCGAAGTCGACGGCGAACTGCATCCGGCGGAAGAAGGCTTCGTCGATGTTCTTGCGCAGGTTGGTGGCGAGCACGACGAGCCCCGAGAACTCTTCGACGCGCTGGAGCAGGTAGTTAATTTCGATGTTGGCGTAGCGGTCGTGGGCGTCCTTGACCTCGGTGCGCTTGCCGAAGAGCGCGTCGGCCTCGTCGAAGAAGAGGATGGCGTTCGAGGTCTCGGCCTCGCGGAAGATTTGGCTCAGATTCTTCTCGGTCTCGCCGACGTACTTGCTCACCACGGTCGAGAGGTCGATCCGGTAGGCGTCAATCCCGAGTTCGTTGGCGACGATGTCGACGGCCATCGTCTTGCCCGTCCCGGCCGGGCCGTAGAAGAGCGCGCACAGCCCCTTGCCGCGCGCCAGCTTTTCGCCGAAGCCCCACGCGCCGTAAACCGTCCGGCGGTGGCGCACCTGCGCGCAGATTTCCCGTAGCTGCGCGAGCGCCTTCGGCGGCAGCGTGATGTCGCCCCAAGAGTTGCGGCGCGGCAGCTTGCGCGCGAGCGCCGCGAGCTTCTGGTTCGACGCGGCGCGGCAGCATTCGAGCAGGTCGGCCGGCGTGAGCGCGGTCGCGCCCGAGAGCCGCGAGCGGTTGCGCGCGGCCGCGAGCGCCTCGCGCATCTGACCCGGCGTCAGAGCGAACTTCGCCGCCACCTCGTCCCAACAGATTCCCGGCTCGACATCGACGCCGACCGACGCCGCCAGCCGCGGCCACAGCCCGGCGCGCTCGCGCGCGTCCGGCGCGGCCAGCTCGACGCCGAGGAAGGCCGCTTCGCCGAAAAGCCCCGCGTCCGTCTCGGCCTCCTCGGTCGAGACGAAGGTGAGCCAAGAGAACTCCGCGGCGGCGCGCGCGGCCGAGCGGCGCAGCGCGGAGCCCTCGTCGCCCCCGCCCCCGGCGCGGTCGAAGTTCTCGAAAAGAATCGCCGCCGGCAGCAGCAGCGCCTCGCGGCAGACGGGGCGCACAGTCTCCTCGAACGGGCGTTCGAGCCGCGCGGCCTCGCAGAGATCGACGACGAGCAGGCGCACGCCCAGCTCGCGGCAGAGCGCGGCGGCCAGTTCTCTGCGGCCCGTGCCGCGCGGGCCGTGGAAGTGGAGCACGACCTTGCCCGCGGGAGACTCGCGCAGGTGACCGACGACGGCTTCGAGCAGCGTCGTCTTCAAAGACGCGGGCCAGCGCAGGTCTTCGAGCGCGACGTTCGGCTCGGCCGTGCGCGCGCAGCCGGCCGCCTCTTCGCAGAGCGAAGCGCCGCCGAGCAGAAAGTCCGCGACGCGCGGGTCGAGCCGGAGCGTGCGCGCGAGCAGCGGCGCTTCGACGGCGTCGTCGAAACGCACGAGCCGCGAGCGGAAGAGCGGAGCCTGCGCGCCGAAGAAGCGACGCGCCGCGAGCCGCCCCTCCTGCGTCGGGCAGAAGAGCCGCAGCGCGAGTTCGACCGTCGGACGCCTGCGCGACGCGTCGGCTTCGAGGTACGCGAAGAGCCGCTCGTACCTGCGCTCGACCTCCGCGGCGAGGCAGAGGACGACGACCTGCTCCTCGAAGTGCGTCAGCCCGAACAGGTGGCCGAGGTGCGCGAGCGGGAGGTACGCGCCGGCCTCGACGCTCGCGCGCCGCCTGCGTTCTATCTCCGCGCGGAGCGTCGATGCGGCGCGCGCGGGTCGCGCCGTGGCGGCCTCTTCTTCCACGCCCTCGGGCGCGGCCGGCTGCGCGGCGCGCTCGACCTCGCGGCCGAGCAGCAGGTCGAGGTGGCGCAGCTCGGCGGCCAAGTGCTCGCGGCCGTCTTCGTAGGGCTTTGTCGCGCGCGTCTTCATGCCAGCACCTTGAGCGAGACGGCGTTGGTCTCGCTGCCGTTGACCCAGACCTTCACGTCGTACGCGCCGGGCGCGAGCGTGCGCGGCACCTTCACCGACAGCCGCGTCGAAGAGGCGTTTGCGCCGACCGCGACGCTGGTCGCGCCGAAGCGCACGGCGACGCTCTGGCCGCCGAAGCCGCGCCCGACGAGCGTCACGGTCTCGCCCGTCGAGACCTGCGCGGGCTCGACCGATTCCAGCACCGGCGGGACGACGTTCGACTCGCGCCCGTCGACGATGACGGAGACGGGCTGACCCGGCGGCAGCGTGCGCGGCACCATCACGGACACCTGCGCCGGCGTCGCGTTCGGCCCCTTCCTGATGACGAGTTCGCCGTACTTGACGGTCACGTCTTCGCCCGCGAGCCGTTGGCCGTTGACGGTGACGACCGTGCGCGGCTGCGGGTTCGGCGTCGTCAGCGCGAAGGACTGGACGGAGGGCGTCACCTCGTAGAAGCGCGCGTTGCTGCGCCGGCCGCCCGAGATGACGACGACGGCCTTCGGGCCGTTCGTCGTGATAGAAGCCGGCACGGTCGCGCGCGCCGCGCCCGTCGCCGGGTCGGTCGTCAACGCGGCCGGCTTGCCGTCGATCTCGACGGTGAAGGGCGCGTTGGTCGGGTTGTCGAAGAGGAGCGTGACGGGCACGTCGGTCGTGCCGCGCAGCGGCTGCACGCCCTTGAGCCACGGGCGGACGGTGTAGTTGACGGCCGCGCTCTCGCGCCCGTTGACCGAGACGACGACGGGCAGCACCGGCCCACGCTGCGGCGCTTCGGGTATCCGCAGGGTGATCTCGTCCGGCGTGACGAGCACGAGGTCGTCGGCAGAGAGCACGGTGTCGCCGACCGCGACCAGCGTCTCGCCGCGCGCGGCCGAGAGGTTGCTGCCCTTGAGTTTGACGAGCGCGCCCGCCGGCCCCGACGCCGGCTCGACCGAGACGACCGCGGGCGCGCCCGTCGTCTTGAGCGCGAGGTTCGCGATGAGCACCGGCGGCGCGGTCTGCTTCGCCGGCGCGACGGGCGCTATCTGGACGAGCGACACTTCGTAGGCCACCGAAAGCCTGTAAGCCTTGTTGACGCCGGCCCAGATTTTGGTCAGCTCTTCGAGCGGCGGCGAGGGGACGAGCGAAAGCTTTATCTTCTCGAACGAGTCTCGCAGCTCCGCCGGGAACTGTGTGTCGAGCGCGGCGTCGAAGTCCGCGTCGTGTACGTCGTTGAGCACGGGGTGTTCGTGCAGCACGGCCATCGCGTTGCCGAGGAGTTGGTGCGAGGTCACGTCGTCGAGCGCGGTGCCGCCGCCCTTGTGCGCGTAGGCCGTCAGGATGTAGTGGAGCGAGAGCGAGAGCGGCGGCCGGTTCACGCGCGCCGCGTTCGAGCGGTCGCCGCGCCAATCCATGTTGCTGGCGAACGGGCTCTGCGAAACTTTGTAGAGGTAGAGGTTGACGCCGTCCTCGTTGCCGAGCCGGTCGTCGTCCGGCGGCAGCGCCGTCACCTTCGGCGTGGAGGAGCCGAGCAGTGGCGGCTTATTCATCTTCCGCGTGAGCAGCTCGGTGATGGACTTCGTGACTGTCCCGATAGCAAGGTATGTCATACGCGCCTCTCTGGATTCGGTCGCCCTTTCAGAAGCCCAGCGGGCCGCGCCCGAGGTGGTAACGCTCCCAACCGGCCGGCTCGTCGGAGAAGACCGCGCCCGGCGGCGGCTCCGGCGCCGACTGTGGGGCGGGCGACTCCGTGAAGACGCGGACTTCGAGCCGGTCAATCGTCACGCGCGCGCCGCGCTCGCGAGCGACCTGTGCGTTCTGCCGCTCGCCCGCCGCCGGGACGCGTCGCAACTCGGCCGCGCGCCCCTCCGTGCTCGCCGCGCCGGCCTGCGCGTGGACGACGGGCAGCCCCGCATCCGTGCGCGGCGACGCTTCGACGCCCGCGTCGTCGCCGCGTGGCCGCGCGACCGAAGGAGCGACGACCGCGTCGCCCGGATTGCTCGCGTGCGTGCCGCGCAGCAGCGCGCGCAGACCAGACGCCTCCGCCAAGCCGGTCTCAGTCACGGCGTCGAGACTTTCGCCGCGGGCTTCGACGACGCGCGGAACGTCGACCGGACTCGTCGGCGCGCGTCCCGCGAGCGACGCCTGTCGGTCGGCGCGCGTGACGGCGGTCGCGTCCTGCTCCGAGTCGTCGGCGCGCTCGCGGCGTGCGCGCGGCCTTCCCTGTTCAAACATCAGCCCCATCAAGCCTTCGGCGCGGCCGCTCGCGGGGTCAGGCTCGGACGCGCGTGCGACGGGGCCGGTCGAAGTCTCGTCCGACGAACTCGCCCCGCCCCGGTTCATCGACGCCGACGCGAAAGGCTGCCCGGCCGTAGCATCCGCAGCATCCGCACGCGATTCGGCCTCGTGCGTGCGCCGCGTGGCTTCGTGCGTCTCGGGGAGCGAGGCCGCGGGTGACGCGGGCGCGACCTGCGGCGCGACTCGCGGCGGCGGCTCGCGCCGCGCGGCGGGGCCTGCGCCCTGCGTGGCGAGGCCGGCGCCGCTGCGGAGCACGTTGGTGATGAAGTCGCGTCCGGACATACCAATCGCCTCGAACCGTCGGCGCTCAGGCCAACCGCTCCAATTCCTCGTTGAGCAGCGCGACGTAGCGCCGCCGCTTGGCGCGCGTCATCGAAAGCACGTCGCGCTCAGACCAGTGGTAGTGCCACGCGAGGAAGTGAACCTCGCGCTCCAACTCGCGCGTCCCGCCACGCAACTCTCCCAGCAGAAGCTCGACAAGATTCAGCCGCGTCTCGAACCGCGACCCGCACTCCGGGCACGCGGCTTCGAGTTCGAGCGTGAGGTCTGGCGCAAGCTCGGCCATGCGCGCCTCTATCTCTTCGAGCGCGCGCTCGGGAAGCAGCGCGACCAGCCCCTCGTCCACCTCTCCAAAGTCGCCGACGCGCCGCAGGCAGCGCGCGAAGAGATGTCGCCTCGCGAGCCCGAGGTCGGCGCGCGTGAGCGCCGCCAGAGCTTCCTGATCCGCGCCCGTCGGCAGGCGGAACTCGGCGCGTTTGTGAACCGCGCCGCCCGCGTCGCGGTAGGCCGCCTCGTCCGAAAGCTCAAGCTCGAAGAAGCGCCGGCGGAGCGGCCTGCGCTCGACCTCTATCTCGTCGAGCATCAGTTCCAAATCCATCGGCCGCCCGCACCCCTCGCCGGGGCATCGGAGTACGACGGCGAGCTTCGGGCCGCCCGTCATCTCGCGGAGCTTGATGACGAGGAAGTCGCGGTCGCCGGCGCAGAGGTCTGCGACCGCGCGCGCGGCGTCCGCGCCCTCCAGAGTCCCGACGCGTCTGACGCAGCGCGCGAGGAGCCGCGTGACGAGGCGCGCCGCCACCTCGTTCGGCCGCGCCCGCGCCAGCATCTCTTCGTCGAAGCCCGTGAGCGGCACAAGCTCGACCTCCTCGTGCGCCGCGCCGTGTGTGTCGACGTAGCCGCCCGGCAGGACGAAGACCTCGCCGCCGTCCGCTCCGTCCGCGCGTGATTCACGTACGGACGGAGCGTCGGCGTGGGCCGTGGTCTGTGTCGCTGCGGGCGTCATCTCGGCTAACCTCGCCTCAGGCTTCGGTCGGCTCGGCCACGTTGCGGTCGCGCTCCCAGCCTTCATTCTCCAGCTTGATGGTCTGGATCATGACGGCGTTGGCGCTCGCGTCCAGCTCGGGCAGCGCCTGAAACTCCGAGACCCAGCACCGGTAGACGTTGTACGAGAGCACCTTCTGGCCGGCCTCGTTGAAAACGTCGATGATGAGGTCTTTGCGGAAGTTCTTGAGCGACATCGAGGCGTCGCCCTGAAAGTTGTTGACGAGGCTGGCCCAGTCCTCGAACGTCGTGTCGTGCGTGACGCCGGCCGTCAGCGTGATCGCGTCGTAGCGCGTCTTGCCGGGCAGCTTGTGCGTCGTCGAGGGGTCGCCGGCCTCGCGCCACTCGACCATCTCGGTCGTCTTCTTGAGCGCCGAGCACTTGCTGAGGCCCGCGACGTAGATGTTGTCGGGCAGGATGCGGACACGGAACTTGAAGTTGCGGTACGGGTCGTAGCGCTGCGGGTTTGCGGTGAATTTCGCCATGATCGCTTCGGCTCCTTAAGAAGTATGTTTGCGGGGCCCTTTAGAGTGACGGCTGCCCGGTCTTCTGGCTGAGTTTGAGGACGACGAACTCGGCCGGCTTGAGCGGCGCGAACCCGACCAGCACGTTGACGACGCCCGCGTCGATGTCGGCCTGCGTGTTGGTGCGCGAGTCGCACTGGACGAAGAAGGCCTCGGCCGGCGTGCGCCCCTGGAACGCTCCGGCGCGGAACTGCTGCATCATGAAAGAGGTGACGTTCAGGCGCAGGCTCGCCCAGAGGTCGTCGTCGTTGGGCTCGAAGACGGCCCACTGGATGCCGTTGTAGATGCTCTGCTCAAGGAAGGTGGCCGTGCGGCGCACGGAAACGTAACGGTATTCGGGGTTCGAGCGCGTCGCCAGCGTCCGCGCGCCCCAGACGACGATTCCGGCCGCCGGGAACGAGCGGATGACGTTGACGCCGATGGGGTTCAGGATGTCCTGCTCGGCGTCGGTCACTTCGCGGGCGAGCCCGACCGCGCCGCCGACGTTCGCGCCCGTGCCGGCCGGAGCCTTCCAGACCCCGCGCCGCGCGTCGGTCTGCGCGTAGATGCCCGCGACGAAGCCCGAGGGCGGGAGCAGAATCGGCTCGCGCGACGCGCCGCTCGGGTCGGTCGCCTTGAGCCAGGGGAAGTAGACCGCCGCGTAAGAACTCTTCGAGGCGAGCGAGTTGACGAAGTCGCGCGCCTCCTCCTTCGTGTCGTCGGTCATGGCCGTGTCGCCGATGAAGAAGCAGTCGCGGCGCTGCTGACAGTAGTTGCTGCCGAAGTCCACGACCTCCTTCGTCCCGATGCCGGGGACGGCGATGATGTTCACGTCGCGCACGGAGTCGAGCAGCGCGAAGGCGTTGGTGTAGTCCGAAGTCTGGAGCGTGTTGCCGTCGCCGCCCGCCGTGACGGCGAGCACGCCGCCGCCCACGGCGTTGTCGCCGAGGTGGAAATCCACGCCCGCCGCGGGTCGGAGCACGGACGCGCCCGTGACCTCGTCGCCGCCGTTGGTCTTGCCCAGCCGCAGCAGCGCCGCCGCGTTCTCATAGGGCGCGTCCGTCACCTCGACCGAGGAGTTGCGCCCGCCCGCGCCGGAGGTCAGACGGTAGACGCCGCCCGTGAAGGTCGCGTCGAAGGCGGTGAAGGCCGCGGCGGGCGTCCCTGCGCGTTGCGGCGTCAGCTTGGCGACCTCGGCCTTGACGGCCGCCGCGATGGCCGGCCCGCCCGAGAGCGCGTCGGCGAGCGTAATCATCTGCGGCCCGTCGCCGTTAACGTTGACCATCAGCCGGCGCTTGCCCGTGACGAGCGCGGCGGCCGCCCCGGACGCGCTCTGGCTGTAGCCGGCGTCGGTCGTCGTCGCGGTGGTGTCTACGCTCAGTCGTATGAGCTGCGAAGAGCGGTTGACGACCGTCTCGGCGTAGTTGGGCGCGGCCGGGTTGATGCTCAGGTTGTCGAAGACCTCGACGGCGACGCCGCCCTGCTTGACCGAGAGCCTGAACTCGTCGCCGGGGTCGAGCGTCCCGTCGGCGATGTCTATGTCGAGGTCGTTACCCCACCGGCCGACGCTCGTGGCCGTGATGGTGAGCGCGCGCGCGGTGCTGTTGGCGCGGCGGTCGGCGAGCGAGATGCTCGCGGCGGCCGCCGCGCGCACGGCGCGCACGACGTAGAGGCGGCCGCCTCCGTTGTTGAAGAACTGGAGCGCCGAGTGGGCGAGGAAGCTGCCCGCCAGGAAGGAGCCGTACGTCGCACGGAACTCGGCAAAACTCGTGACCATCAGGGCGCGATCCGTCGGCCCCTTCTCGGCCGTCCCGATGAAGGCGGCCGTCGAAGTGCTGACGCCCTCAATCGGGCGCGCCCCGCTGGAAATCTCCTGGACGTAGACGCCAGGGTGCAAAAACTCCATGATCATCTCTCCTTCGCCTGAAGACGGCGGCTAGGTTGTAAGGGCTATTCGGCCTCTTCCGTCAGGATGGGCTTCTTCCGCGGTGTGCGCCTGGGTTCGGTCGGGGCCTTTTGTATGACGGGGGCGACCGGCTTGAGCCGCGGGGCGGCCGAAGGGTCGGCTTTGTCGGTGCGTCTGAGCAGACTGTCGTTCAACAGTCTCTCTATCCTGGGGTTGTGTTCGACCTCCAGCGTATCTACGTCCGAGGACTCGCCCGGCGCGAGGTGGAGCGTCTCGCCGCCGTTGAGTGGCACGAGCAGTAGGTAGCGCGAGAGATTGGTCAGAGTGTAAGGCATTCTGAAACGGTTCCTTTCAAACTGGGCTACACACTCAAACGCGCGAATCCCGCGCGGGCAGGATCACCCGTGCGAAAAATTTTTTCTAAGTTTGAAGTGAGGCTAGCGCGGAATTACGTCGGCCACTCATAGCGGCCGGGACGAACAAACCATGCCCTTACCCTCTAAGACCTAAATAGCACTACTACGTTAAGTAGCAGACAACTCGTATGATGCTATCCCAACGAGGATAGCATCAGATGCAACTGGCGCAGTTCAACGCACTTGAGAAACAACTAGGCGATTTCGTCGAGCAGTTCGGCGGGTTGCTCGGCCGCTCGGAGCGCCGTTACTGGTGCAAGCAGTATCTGACGGGGCTGTTGCTCGATGGCGAGCGCAAATCGGTCGAGCCGATGGCCGAGCGGGTGGCCGGCGGCGACGCACAGGCCATGCAGCAGTTCGTCAACCAGAGCCCGTGGGCGCACGAGGCCCTCCAACTGGACTTGGCGCGACTGATGCTCCGGCGGCGTGCGGGCCAGCGTGCGCGGCTCGTCCTTGACGATACGACGCTGCCCAAGCAGGGCAAGGCGTCGGTCGGGGTGGCGCGGCAGTATTGCGGGGCTCTGGGCAAGGTGGCGAACTGCCAGTCGGTCGTCACCTGGCACTACGCTGACGCGCAGAGCCACTTCCCACTACTCGGGCGGTTGTACCTGCCGCAAGTCTGGACTTCGGACGCCGAGCGGATGGGGCGAGCCGGCGTCCCCACAGAGTGTCAGGTCTTCCGGGAGAAGTGGAAGATTGCGCTGGAGTTGCTGGACGAACTCAAGCCGGAGGTCGCACCCGAAGTCATCGTCTGCGATGCGGGCTACGGCGAGGTCAAAGAGTTCCTTCATGAACTGGACCACCGGGGGCAGGTCTTCGTCGCTCAGGTTCCCGAGAGCCACAGCTTCTGGCCGGCCGATGTCGCGGTGACGACGGCCATGAACCCGACGGGGAGACCGCGCCGGTTCCCGCAGGTCGCCGACCCGCAGGCACAACCGCTGCGTGCCAGACAGTGGCGCGAGCGGGTCGAGCGGGAGGGGCGGAAGTGGCAGAAGGTCCGCCTGCCGTTGCGACAGCCGAAGACGGTCGAGATCGTGGCGCTGCGTGTGCGAGAGACCAACACGCAAGCCTGGCGGCGGCCCGGCGCGGAGCGGTGGCTGCTCATCGAGCGGTTAAGTGATGGGACGGTGAAGTACTACCTGTCGAATGCGGGGCGGCGCGCTTCGGTGCGGCAGTTAATGCTGTGGGCGCACGAGCGGTGGAAGATCGAGCAGGGCTACCAGCAGTTGAAGGAGGAGTTAGGGCTGGATCACTTCGAGGGGCGGTCGTGGCGCGGGTTGCACCATCACCTGACGCTCTGCTTCATGGCCTACTGCTTTTTGCAGTTGATGAAGCGGGGCAAAAAAAAGCTTGTGGACGTTACCGCAGATGAGGCGGTGGCTCAATCAGGTGCTGGCACTGACGCGGTGTCCGGAGTGTCACAGCTATCATCGCGCACAAAGAGTCGCGCTGTTCGACTCCACCTGAGCTACTTAACGTAGTAGTGATAGTTGTCCCTGAAAAAGTCTGGAGTAGACGAAAACACTCAGTAAAGGGCGATGTGCAACGCTTTGAGTGGAGTGTAACATCGCCGTGTTCTGCGAAAGAGCCTGCAAAATGTGGTGATTGATGCGCCCTCCCACCGACCTTGAACCGGCACCCGATGACGCCTCCAAAGTGGGGCGTAGTGGGGGGCGTCTTCGGGGACGACCCAGCCGACCTGCCGCTCCGGGTGCGCCGGATCATCGAACCACTCCGCGACGGTGTCGGCCCACGCCTCGGCTCTCTTGCTCGACAAGTCCTTACAGTGGAGTTGGTAACCGCGCGCCAGGCACCAGTTAACGTCCGTGAGCGAGCCGCCGCCCGAGTCCATCCGCAGCACGGTCCTGCCGCGCCGCCAGCGGTCGAGGCTGAGCACCTCTTCGGCCGCGGCGACGAGCGAGTGTAGGGCGGTGTTGAGCTGGACGTTGCCAGCGAAGAGCAGGTCGGCGACCACTTCCTGCGTGGCTCCGGCGACGACACGGCCGAGCTGGCGACCGTAGCGGATGCCTTCTTTAGAGAAGTAACCCTTGCGGGAGAGCTCCGCCTGCGGGCCGCAGGGCAGCCCCGTCATGTCGAGGTCGAGGACTTGGGGCGAGGCGGAGTAGTCGTGTCGTGCGGCGCGGGAGTGTTGGCGGAAGAGCGAGGTGACGCCGCGCCGCAACTCTTTGACGTTCTCTGTGGTGCAGGCGTCGAGCGTGTCTTGGACGAGCGAATACTCGGCACAGGTAGAGCGGCCGAAAGTATGTTGAAGCGTGGGGTCTGCGCGCAGCCGGGTGTTGATCTCTGACAGGCCATGTGCGCCGGTGAGGATCGCGACGAAGGCGTCGTAGAGCTTCTCGGCCGGCGTGTGGCGCACAGTCTTCTGCGGAACCTTGACCGTGTTGGCGATGGCCTCTTGGAAGCTGAGCCGTCGGAGCTTGAGGCCGAGAGCGGCCAGAGATGCGCGCGGGGAGAAGTGCTTAACGGTAGTGCTCATGGTGCCCCTCCTGAAGGTGTGAGAGGCACCTTAACAGGGGCGAGAAGTGTCACCGAAGGAGACAAGGGGCACCTTATTCGGGCGAAAGGTAAGTACGTCACCAGATTGCGCCGGCGAAATTAAAACCTAGACGGGTGAATTCGTTTGATAGTATCTTCCACAAGCATTCCCGGACGTCATCCGATCGTCTTCCCATGAACAGATGCTGTTTGACGGCGAGGCATGTATTTAGCCCTGTCGCTCCCGCCGCAGTTGAACACGACGTCACGCGGGGCGCACAAACGCTCCTCATGTAAAGCAGTGTGTGTGCGGGCGACGCTCGACTGTCCGTTTCAGTCCCACCGCGCACTACAACGTCCCGGCCTCTACGGAAGGAGAAGTTTATGGAGATTGTGATCAGCACCGAGACGGTGGTCAGAAAGCTCATCGGGGCGGCGACCAGCGAAGCCCCGCCGGTCGTCGGCTCCATAATCAACTTTATCCTGGACGAGCTCATCTTCCCGAAGAAGGAGGTTGACATCTGGGCGCAGGTCGAGGGGCGCGTGACGGAGCTCGTCAGACGGGAGATCAGTGACGCGCTGGCGAAGGACGCGTTCGCCCGCGTGGGGGCGCGGCTGAGCGGGCTCGGCAACGCGTTCCGGCAGTATGCCCTCGTGGTCGATCAGAACGAGCGCCAGATCCGTCTGGGCTACCTGCTCATGCAGGCGGAGATCGTCACGGCCGAAGTCGCCACCGTCCCTGACAAGTATCTCCCGCGAGTGGTCGAGCCCCTGCAACTCGTCATGGTGACGCACGTCGCGGCGCTGCTCGATCAGGTGAAGATGTACCCCGACCGCTACGAGAACCAGATGGCGCTCAACACCACGGCCATCAGGTATTCGGACTTGGCGGGCAGCCTCTACAGGCGCTTCTGGGAATTCCGCATGGGCAAGATCGCGGAGGGCAAGGGCACCCTTGTCATGACTGAGGAGACGCGGCTCACGATCGGGAAGCCCGAGAAGAAAGTGCAGTTTAAGGCTTACGACAAGTTCTCGCAGTGGCAGACTAACCCCGAGGGCTACGAGGCGGGCTCGTTCCTGGTCAGTGTGTATTCGCCGTGGGTGCCGAAGGACTTCGAGAGCAGGGAGTTCTATGACGCGCAGGAGAACGCGCGCCGGCTCATCGGCGAGTACGGCAAGAAGGAGGCGCAGGCCGTGGACGACTGGTGGACGGAGCACCTCACGCGCTACACCGGCGACGAGGGCTTCATGCGGCTGGTGGACTGGGAGGGGATCAAGATCGGCCGCAAGCCGAAGGACAGGACGGCGGTGCGCGCCTTCCCGCTGCTGCCCGGCAAGAATGTGGCCGAGCTGGCCTCCGTGCCGGACAAGATCGACCTGTTCCTCTGCCAGCAGATGGATCAGTTTATGACCTCGGGGCCGCGCTACGTGCAGACCTACCGCCTGCCCGGCTCGCCGCGGCTCGGGGAGCAGGCCAACATCTTCTACCGCGCCGACACCTATGACACCGCGATGGCCGCGATCTACATGCAGTTGCGCGGCGACCTCGGGCGCGCCACGGATTTGGTCGACGGGCTCTGCACCGCTCTGGAGCACGACCCCGTCGGGGGAGGACGCATCGTCGCCGCCACGAAGGCGACGTCCCTCCTCGACCCGAGCGGCAACTACACGACCTCCGTCTACTACCCCGACGGGGGGACGCGCGACATCGGCAACATGTGCTGGGCGGGCATCGCCCTGACGCGTCTCTACGCGCAGAACCGACGCTACCGGTACCTGCACAACTCCTTGCTCATAGCCGATTGGCTGCTGACCAACTGCTACGTGATGGATGACCGGTTCGGCTTCAGCGGCGGCGAGGATCAGTGGGGGAACAAGCGTAAGTGGCGTTCGGTCGAGCATAACGTCGACGCCTACGCCTTCTTCAGGAACCTGCACGTCCTGACGGAAGACCCGCGCTTTAAAGAGGCGGCCGAGCACGCGCGTAAACTCGTGATCTCCTGCCTGGTGCACGACGGCTATTACGTCACCGGCACGGGCGAGGGGGATTCCTTGAACTCCGGCGTCGTGCCGACCGATACCCAATCATGGACGGCGCTCGCGGGCCTCAACCCCGATGCCAACGCCCGAAGCCTGCAGTTCATGCTCGACCGCCTGAGCACGCAGACGGTCGGCTACAGCGGGTTCAAGTTCGCCCTCAACGGCAGCGGGATACAGTGCGAGGCCACGGCGGGCGCGGTCATGGCAATGTTTCTTCAGGGTGGGCAGTTGCGTGACAAGGCCCAGAGCTACTACCAGAGCTTGGAGGCCATCATTAAGCGCGCCAAGAGCGGCGACGGGCTCGGAGTCGTCGCCACCCCCGGCGACGAGGCTGACACAGGGCCGGGCCTCGGCTGGAAGTACTTCAACTGGCTGCACGTCGCCTCCTCCGCATGGACCG
>JBEVKV010000086.1:0-4688 GCA_040509515.1 Pyrinomonadaceae bacterium | reverse complement strand
TCCCTTCCCCCTTCCCCTTTAACCCTGCCCCTCCGGACTTACTCCGCGAGTCTTTGCCGCGCCTCGGCGAGTGAGTGTCGGAAGATTTCGACGCCGCGTTCGAGCTGCTCGTCGGTGTGCGAGGCCATGACCTGAAAGCGGAAACGCGCCTTGCCGCGCGCCACCGCCGGGTACTCGACGAGGTTGGCGATGAGCCCGTTCTCTTCGAGCGCACGTCCCGTCCACTTCGCCAAACGCTCGTCGCCCACGCCGACGGGGACAATGTTCGACGGCTCCCCATAGCACTCAAGCCCTTCGGCCTCGAACGCCGCGCGCAGCCGCGCGATGTTCGCCGCCGCACGCGCGCGCAGCCGCTCGCCCTCAACGGAACGCACGATGCGCAGCGATTCGAGGACGACCCCCGCCTGAATCGGCGAGAGCGCGTTCGAGAAGGCGTGCGAGCCGCCGTAGATGCTGACGTAGTGCCTGACCGACTCGCTGTTCGTCGCGAGGAAGCCGCCGTTGCTCGCGAACGTCTTCGAGAACGCGCCCATCACGAGGTCTACCTGGCCGAGCGCGCCCTGCAATCCCAACTGCCCCGTGCCCCGCGGCCCCGAAGCGCCGAGGTCGTGCGCCACGTCGACCAGAAGCACCGCGCCGAACTCGCGGCAGACCTCCTGCAGCGTGACGATGTCTGGGCTGTCCGAGTCCATCGAAAACAGCCCCTCGGTGACGACGAGGATGGCGTTCTCCGCGTCCTTCGCGCGAATCTTCGCGAGCTTGCGGCGCGCGTCCTCGGTGTCGCGGTGGCGGAAGAACGTGTGCTTGTCGGTGGCGGCGCGCGCTCCCTGCATCAGGCAGGCGTGCGAGTTCTGGTCGAGCACGACGTGGTCGTTCGGCCGCACGAGCCCGACGATGGTGCCGAAGCCCGCCGCCCATCCCGTCGGGAAGAGCAGGACGTGCTCGGCCCCGACGTGCTCGGCAACCGCCCGCTCAAGCCGGCGCGAGAGCCCGGTGTTGCCTTGCAGGATGGCCGAGGCGGCGCTGTGCGGACCGTAGTCGGCGAGAGCGCGGATGGCCGCGTCGTGCACCGACGGGTGCGAGGCGAGCCCGAGGTAGTCCTGCGAACCGAAGTTGATGCCCTCGATTGTCACCCCGTTCGAGCTGCGCACGCGCGCCGTCGTGTCCGGCGAGGTTTCCAGCGAGCGGCTGTAAGGCCACGTCCCCAACTCTATCCGCCGGTCGAGCCACTCGCCGAGCGGGCGCGTCCGCTCGATGAGGTGCGCGCCCTTCGGGTGTGTGAACATGCCGAGGTGCTTGGTGAAAGCGTCCGACTCGTTGACGGACGAAGTGTCGATGATGGGCGTCATGGAGAGTCCTCTGTTTGAAGAATGCCGTGCGTTAAAAAAGCGCGCCGCGCCGCGATGTAGGTGGGGCGGCGCCCGCGCGCAGGCACACTTCGACCCCCGGTAGCCCACAAGCCGAGCGCCGTCGGAACAATTCAGATTGTCATGGTGACGAAAGACGGATGGAGCGTTGGCTCAACCTTTCCTGCGACGTGGTCAGAATAACTTTGTCACAGAGTTGTGTCAAGCTATGACAAAGTTATTGCAAGGGAATTTGGCCTGTGCGCGGAAGCATCGGCAAAAAAAGCGGCACGGTATCGTAAATGTAAGCTATTGAATAGATGCGGCAAGGTGCTCGGGGAGTTGCTGCCCGTTAAACGGAAAGCGGCGTTTTCATCCTTAATGGAGGATGGGAACGCCGCTTAGCTGTTCGTCTTCCAGTGGTCTGACCTTTGACGGCCTGCCTTTGACGGTCTGGCCTTCTACAGTCCTGCGAGGGCGCGCGACTGAACGAGGGCGACGACTTCGTCGAGGGTCACGTCTTCGCTCTGCTTCGTGGCGCGGTCGAAGAGTTCGACCTTGCCGTCGGAGACCTTCTTGCCGACGGTGAGGCGCAGGGGGATGCCGATGAGGTCTGCGTCCTTGAACTTGACCCCGGCGCGCTCGTCGCGGTCGTCGAGGAGGACTTCGAGGCCGGCGCGGCGCAGTTCCGTGTAGAGCCGCTCGCCGGCGTCGGTTATCTCCTGCTGCTTGACGTTGGTGACGGTGACGACCGCGTCGAAGGGCGCGAGCGCGCGCGGCCAGACGATGCCGTCGGCGTCGTGGCTCTGCTCGACGGCTGCCGACATGATGCGCTCGACGCCGATGCCGTAGCTGCCCATCACGATGGGAGCCTCCTTGCCGTCCTGCGTCAGGACGGTCGCGCCCATCGACTCGGAGTACTTCGTCCCGAGCTTGAAGATGTGGCCGATCTCCATCGCCTTGAACACGTCGAGCGTCCCCGCCTCGCAGTTCGGGCACGCCTCGCCCGCCACAACAGTTCGCAGGTCGGCCCAGAGTTCCGGCTTGATGTCGCGCTCCACGTCCACGCCGCGCAGGTGGTGTTCGTCCTTGTTGGCGCCGGTCGTCATCGCGCGCCGCCCTCTGAGCGCCGAGTCGGCGACGATGCGCAGCTTCCGCTTCGCGGCCGCGGCCCTGTCGCCCGCGCCGACTCCGCCGAGGCTTCCCGCGCCGGCTCCGAGCAGGTCGCGTATCTCCTCGGGGTGCGCGGCGCGGACTTGCGAAGCGCCGAGCGAGTCGGCGAGCTTGACCTCCTGCAACTGGTGGTCGCCGCGCAGAAGCGCGAGCACCGCGTACTGCTCCTGCGTCGCGCCGTCGGTGGCGACGTAGACGAGCGTCTTGACCTGACGGTCGGCCGGAGCGCCGCCGGGGAAGGTCGTCAAATCTTCGATGGTGCGGACGCCCGGCGTCGGGAACTCTTCGGGCGCGGCGGGGCCGGCCTCGTCTTCGATTTGCGGGATTCGGGAAGTCGCCTTCTCAAGATTGCCGGCGTAGCCGCAGGCGTCGCAGACGGCGATGAAGTCCTCGCCCGCGTTGGTGCGCGCCATGAACTCGTTGGACGCGGTGCCGCCCATCGCGCCGGACGAAGCCTCGACGATGTGGTACTTGAGGCCGCAGCGGTCGAAGATTTTCTTGTAGGCTCCGCGCTGATCCTCGAACGACTTGTCGAGCCCGGCCTTGTCCACGTCGAACGAGTAGGCGTCCTTCATGATGAACTGGCGCAGGCGCATCAGGCCGGACTTGGGGCGCTCCTCGTCGCGGAACTTGGTCTGTATCTGGTACCAGACCTGCGGGAGCTGCTTGTACGAGCGTATCTCGTGGCGCGCGATGGTCGTGAAGATCTCCTCGTGCGTCATGCCGAGACACATGTCCGCGCCCTTCCTGTCCTTCAGACGGAACATCGTCTCGCCCATCACCTCCCAGCGGCCCGACTCTTTCCAGACCTCGGCCGGGTGGATGGCAGGGAGGAAGAACTCCTGCCCGCCTACGGCCTCCATCTCCTCGCGGATGATGCGGGTCGCGCGCTGCGCGACTCGCCAGCCGAGCGGGAGTAAGGAGTAGATGCCCGCGCCGAGCTGTCGGATGTAGCCCGCGCGCAGGAGCAGACGGTGCGAGACGACCTCCGCGTCGGCGGGGTCTTCGCGCAAAGTGGGGATGAAATAGTGTGACCAGCGCATCGGAGTTTAAGCGGCCCCTCTCAGAGAAGAATCCGTTGACTAAAACGAATCGCCATTCTCGCGCAACGCGCGCGCCGAACGCAAACCGAGTCGCCGGGTGCCTGTGCGAGAATGTCGCGCATGCGAATCGTCATCGTCGGTGGCGGCATCGGGGGGCTGGCGGCGGCGCTGGCGCTGCGGCGCGAGGGCTTCGAGCCGTCGGTCTACGAGCAGGCCCCCGAGCTGCTTGAGGTCGGCGCAGGCATTGCGGTTTGGCCCAACGCCTTCAGGGCGCTTGAGCGGCTGGGGCTCGGCGGCGAGGTGCTCGCGCGCGCGGGGCGCATCGAGCGCGCGCTCTGGCTCGGGCGCGACGGGACGCCTTACAAACACTTCGCGTTCCCCGAGACGGGCTCGCCGGCGGTCGCGCTCCGCCGCGCTGACTTGCAGACGGTGCTGCGCGCGGCGCTGCCCGCCGACTCGCTCCACCTCGGGGAGACGTTTGAGGAGTTTAAAGAATTCGCCGACGGGGGCGGAGAGGTCGTGGCGCGCTTCGAGGGCGGGGCGGAGGTCGTCTGCGACGTGCTCGTCGGGGCGGACGGGCTGCACTCGCGCGTGCGCTCGCAGGTGCTCGGCGCGTCGGAGCCGGTCTACCGCGGCTACAGCGTTTGGCGCGGCGTCACGCGGCTCGCGGGCGCGCCGCTCGCGGACGGGACGGCGCTTGAGGTCTACGGCGAGGGGCGACGCTTCGGCGTCGGGCCTCTGGGACTCGGGCGCACGGGCTGGTGGGCGACCGCGAACGAGCCGGAGGGGACGACGGAGCCGCCCGCGGAGCACGCGTCGAAGTTGTCGCGGCTGTTCGCCGGCTGGTGCGCGCCCGTGACCGAGTTGATAGAGGCGACGCCCTCCGAATCAATCCTGCGCAACGCGGCCTACGACCGTCCCGCCGCCGTGCGTTGGGGCGCGGGGCGCGTCACGCTCCTCGGCGACGCGATTCACCCGATGACGCCCAACCTCGGGCAGGGCGGCTGCATGGCCGTCGAAGACGCCGCCGTCCTCGCGCGCTGCCTCGCCAGATATGAAGACCCGCGCGCGGCCCTGCGTGCGTACGAGTCCCGCCGCCGCGCACGCGCCGCCGGCATCGCGGGTT
>JBEVKV010000085.1:0-7624 GCA_040509515.1 Pyrinomonadaceae bacterium | reverse complement strand
TTTCAAATGCTTAAGGCTGTCTCTCCGCGTCCGCGTTGGTCTATTTTTTTAGCCGGCGTCGAGCGGGCTCTCGGCGCGCACGGGCTGTGAGACGCGCTCGTAGAGGCGGAGCAGGAAGTGCTGCCCGGCGGGCGAGGGCGTGTCGATGCGCAGCCCCAACAGGCCGCCGCGGTGGACGTGGACGAGCTTGGCGGTGAGCGGGATGATGCCCTCGGCCGCGATGAGCGAAACCCAGAGCCGGTCGCCCGTGGCCGCGACGGGGTCGCCCGGCAGATTCCTGAGCGCCATCCCGAGGCAACTGAAGTCGGCCAGCTCGGCCGTGCCTAACATCTCGTGGCGCGTGAGGTTGTCGACGGCCGCGACTATCTTCTCCGGCGAAATGATGCGTCGGAGCCCGCGCCGTTCCAATTCCGGTAAGAGCCCGCCCGCGAAAAAGTCTTCCATAAAATCCCCCGGCTTCCCCGCCCTCTCAAGGTTGCACACACATTACACGACTAATGCGCGCCGATTTCCGCGCCCGCGCCCTCATTCGCCGAGCGCCGCGTACTTGAAGAGTCGGAAGCGGTGGCGCTGGCGGCCGCGGACGGAGGCGGCGACCGCGCCGTGCAGCCCCTCGTCCCACTTCGCGTACTGCTCGACGAAGCGGTCGGCCGCCGCCTTGTCGCCCTGATGCTGGACTTCGAGGACGCGCGTCAGCAGTTTCCCGATTACGTCGTGATACTTGTCGTAGTTGATGCGGAGCAGCTTCGTCTCGCGGTCGAACGAGAGCAGCCCGTTCTCCATGAAGTAGTTCCACTGCATGAGCTGCATCGTCTGGTACGGCTGGTCGCGGCGCGGCTTGTTGTTCTGCAAGACGCGCAGGACGCCGCTCGCGTAGACCGCGCGGAGCTGCGCGTCCGTGCTGTAGTAGCCCTGCTTGCGCAGCGCCTCCGCGACGTAGAGCGAGACGAGGTCGGCCTTCATCTCTTCGAGCAGGTCGGCGTCGTCCTCCAGCGCCACGTCGAGGTCGCGGCCGTCCTTCGTCTGGTCGACGCCGAGGTAGTGGCCGACCTCGTGCCAGAGCGTGCGGAAGAAGTTGCCGTCCGAGGTCAACTCCGCGCGGTGGCGCGGGTCGACGGCCGCCTCCCACGACGCGCTGCTCGTGCCCTGAAAAATTTCGGGGCTCCGCATGATGTTGGCGCGGAGCATGATGGTGCGGCCGTAGCGGCGGCCGATGTAGGCTTCGTTCGGGAGGATGGTGGCGGTGTTGCCGCCGCGCGACTGCCCGAAGTCCGCGACCACGTCGTAGGCCCCGACCGAAATCTCCTCGCGCACGCGGCGCGGGAACTTGTACGGCAGAGATTCCTGTAGCGCCTGCAGGCCCTTCATCGCCGCGCGCAATTGCTCGGTCTCCGCGCGGCGGTTGCTGAGGACGACGAACGAGTAGAAGGTCTTCACGCCGTAGAGCGCGTCGTCGTAAGTTTCGTAAGAGCCGACCTGCGCGTTGAGGTTCTTGAAGTGACCCGTGACCCACGCGGCGTCGCCCGACTCGTAGTCGTTCGAGAGCAGGTCGCGCGCGCGGTTGCGCAGGTAGCGCGCGAACTCCGGGTCGTCTTTTGCGACCGCGCCGGCGGCCTCGTTCAAGAGTGCGTGCGAGCGTGTCATCTCGTCGGCCCACGCCACCGAGTAGGGCACGGCGTAGAGCGTCTTCGCGTCGGGTCGCGCCATCAACCTCTCAAGCTCGGCGCGCAGCCCCGGGTGCAGCGTGTCGAGCGCGGGGTACTGGCGCAGCTTCCCCAAATCGCGGCGCAGGTTCGCGGCCGTGGCGCGGCGGACGGCCGTCCGCTGGTCGAGGATGCTGTCGCGCTTCTCCGGGTGCGCGGCGAGGAAGGCTTCGACCTCCTCCTTGGTCGCGCCGCCGTACATGGCCTGCCCCGGCGTAGTCAGCTCGACGGGCACGAACGGCTCGCGCTTGTTTTCGAGCGTCGTGGCGACCGGCCCCTGAAACAGCCGGTAGAGGTCGAGCAGGTCGCGCGTCGCCGCGGGCGAGCCGAGCCGGCGGTCGAGCGCGACGAGCGCGGCGTGCGATTCCGAGGCGCGCTCGTGACGCTGCTCCTCGTAGACCGTCTGGAAGATTTTGCCGACCTCGATCAGCTTCTCGACCGCGCGCCGCTCGCCCGGCGTGAGGTGCGAAGTGTCGGGCGCGAGCCGCACCTCGCCGGTCTTCTCAAGCAGCGCGCGGCTCTTCTCCTCAGGCCAGTAGCCCGCGGGCAGGCCGCCGGCGCCGGGCCTCCGCGCCGAAGTCTGCGCCAGCAGGTTCGAGGCCGCGAGCCCGGCCAGCGCGAGCGTAAACAGGATTCTCAAGCTCCACCTCCGCGAATGTTTTAAGCTGGATTGCCGACTACTTTAACAGACCCGCGCGTGCGCCCGAAGCCCCTTTCGGCGTGCGCGGAAACCTTTTCGCCCGCGCTCGGGTATAATCAATCCGAAATTTTCAAGCCGAAAATTTAAAAGCCATACAACTCTCCGAGGAGTCATCACGAATGTACAGGTCTCTCTTACTGTCCGCCCTGCTGCTCGTCGGCTGGGCCGCGCCCGCCGGCGCGCAGACCGCGCAGGTCTCTCGCGGCGACGGCCTCGCGCGGCTGCTGCGCTACCCCGACATCAACGGCGACCAGATCGCCTTCGTCTATGCGGGCGACGTGTGGACGGTGCCGGCCGCGGGCGGCACCGCGCGCCGTCTCACTTCGCACCCCGGTCTTGAGCTGTTCCCGAAGTTCTCGCCCGACGGCCGCTGGATAGCCTTCTCGGGCCAGTACTCGGGCACGCGGCAGGTCTACGTCATCTCTGCCTCGGGCGGCGAGCCGCGTCAGCTCACCTTCTACAACGAGGTGGCCGCCCTGCCGCCGCGCAGCGGCTTCGACAACCGCGTGCTCGGCTGGACGCCCGACGGCAAGTCCGTCGTCTTCCGCGCCCACCGCGTCCCGATGAGCGACCGTTTGGGGCGACCCTACACAGTCCCCTTCGAGGGCGGCACCGAGCAGCCGCTCGCCATCACCGAGGCGGGCGGCGTCAGCTACTCGCCCGACGGCGGGCGGGTCGCCTTCACGCCGATCTCGAACGAGTTCCGCGGCTGGAAGCACTACCGCGGCGGCCAGTCGCCCGACGTTTGGATTTACGACCTGAAGGCCAACACCGCCGAGCAGATTACGGACACGCGCGCGCAGGACACGCTGCCCGTCTGGCTCGGCGACACCGTCTACTACATCTCCGACCGCGACTGGACGATGAACCTCTTCGCCTACGACACGCGGACGAAGCGGACGCGGAAGGTGACGAACCACACCGACTATGACGTGCTCTGGCCCTCGGGCTCCGGCGACTCTCTGGTCTACGAGGCGGGCGGCTACGTCTACCGTCTCGACGCGCGTTCGGGCAAGGAGGAGCGCGTCCCCATCCGCGTCTACGGCGACTTCCCCGAGACCGTCCCTTATTTCGTCAACGTCAGGGAGTTCGTCGAGAGATTCTCCATCTCGCCCTCGGGCGCGCGCGCACTCTTCGGCGCGCGCGGCGACATCTACACCGCGCCCGCCAAGGAGGGCGAGGTGCGCAACCTCACCGACACGCAGGGCGTGCGCGAGATGATGCCCGCGTGGTCGCCCGACGGCCGCTGGGTCTCGTACCTCTCCGACCGCTCGGGCGAGTACGAGATTTACGTGCGGGCTTCGGACGGCACGGGCGCGGAGCGTCGTGTGACGACCGACGGCGACGTGTGGCGCTACCCGGCCGTCTGGTCGCCCGACAGCCGCCTGCTCGCCTACGGCGACAAGAAGCAGCGCCTCCGCTTCGTGGACGTGGCGACCGGCAGAACGACGGACGTTGACCGCGGCACGCGCAACGACATCACGAACTACAGTTGGGCCCCCGACTCGCGCTGGATCGCCTACTCGAAGCTCGGCGACAACCAGATGTCGGAGATTTGGGTCTACTCGCTCGCCGCGGGCAGGCCGGAGCGCCTGACGGGCGGGATGACGAACGACACGCAGCCGGTCTTCGACCCGAAGGGGCGCTACCTCTACTTCCTCTCGAACCGCGACTTCAACCTGACGTTCAGCAGCTTCGAGTTCAACTACGTCTACACGAACCCGACGCGCGTCTACGTCGGGCTGCTCGCGGCCGACGGCCCCGCGCTCTTCCTCCCGACGAGCGACGAGGAGCGCGCCAAGACCTCGGAGCGCCCGCTCACGCAGCCGCCCAACCCCGCGCAGCAGCCGCCCGCGCAGGGCGGCCAGCCGCAGGCCACGCCGCAGGGCGCGGCCACGCCCGCACAGCAGCCGACCCCGCAGCCCGAAACGGCGGCCACTCCCGCGGCCCAAACCGGCGCTCAGGCCGCGGGCAGGGGCGAGGAGCCGAAGACGACACAGCCGGCGGGCGCCGCCGTCAAAATCGACTTCGCCGGGTTCGAGAACCGCGTGCGCGCCATCCCCGCCCCGAACAGCAACTACCGTCACCTGTCCGCGACCGACGCGGGCGTGCTCTACCTGAGCGGCCCCGGCCGCCTCATGCTCTACAACCTCGAAGCTAAGGCCGAGCAGCCCATCATCGAGGGCATACAGGAGTACGACCTCGCCGCCGGCATGAAGCACATCGTCTTTCAGGCGCGCGACCAGTACGGCGTCGCGCCGCTCGCGCCCGGCCAGAAGCCTGACGCCGGCCTCCTCAGGCTCGAAGGCATGACGATGAAGCTCGACCCGAAGGCCGAGTGGGCCGAGATGTACACGGACGCGTGGCGCACGATGCGCGACTGGTTCTACGACCCGAACATGCACGGCGTCGACTGGCGCGCGATGCGCGACAAGTACGGCGTGATGATTCCGCACGTCGCCAACCGCGAGGACTTCACCTTCCTGCTCACCGAGTTGGGGAGCGAGCTGATGGCGGGCCACGTCTACGCGGAGCGCGGCGACGACCCGCCGCGCGTGGCGCGCGCCGACGGCGGTCTGCTCGGCGCGGAGATCGTCCCGGACGCTTCGGGCTACTTCCGCATCGCCAAAATCTTCCCCGGCGAGAACTGGCAGGAGTCCTTCCGCTCGCCGCTCACGGAGCCGGGCGTGCGCGCGAAGGCGGGCGACCTCATCCTCGCCGTGGACGGCCGCACGACGCGCGGCGTGAAGAACTTCTACGAGCTACTCGAAGGGAAGGCCGCGCGCGTCGTCACGCTCACCTTGAACGACCGGCCCGACCCGGCCGGCTCGCGCGAGGAGCGCGTGCGCCCCGTGAGGAGCGAGTCGAATTTGCGCTACCTCGACTGGGTACAGTCGCGCCGCGCGCTCGTCGAGAAACTTTCGGGCGGGCGCGTCGGCTACATCCACGCGCCGAACACGGCGGTCGAGGGCAACCGCGAGTTGTTCAGGGGCTTCTACCCGCAGGCGAACAAAGACGCGCTCGTCATCGACGACCGCTACAACGGCGGCGGCTTCATCCCCGACCGCATGATCGAGCTGCTTGAGCGGCGACCCTTGAGCTACTGGGCGCAGCGCGGCATCGAGCCCATCTCGACGCCCGGCTTCGCGCACGTCGGCCCGAAGGCGATGCTGACGAACGGCTACGCCGGCTCGGGCGGCGACGCGCTGCCCTACTTCTTCCGCGAGCGCGCGCTCGGGCGCCTCTTCGGCACGACGACGTGGGGCGGGCTCATCGGACTCTCCGGCAACCCGCAGCTCGCCGACGGCGGCAACCTGACGACGCCCTCGTTCCGCTTCTTCGACCTCGAAGGCCGCTGGGCCGTCGAGAGCACGGGCGTCGACCCGGACGTTCTGGTCGTCGACCGCCCCGACGCGCTCGCGCGCGGCGAAGACCCGACGCTCGAAGCCGCCGTCAAATTCCTAATGGAAGAACTGCGCCGCAACCCGCCCAAACGCCCGACGACCCCGACGCCGCCCGTCCTGCGTCCGCAGTAAGAAGCGGAACCCCGCGGGGTCGAGGGGCGAGGGATGAGAGGCGCGCCCGCCTTCGTCCCTCGCCCCTTCCGCTTTCCCCTGATCCTATTCCGGCGGCGTTTGCGCGTTAGACGGTGAGGGCCGATGCGGCTCGCCAACGCTCCAAACAAGTCACCGGGAGGGATTCATCATGCGTCAGATACTACGAGCCGGCCGCCTCGCGTTCCTTTTGCTCTGCGCCGCCACGGCCACCGCCGAGGCGCGCGCCGACGTTAAGATTAAGTCGCGCCAGACCATGCAGGGGCAGTCTTACGAAAACGCCACCTACATCAAGGGCAAGCGCCAGCGCACGGAGGGCATGGGCGGCCAGTCGGTCACCATCCAGCAGTGCGACCTGCGCCGCGACATCCAGATTATGCCGGCCATGAAGGCGTACACCGTCAACCCGTACCAAACGTCGGACGCCGCCGCGAACGCCCCGGCGACGGGCACGCGACAGGTGGTCGAGCAGACGAAGGGCGGCATCGTCACCTCGACCGTCACGACCCGCGACACGGGCGAGCGCAAACAGATGTTCGGCTACACCGCGCGCCGCATCATCACCACCATCGAGACCAAGTCGTCGCCCGACGCCTGCACGCAGACCGAGAGCAAGATGGAGACCGACGGCTGGTACATCGACGCCGCCTTCGCGCTCGACTGTGACCTTGAGCGCGCGGCCGGCTACCAGAACCGCCAGCAGGCCGGCGGCTGCCGCGACCGCTACCAGATGAAGACGGTCGGCGCGGCCAAGCGCGGCTACCCCGTCTACGAGAAGATGACGATGTTCGAGAAGGACGGCCGCGAGAGCTTCTCGATGGTGAACGAGGTGATCGAACTCTCGCAGGCCACGCTCGACGCGTCTCTCTTCGAGCCGCCCGCCGACTATCGCGAGGTTAAAGACTTCAGCGCGGCGGCCATGATGGCGGCGGCGTCTTCCGGCTCGGACGACGCGAACACGGGTGGCGCGAACTCCGGCCAATCGTCGTCCGACTCCGGCGTCGGCGCGAACGTCGCGAGCCTCGCCGGCTCGCAGACACAAGCCCCCACGGCCGAGGTCGGCGCGAAGAAGCCGGGCGTGGTCAGGCTCGGGCTCGCGTCGGTCAAGACCGGCTCGGTCGGCGATGGCTTGACGGCGGCAGACCTTGCGGCGGCCGTCAGGAACACGCTGGCCGAGTACCTGAAGAGCCCGGCGGTCGAGCTCGTCCGGCTTGAGGCGAAGCTGCCCTCGCAGGTCGATGCGGAGGCGCGGCAGAAGGAGTGCGACTTCGTCGTCTACGCCACGGTCTCGCACAAGAAGGGCGGCGGCGGCTTCGGCGGGATGTTCGGCAAGGTGGTGGCGCCCGCGGTCGGGCAGGTCGGCTACGGCCACACGGGCAGCACCGCCGGCAACGTCGCGGCCTCCGCGACGACCACGGCCGTCATCAACGCCGGCACCGTCTCGGCGAACGTCAAGCAGAAGGACGAGCTGACCCTCGAAGTCAAACTACAGGCCCCGGGCGAGGCCGCCCCGGCCGCCGCGAAGCAGTTCAAGTCGAAGGCGAGGTCGGCCGGTGAGGACATCATCTCGCCCGCCGTCGAGCAGGCCGCGCAGATGATTCTAAACACCGCGAAGGTGTAAGCCGGTCTCGGACAAGCAGGTCAGAACCGCCCGCGGTAGCGGGTGA
>JBEVKV010000084.1:0-10913 GCA_040509515.1 Pyrinomonadaceae bacterium | reverse complement strand
AGTCGCGGCCGGCGCTTTTGTATGAACCGATGCCCGGCCGCGGCCGGGCGCGCGAGTGTCGAGGAGTCTGACGCATGACCATCGAAGACTGGCGGGTCGAGATAGACAAGATTGACGGCGAGCTGCTCCGGCTGCTGAACGCGCGCGCGGAGCTGGCCGTCCGCGTCGGCGAGTCGAAGCGCGTCGCGGGGCTCTCGGTCTGCGACCGCGCGCGCGAGCGCGAAGTGGTCGAGCGCGCGCGCCGCGACAACCGCGGGCCGCTCGAAGACGCGGCGGTCGCGCGACTCTTCCGCGCCGTCATACGCGAGTCGCGCCGGCTCCAGACGCTCGCGGCCGGGGCGACGCCGGACAAAGCAGAGGCCGGGCGATGAGCGGGCGCGGCACGCAAGTCGCGCCGCCGCGCGTCGCCTTTCAGGGCGAGCGCGGCGCGTTCAGCGAGGAGGCCGCCGTCAAGCTCGTCGGCCCCGACGCCGCGCTCGTCCCGCGCCCGACCTTCGAGTCGCTCTTCGCGGCCGTCGGACAGGGCGCGGCCGACCTCGCGCTCGCGCCCGTCGAGAACACGCTCGCCGGCTCCGTCCACCGCGTCTACGACCTGCTGCTCGACAGCCCGCTCCACGTCACGGCCGAGGTCGTCATCCCCATCCGGCATTACCTCATCGGCTGCCCCGGCGCGACCGAAGCGGAGGTTCGCACGGTCGAGTCGCACCCGGTCGCGCTCGCGCAGTGCGAGCGATTCTTCGCCTCGCGCCCCGACATACGCCGCACGGCCGCCGAGGACACCGCCGGGAGCGTCGCCGAAGTCATCCGCCGCGGCGACCCGACGCGCGCGGCCGTCGCCGGACGGCGCGCGGCCGAAATCTACGGCGGCCAAATCCTCCGCGCCGGACTCGAAGACCACGCGGAGAACTACACGCGCTTCCTGCTGCTCGCGCCCCGGGCGGCGGCGGACGACGGCGCGGACAAGCTCTCGCTCGTCGTCAAACTCAAGCACCGCCCCGGCGCGCTCCACCACGCGCTTGAGCCTTTCGCGCGGCGCTCGATAGACCTGCTCAAGATAGAGAGCCGCCCCCTGCACGGACGCCCGTGGGAGTATCACTTCTACCTCGACCTGCGCGCCTCGCCGCTCGACGCCGAGGCCGACGCCGCGCTCAAAGAGTTGCGCGAGCGCGCGGCGAGCGTGCGCGTGCTCGGGTTCTACAAGTCGGCCGCCGAGTGATTTATGAGCCGGACGTTCTGGGACAGTGTGACGGTTGTCGGCTGCGGCCTTATCGGCGCGTCGTTCGCGCTGGCGCTCAAGCGCGCGGGCGCGTGCCGCCGCGTCGCCGGCTGGGACACGAACCCACCCGCGCTCGAAGAGGCGTTGAAGGTCGGCGCGATAGACGAGGTTGACGAGGCGTTCGCGCGGGGTACGGTCTCGCGCGCAGACCTCGTCTACCTCGCCGCGCCCGTCGGCCAAATCGTCGAAACTTTGCGCGAGCGCGCGCGGCATTTCAAACCCGGCGCGGTCGTCACGGACGCCGGCAGCACCAAAGTCGAGGTGTGCCGCGCGGCGCGCGAGCAACAGCCGCGCGGCTGGCGCTTCGTCGGCGGACACCCGGTCGCGGGCAGTCACCTCGGCGGCGCTTCGCACGCCCGCGGAGACCTCTTCGACGGCGCGCCCTACGTGCTCGCGGAGGCGGAAGACACGGCGGAAGCCGAAGCGCTCGGCGCGTTGACCGTCACGCTCGAACTCTTCGGCGCGCGCGTCAGCGTGATGAAGCCCGACGAGCACGACCGCGCGCTGGCCTTCGTCAGCCACCTGCCGCAGCTCGTCTCGTGCGCGCTGGCCGCGGCGGTCGAGCGGAGCGCGGACGCCGACTCGCTCGCGGGGCTCGCGGGCGCGGGCTACCGCGACACGACGCGGCTCGCCGCGAGTTCGTGGGGCGTCTGGCGCGACATCCTCTCGACGAACGCCGGGAACGTCGCCGACGCGCTCGACATTTTCATCGCCAACCTCGCCGCCGCGCGCGACGAGTTGCGCGAACACTCTCGGGGCGCGGGCGGCGAACTCGCGGCGACGCGCTCGCTGTTCGCACGCGCCCAACCTCCGGACAGTCCGAGTCAAGGGAAGTCTCAAAAGCCATGATTCTCATCCTCGAACAGAACGTCGCCGCCGGCGGCAATACTTACGGGCAGTTGATGGAGCACCTCTCGCGCCTGCCGGGCATCGAGGTGCGCGTCCATCAGGAGCAGGGCGCGGAGAAGACGCTGACGGAGGTTCACCTCATCGGCAACACCGCCGGCCTCAACGTCGAAGACATGCGGCGGCTCCCCGGCGTCAGCCAGGCCGTGCGCGTCTCGGAGGAGTACCGCGTCGTGGGGCGGCACCGCGAAGACGACCGCCCCACGCACTTCGACTACAAGGGCGTTCGCTTCGGGCAGGACACTCTGCACGTCTTCGCCGGGCTGTGCGCGGTGGACGCGCGCGAGAGCGTCGAGCAGATGATGAGGGCGCTCCGCGACGCCGGGCAGGTCTGCACGCGCATGGGCGCGTACAAGCCGCGCACCTCACCCTACTCGTTCCAGGGGCACGGCCGCGACTGCCTGCCCTACGTCTTCGAGCTGGCCGGCAAGTACGGCATACGCGTCATCGCCATGGAGATCACGCACGAGTCGCACATCGACGAGATACGCGCCGCGCTCGAAGAGACCGCGAGCCCCGCCGGCGTCATGCTCCAGATCGGGACGCGCAACACGCAGAACTTCGAGCTGCTCAAGCTCGTCGGCCGCCAGCACGAGTTCCCCGTCCTCTTGAAGCGCGGCTTCGGCATCACGCTCGACGAGTCGCTCCACGCGGCCGAGTACCTCGCCAGCGGGGGCAACCGCAAAATCATCTTCGGCCTGCGCGGGATGAAGACCTCCATCGGCGAGCCGCACCGCAACTTCGTGGACTTCGCGCACGTCCCCGTCGTCAAGCGGCTGACGCGGATGCCCGTCTGCATCGACCCCTCGCACTCGGTCGGCGCGCGCACCTACGCCCCCGACGGCCTGCTCGACATCCTCCACGTCACCGCGCAGGGCGTCGTCGCCGGGGCCAACATGATTCTCGTGGACTTCCACCCCGAGCCGGCGCGCGCGCTCGTCGACGGCCCGCAGGCGCTCACGCTGCGCGAGCTGCCGCACTTCCTCGAAGACGTGGCGCTGGTGCGCGAGAGTTACGAAAAGCGCGTGCGGCTGGCGGCGCGCGCGAAGTAGGCGGGCTGTGTACGCCGCCGCGCGCCGGACTATTTCCAACTTGCCAGAGGTGGCCGTCCCCGCACTATAATGCCCGCGCCCCTTGAATCTTAGGCAGCGGCTTCTTCACCTCGCTTCCGGCGGCAGTGTGACGACGCGGCCCGGGGGGCGAGCGCGAACTTTTCCCGTCATAAACATGAAAGCCCTCGTCATAGACGACAACGAACTGGTGCGCGATAACGTCGCCGAGGTTTTGCGCGGCGAAGGGTGGGAGGTGTGCGAGGCCGACTCGGCCGTGCGCGCCTTCGAGATGCTCGGCGGCGGCGACTCGTGGCAGCTCGTCTTCTGCGACGTGAAGCTCAGCGACACCGACGAGGCCGAAGGCTACGCCGTGCTCCGGCGCTTCGTCGAGGTGCAGCCCGAGGCGCAGATAGTCCTGATGACCGGGCACGGCTCGGCGGCCGGCGCGCTCGACGCCGTCAGCTCGGGCGCTTACGACTACCTGATGAAGCCGTTCGAGGTCGAGGACGTGCTGCGCATCGCGCAGGACGTGCGCCGCGCCTTCGAGAAGAAGGAGCGGCCGGGGACGACGGGCGAGCTTCCGCCCGCGCCCGTCTACACCTCGGACATCGACCTCGTCGGCGTCAGCACCGGCTTCGTCGGCGTGATGAAGATGGTCGGCCGCGTCGCCTCGACTTCGCTCCCCGTGCTCATCACGGGCGAGTCGGGGACGGGCAAGGAGGTCGTCGCGCGCGCCATCCACTGCCGCAGCCCGCGCGCCGAGGGCCCCTTCGTCGCGGTCAACTGCGGCGCGGTGCCTTCGGAGCTAATCGAGTCGGAGCTGTTCGGGCATGTGCGCGGCTCGTTCACCGGCGCGGAGCGCGACCGGCGCGGGCTCCTGCAGGAGGCGGACGGCGGCACCATCCTGCTCGACGAGATAACCGAGACGACGCCCGCCTTTCAGGTCAAGCTCCTGCGCGCACTGCAGGAGGGCGAGATTCGCCGCGTCGGCTCGAACCACACGATACGCGTGGACGCGCGCGTCATCGCCGCGACCAACCGCGACGTGGAGCGCGAGATGCGCGAGGGACGCTTCCGGCAGGATTTGTTCTACCGGCTGAACGCCGTCACGCTCCACCTGCCGCCCCTGCGCGAGCGGCGCGAGGACATCATGCCGCTCGCGCGACACTTCGCCGAGCGCGCCTACCCCGCGGGCGGCGCCGTCAGCTTCTCGCGCGACGCCGTGCGCGCGCTCGTCTCCTACGACTGGCCCGGCAACATACGCGAGCTTGAGAACGCGGTCATCCGCGCCGTCGCGCTCTGCGAGCGGCTGGTGCGACCTGAAGACTTGCCCGAGCGCGTCCGTGAGCACGCCGCCGCGCGCGAGGCCGGGGCGGCCGGCGCGCACGCCGACGCCGGGGACGCCGACGCTGGAAGCGCGGCCCCAACACCCGCGCCCGCCGAAGAAGAGACGCTCGCCTCGCTCTCGGAGCTTGAGGGCCGCCACATCGCGCGCGTGCTCGCGCACACGGGCGGCAACAAGCAGGCGGCCGCGCGCGTCCTCGGCATCGACCGCACCACGCTCCAGCGCATGATCAAGCGCCACGGCCTCGACCCCGGCGGCGCGCGCGCCAACGGCGACGGCAAGGCGCACGCCGAACAGCCCGGCGAAAAGGATTCAACGCAAAGACACAGGGACACGGCCTGAATGATTTGAAATTTGAAATTTCAAATAGGTCGATAAAGGTTGACGATAAAAAAAGGGCCGCGCGTTGATGCGCGGCCCTTTCCCTTTCCCTCTGGCCTTGTCCGAAGGCTTCAGGCGGCGACGATGCCTTTGGCGCGCGCCTCGCCTCGCCGCGCGACCTCGCGCGCGATGGCGAGCACCTGCGCGGTGTCGAACGGCTTGGTCACGACCCAGTCGACCTGCGCGGCCGTGCGCTCGCCCGAGCCGACCGCCTCGCCCCAGCCCGTGACGACCGCCACCGGAATCTTCCCGTCTATCTCGCGCACCGCGTGCGCCAGCTCCCAGCCGCTCATCCCCTGCATCCCGAGGTCTGTGAAGAGCGCGTCGAACCCGCGCCCGTCGCCGAACACGTCGAGCGCCTCGCGCCCGCCCGAGGCGAGCGTGACGTGGTAGCCCTCGCTTTCGAGAATGTCGCGCAGCAACTCGCGCACGTTCTCCTCGTCGTCCACGACGAGGATGCGCGTCGCGCCCGGCCGCTGCGGGAGCAGCGCGATGGACGGCGCCTCGGCCGCGGCCGGCTCCTGCTTCGACTGGCTGCGCGCCGCCGGGAGCCGGATGCGGAAGGTCGTGCCCCTGCCGACTTCGGACTCGGCCTCGATGGAGCCCTCGTGGCGGCGGATGATGCCGTAGGAGACGGCGAGCCCCAGACCCATCCCGGCCTTGCCCTTCGTCGTGAAGAACGGGTCGAAGACGCGCGAGCGAACCTCCTCGGCCATCCCGACGCCGTTGTCCGAGACGGCTATCTCGACCCCGCCGCCCGTCTCGCGCGTCGAGAGCGTGAGCGTGCCGCCCTGCGGCATCGCGTCCACGGCGTTGAAGACGAGGTTGACCAAGACCTCACGCAGCTCGGACTCGTCGCCCATCACGCGCGGCTCGTCCGAGCCGAGCTGTAGTTCGAGACTGATGTGGACGCCCTCCGACTCGGCGCGGCTCTTCCAGCGCGGCCGCGTTATCTCGCGCACGTCCAGGAGCAGTTGGTCGACGGAGACGGGCTGGAAGTCGTGGTCGCGCCGCTGGCGTGCGAAGTCCTGTATCCGCTTGATGGTCTTCGCGCCGTCCTTCGCGGTCTTGATGATGAGCTTGAGCCCGGCCTCGACCTTGTCGGGGTCTTGCGTCGTGAGCAGCAGTTGGGCGCGGCCGAGGATGCCGGCGAGCGTGTTGTTGAAGTCGTGCGCCACGCCCGACGCCAGCTCGCCCAACGCCGAGAGCTTCTCGATCTGCGCGTACTGCTCGCGGATGCGCTCCTGCTCGGCGATGTAGTGCGACAGCTCCTCGACGTGGCGGCGCGCCTGCTCGGCCTGCGCAACCGCCGACTCGGCGCGCGCCTCGGCGGCGGCCTCCGCCTTGGCGGCGGCCGACATCGCTTCGAGGTTGTCGAGGTAGGTGCGGTAGGTCAGCCAGACGATGACGATGATCGGGGCGCCCGCCACCAGCGCGTATAGGCCCGCGGTCGAGGCCAGCTTGACCATGATGCCGGCGGCCGACGCGCCGGCGAAGTACGTGATGGAAGTCCAGAGGTACTTGTTGCGCCAAGTGACCCACAGCGGCTCGCCCGCCTTCAGCGACGTGTGCATCGCCGCGACGCCCGAGTTGGCGACGTACTGCACGAGCGCCATCACGCAGAGCGCGACGACGAAGGTCGCCGAGAAGTCGCCGTCCGCCAGCGACGTGACGGGGCCGAAAAGCCACTCCATTACGTGGAAGGTCAGCAGCGTCGCGCAGGCCATCATCGCCGCGTTGAACAGGCAGGTGAAGAGGCTGAACGGGCGCTTGCCGAAGCGCGAGGCGGCGAAGTTCTCGGCCGCGCCGAGGATGACCGCGACCTCGCCGCCGTAGAGCAGCAGCGTCAGAAAGATGAAGGTGTCGGAGAAGGATATCTGCCCCGTGGTGCGCGGGATGGGGATGCAGAAGCGCGAGCTGACGAGCAGCGTCACCGCGACGAGCGGGACGAGCCGCAGGTCGAGGCGCTCGACGGGGAGCCGCAGCGCGACGTACGCCATCACGCACGCGCCCGCCGCGATGAACACCCACATGTACGGTCTGACTAGACGCTGCTTCTCCATCGTCTGCCCGGTTCTATTTGTTACGCGCGGACGGCGAGCGCCGGAGTTGACCACCGCAGACACGGAGACACGGCTTTAAGAATTTGAAATTTCAAATTTCAAATTGCTTTAGCCGTGTCTCGATTATTTTCCGTTCAGGCGGCGCCGCCGCGCTCAAGGAAGATGGTGTCGTAGTAACCGCGCAGCCGGTAGCCCGCCTTGAGGAAGAGCGACTGCGCGACGAGGTTCTGCTCGTTGACGAGCGCGCAGAGCGTCGCGCTGCCGCCGAGGAGCGTCCGCCCGAGCTGCGAGAGGCAGCGCAGGCCCACCCCCTTCTGCCGGCTCGACGGCTCGACGTAAACGCCCTCGACGTACGTGCACTCGGGCGTCTCCGACGCCACGTCGGCCTTGAAGATTAGCTCGCCGCCCTCGACCAGAACCCAGACGCGCCCGTTCTCGATGCGGCGCGCGCACCGCAGGCGGAAGCCCTGCAGGTCTACGTCGAGCGGGTTGACGCCGCTCTCGTCGTAGGCCATCGCGGCGTGGACGGGCATCACCAGCATCAGGTCTTCGAGCGTCGCGAGGCGCAGCCCCTCGACCGGCTCGCAGGCCCTCACCGGCCACCGCTGCTCGAAGAGCAGCTCGCGGCAGAAGAGGCGCGGCGGCTGCCCCGACGGCGCGTAGTGACGCCAGAAGCCGCCGATCATCTCCTGCTCGCCGAGGATCATGTGCGCCGCGTGCTCGCCCTGCGCCAGCTCGGCGAAGGCGCGCAGGGCACCGTCCGTGCGCGCCTCGACGAAGGTGGCGTGCCCGATGAGCGCGACGCCTTCGAGGCGTCCTTCGCGGTCGCGGCACGCGTAGAAGGTGCCGCGGTTGAACGGGCTCTCGAAGCCGTTGTCGCGGATGAGACCGCGCATGACGACCGTCGGCGCGGGACGCTCGGCCAGGAAGTCGAGCACCTCGGGCTCGGCGTCCCTTTCGGTCAGGGGGTGGACGCGAAAGGCTGTCTCGGGAGTCGGCGTCGGTATCTGCGCGGCGGCGGCGGCCTTTCTCGATTCGCTGAACTGGGGCATCACGTCACTCCTTAACGGGACTCTTGCGGGCGGTTGTTTGACGAAGAGGTTTCGGGTTCGACTCCGGGGCTTTTCAATATTCGGTGTCGGCCACGATCGGCGCGGAGGGCGTGTCGTCGCCCTGCTTCGCGGCCGAGAGCGCCTGCATGGCGGCGTCGGCGCCGAGCGCGGTCGAGTCGGTGACGAGCACGCCGTCGCCGAGCACGGCCCTGTCGGTCACGAGCACGCCGTCGGTCACCAGCACGCCGTCGGTGACGAGCACGCCGGAGCCGCCCGCGAAGCGGTCGGTGACGAGCACGCCCGAGCCGACGAAGAGCGAGCCGCTGCCGATGGTGCCGCCGTTACTCAGCATGATGCTGTCGGTGACGAGCACGCCCGACGTGAGCAGCTTGTGGTCGGTGACGAGTACGCCGTCGGTCACCAGCACGCCGTCCGTTACCAGCACGCCGTCCGTCACCAGCACGCCGTCGGTGACGAGCACGCCCTGACCGTAAATCTTCTGGTACGCGGTGATGAGCTGCGAGCCGGTCAGGAAGCCGTGCTTGAGCACAAGCCCCTGCGACCACACGAACGTCTCGCCCGCAATCGTGCTCTGCGGAAGCGGCGCCGCGCCCGTGAGCATCGGCGCGCCGAGCGGCGTCGAGTTCGACAAGTCCGTGCGGACGAGCCGCGCGAGCCTGACCGCGCCCTCGACGTTCAACTGCCCCGCGCCCTGCTCCAACTGGTTGAAGCCGGCGAGCGGCTGCGCCGAGTACATCAGCAGCGCCTTGACGAGATTCGGCGTCAGACGCGGGTTGGCCTGGAGCATCAGCGCCGCCGCGCCCGCGACCATCGGCGACGACATCGACGTGCCGTTCAGGTACATCATCCGGCGCCTGTCGGAGCCGCTCACGCCCGCGTCGAGCTGCGGGTTGTGCGTGATGAGGTAGTTGTCCTCGGCGGCCGCGTCGATGATCTTGTTGCCGGGCGCGACGAGGTCGGGCTTGACGAGGTTGTCGTGGCGGCGCACGCCCGCCGAGTCGACCCACGAGCCGCGCGTCGGGCCGCGCGAGCTGAAGCTCGTCACGCCGTCGTCCGAGCGCCCGTCGGTGCCGAAGGTGTTCGACGCGCCGACCGTGATGACCGACGGCTCGACGCCCGGCGAGTGGACGGCGCCGTAGACCTTCTGCCCCGCCGCGTCCTTGCCGTTGTTGCCGGAGGCGGCCACGACCACGACGCCCGCGTCCACCAGCTTGCGCACGGCCTTGCAGATGGGGTCGTTCTTGTAAGACTCGACGGCCGTCGTGCCTAAGGAAAGGTTGATGACGCGTATGTTGTAGGCGGCGCGGTTCAGCAAGACCCATTCGAGCGCGCTCAGGATGTTCGAGACGCGCCCCGTGCCCTGCGCGCCGAGGACGCGGAGGTTGATGAGGTTGGCGTCGGGCGCAACGCCGACGTACTCGCCGCGCGCGATGCGGCCGTTGCCCGCGGCGATGGAGGCGACGTGCGTCCCGTGGCCGTGCGGGTCGTCGGTGCGACCCTCACCCGTGAAGTCCACGCTCTTGACGACGCGCAGCTTGTTGGTGTCCTCGTCGCGGAAGGCGATGTGGTTCGTGTCGATGCCCGAGTCGAGGACGGCGATGCCGATGCCCGTGCCTTCGAGCCCGGAGACGTTCGTCGCGGCGGGCCTGCGCACTTCGTCCGTGCCGGTCGTGCGCGAGACGTGGCCGAAGCCGGTCGTCTCGCGGTCGAGCGAGACGAAGCGGACGCCCTCGCGCTCGGCGAGCTGCTCGACGAGCCCCGCGGGCAACTCGACGACGCGCGCGCCGATGGAGTCGAAGCGGCCCTGCGTCTTCGCCTCACGCCGGAGCGAGGCCGGGAGCGACGCGCCGTCGTCCTGCAAGATGACGCGCACCCTGCGACCCGCGGAATCGGGGTCGCGCGCGACTTCCAAGAGGTCGGGCGAGATTCTGGCGGCGGCCGCGGCGGCTGCTCGCGCCGCGTCCCGTTCGGCCGTGGGGGCCGTGCGGCTGAACCTCAGCCCGGCGCGGGTCACTCCGCCGGGCGCGAGGCCGGTGTAGTAGGCGAGGGCCAGCAGCGCGAGCAGGGATAGGGACGCCGCCGCCTTCCTATGACTTCTAACCTGTTTCACCTTGATCCCTCCAGCCGGCGCGAACCGAAGCGCCGGACGAGACCGTTCTCTCAAGAGCGTTTACCGGCGCGGGGTCGGAAGACCGCGCCCGTAAAAAATTGTCAGGGGACGCGTCTGCGCGCAGACGCGAGAATCCGCCAAGCGAGGTTTTTTTGCGCGGTCTGGGAGAGGGTGTGTTAAACGATAGACCGTACAGGGGCACCAGAGTATCCGGCGGAAACGCCCCCCGCGTCAACCCCCCGCGGCTTACTTCATGCACGGCGTTTCGTCCCCCTCCCACGCGGCCGACTGCGCCCGCAGGTTCGTGTCACCGACCATGATGCCGTCGCCGACCTGTACGCCGTCGCCGACCATGATGCCGTCGCCGACCATGATGCCGTCCGGCAGCGTGTCGCCCGTGAGCGCGCGCACGTCCAGCAGCGGCGTCCCGCCCGCCAGCGTCGAGCCGTCGCTCGTCAGAAGCCACGCGCCGACCGACACGCCCGCCGTCATCATCGAAGCGTCGGGCGTCGGCCCCCCCGCCCCTTCGGCCACGCCGTCGCCCAGCAGCCGGCCCAAGCCGTAAGCCTTCTGATAGAGCGTGTAGAGTTCCGACCCCGTCGCCGCCGTACGGTTGAGCACGAGCCCCTGCGACCACCAGAAGGTCTGCCCCGCGACCGTGCTCTGCGGTACGGGGGCCGCGCCCGTGAGCAACGGCGAGCCGAGCG
>JBEVKV010000083.1:0-4892 GCA_040509515.1 Pyrinomonadaceae bacterium | reverse complement strand
AAGCCCCTCACTTTTTACTGCCACGCTTGTCAGCGGACGATAATCTCGCCTTTGTACATGTTCATCCCGCATGTGAACTCGTAGACGCCCGGCGCGGACGGCGTGACCTCGACGGCGACGGGGCTGCCTTCGGGCAGGTGCGCGCGCATCCCGAACTCGGGGAGCACGACCTCTTCGCCGCACGGCGTCGCCTCGCGCCGCGTGAAGTTGAGCCGCAGCGTGCGACCCGCCTCGGCCAGAATCGAGGCCGGCTGATAGCCGCCCTTCACCGTCACGTCCACCACCTGCACGCCGCCCGAGCCCGCGCGCGCGGCGACCGACTCGCCCTTCCAGAGCCAGAAGTACCAGACAATCCAGCCGATGATTCCGAACCCGACGAGCGTGACTATGAACTGTGTCGCGTCCATGACCTGAACTCCTTTCAACGAGCCGGCGCGAACCGGCGCAGGCGGTTGGCGTTCGTCACCACCGTGATGCTCGACGCGGCCATCGCCGCCCCCGCGAGAATCGGCGAGAGCAGCAGACCGAAGACCGGGAACAGCACGCCGGCCGCGACGGGGATGCCGAGCACGTTGTAGAAGAACGCCCCGAAAAGATTCTGCTTGATGTTCCTCAGCGTCGCGCGCGAGACTTCGATTGCCGTGACGACGCCGCGCAGAGAGCCGCCGACGAGCGTCACGTCCGCCGCCTCGATGGCCACGTCGGTTCCAGTCCCGATGGCGAAGCCCACGTCGGCCTGAGCCAGCGCGGGCGCGTCGTTGATGCCGTCGCCGACCATGCCGACGAGCCGCGCGCCCTGTCTTCCCCGCCCGCCCTTCGCGGCGGCCTCGGCCTGAAGCAGCTCAATCTGCCGCGCCTTCTCTTCGGGCAGGACTTCGGCGAGCACGCGCTCGATGCCGGCTTGGCGCGCGATGGCCTTCGCCGTGCGCTCGTTGTCGCCGGTCAACATCAGCACCTCGATGCCCATAGCGCGCAACGCGCGGACGGTCGCGAGCGAGTCCTCCTTGATGGTGTCGGCGACGCCGACGACGCCGGCCGCGCGGCCGTCCACCGCGACGAACATCGGCGTCTTCCCTTCGTCCGCGAGCCGTGCGGCCGCGCTCTCAAGCTCACCCAATCCGACACCCGCGCGCGCCAACAGTTTCCGGTTGCCGACGGCCACGCGCCGGCCTTCGACTTGTGCCTCGACGCCGTGACCCGGCACGGCCTCGAACCGCTCGGGCTCGCCGAGTTCGAGTCCGCGGGCGCGCGCGCCGTTAACTATGGCCTCGGCCAGCGGGTGCTCGCTCCGACGGTCGGCCACGGCCGCCAGACGCAACAGCTCGCCCTCGTCGAAACCTTCGAGCGGCAGCACGTCGGTCAGCTCCGGCCTCCCCTTCGTGATGGTGCCGGTCTTGTCGAGCACCACGACGCCGAGCCGCGACGCCGACTCAAGCGCCTCGCCGTTGCGTATCAGCACGCCGTGCTCGGCGGCCTTGCCGACGCCGACCATCAGGCTGATGGGCGTCGCCAGCCCCAGCGCGCACGGGCAGGCGATGACGAGCACGGCGACGGTCGTCACCACCGCGTGGTTGACCGCCGGTGCGGGGCCGAAGTTGAACCACGCGAGGAACGTCAGCACGGCGACGATCATCACCGACGGCACGAAGTAGGAGGAGACCGAATCCACCAGCCTTCCTATCGGCGGCTTCGAGCTTTGCGCGCGCCGCACCATCTCGACGATGCGCGCGAGCGCCGTGTCCGCGCCCACCTCCGTCGCGCGGAAGGTGAAAGCGCCGGTCTTGTTCACGCTCGCGCCCGTGACGCGGTCGCCCGCCCTTTTGTCCACGGGCACCGACTCGCCCGTCACGACCGACTCGTCCACCGCCGACACGCCTTCGAGGATTAGGCCGTCGACCGGCACCTTCTCGCCGGGGCGCACGAGCACCGTGTCGCCGACCAAGACCTCTTCGACCGGCACGTCCATCTCGCGCCCCTCGCGGACGACGCGCGCGGTCTTCGCCTGTAGCTCAAGAAGTTTTTTGACGGCGTCGCTCGAACGACTCTTCGCACGCGCCTCCAAAGCCTGACCCAACAGGATGAGCGCGATGACGATGACCGCCACCTCGAAGTACATCCCGCGCGTGCCTTCGGGGAAGAGCCACGGCGCGGCGACCGCCGCCGCCGAGTAGACCCACGCCGCGCCCGTGCCGAGCGCGACGAGCGTGTCCATGTTCGTGTTGTGGTTGAGCAGCCCGTTCCACGCGCTCTCGAAGAACTGCCGCCCCGACCACGCGAGCACCGGCAGCGTCGCCACCGCCGAGACGACCCCGACGGCGCGATGATATGGCATCAGCGCGTGACGCCACGCGGGCACGAACTCCGCGAACATCATCACGAGCATCGGGACGCCGACCGCCGTCGCGAACCAAAATTTCCGCATCAGCGCGCGGTAACTCCGCTCAAGCGCCGCCTCCGCGCCGTCCTGCTCGTGCGAAGCCGTTGCGTGTCGGCGGTGCGGGGCCGATTGGCCGACCGGCGCGCGGCCGTCCGCGTGCTCCGACACTTTGTTTGTAACCGCCGTCGCCGGCATCTCTCTCACCTGCTTTCAAACCCCGAAATTTCTCGGGGCCTCTCCGTCAAACTCTCAGCCCTTGCGCCCGCGCCTCTTCAGACCTTCGGGTCTGCGCGCCGCGTGCTCCACGTCCGAGCCCTCGATGAGTCCGCAGATGTGGCCGGGCGCGCGCCCGACCTCGTCCCACTCGGCGAGCGTCTGCTGTAACTCTTCGCGGTGGCGGTGCAGCTCGCGCAGCCGCTCGTCCAGTTCCGACAGACGGCGGCGGACTATCTCGCGCACCTCGTCGCACGGGCTCTGACCCTTGCGCGCGTCCTCGACGATGCGCCGCACCTCGTCGAGCGAGAAGCCGAGCGCCTGCGCCTGCTTGATGAAGGCCAAACGCTCCAGCACCTCTTCGCCGTAGACGCGGTAACCGCTGTACGTGCGCGCGGGGCTGTCGAGCAGCCCGCTCTTCTCGTAGAAACGGAGCGCCTCCACGCCGACGCCGCTCCGCTTCGAGACTTCACCGATCTTCAGCATCCGCCGCCCCTCCTCTTCGCCCACGACCTTCGCGCCCCGCCTCGTCTCACGCATCATCTTGAAGCCTCCCACGAACGGATGAGTTAAGTATAAAGTCTGTAGCCGCCTACAGGGTCAAGCGAAAATTTTCCGCCTCACATCCCGGCGTGCCCCGCGCCGCCGCCGAGACGCAGGCGCAGGAAGGCTTTGAACGAAACAGGGTTCCTGCCGTAGACGGCGTCGAGCGGCTCGGGCTTCGAGTAGAAGGTCGTGTCGCCGCCGAGGCCGAGCTTGAAAGTGTCGCCCGCGAAAATGTCACGCACGTAGCCGAAGGTGTAGGCCCCGACGCGGAACTGCGGGTGCGCGTGTTCGCCGAAGCCGAGGCGTCGGAGGTCTTCTTCGCTCAGGATGTCGCGCCGGTCGGCCAACTCAAGCCGCGTGTAGACGTAGTTTTTGTCGAGAAAGTTGAGCGTGGATTCGAGCACGTAGCCGTTGAGCGTGAAGTTCTCGTCACCGTGCTGCTCGCGGTTCCGGCCCCAGATGAAGGCCGTGGCCCAGTTGCCGCGCCCGAGCGGGCGGTTGTACTGGACGGACGCGGTCTGTCGCCGCGTGTCGCCCTCGTGCAGCAGTTCGGGGTCTTTGAGGAAGCCGTAGGAATATTGAAAGACCCAGTTGCGATTGGGCGCGATTGAGACGCGCGCCGAGCGCGAGTCCCACGCGCCGGCCTCGAAGCCGTACCTGTCCTCGTCGGGCTCGCGCCCGTTGAAGACCGAGCCCTCGACCTTGAGCCAGCGGTACGTGAAGCCCGTCGTGAAGACGCCGAAGGCGATGTGCGTCGAGTCCTGTAGGTGGTGCGAGAGCGGGGCCGTTGGATTCTCGGAGGCCGAAGCGCGGTGCATGAAGGCGACGGGGCCGAGCGCGGGCTCGCCGGGATAGCCGAAGTAGGCGAACCACGAACCGCGCTCGCCGACGGGCAGCGTGTAGCGCGCCGAAAGCTCCATGAGGAGGTCGTGCGGGTGCTGCGCGTCCACGATGGGGCGTCCCTGATAGACCTCGCCCGACTGGAAGAGCTGCGGCGAGCCCGCGCCCGAGTAGGTCAGCGGCTCCGCGCTGAACATGCCGCGCAGCTCAAGCGTCCCGCGCCCCACCTGCCGCGAAGCCATCGGCATGATCCAGTTCTGCGACTCGAACTTCGTCACGCCGCGCGGCCCGCCCTGCGAGTTGACGCCGAGCTTTGCCTCGCCGTGGAGCATCAGCGTCCAGTCGCCCGAACGCCGGTGGAGCATCGAGGCGGGCGTCGAGGCCGGCTGCCACGCAGTCCCCGACGCGTCGCGGTTGTCCGACGCCTCCGCGGAGCCGCCGTGCGCGCCGTGCGCTTCGTGTCCTTCGCTTTGTCCCGCCGTCCCCGTCTGCCCGTGCGCGTCGTGCCCAGCGCCGTGCGCGGGCGTCGGCGTGGGAGTCGGCGTCTGTGTGTGCGTATGCGTCTGCGCGGGCGCGGGCGTCGCGGCGGGCTTCGGTTGAGGGTGTTCGTGTTGGTGTTGTCGCGCCGCGGTCTCGTGCGCGGCGGCCGAGAGTAACAACAGCGCGGCGACGAAGATGCTTCGCGTCGTCGCGCGCGGTCTTAAGATTTTCATGACTGCCCTCCGAATAAATTGCTCCGGGCTTTATAACAGCCTTCGGGGGAGTCTAGGGTCTGTAGCCGTCTACAGAGTCAAGCCTTTTCTGTTTGAGGTCAACGTCCCGTCGATGTCGAAGATGGCAAGCCTCATAGAGCCCTCCCGCGCGCCCACGTTCGAGCCCTTTTATTCTATTCGACGCCGGGGCGTTTGCCGTATCG
>JBEVKV010000082.1:0-6455 GCA_040509515.1 Pyrinomonadaceae bacterium | reverse complement strand
GCCGGGGCTTGTGCGGTTAAGTTCAAGCCCCGGCGGCTCTCGGTCTCTCTTTACGACTCACGACCGGCTGACGGCCTTACTTGTTCTCGTCAACGTCCACGTACTCGGCGTCGATGACGTTGTCGTCGCCGCCCGCCGAGGAGCCGCCGGCCCCGCCCGTCGAGGCTCCGGCCGCGTTGGCCTGTTCGTCGCCGCCGCCGGCCGCGCCCTGCGAGCCGCCGCCCTGGTAGAGCGCCTCGGCCAGCTTGTGCGAGGCGGTCTGGAGGTTGTTGAAGGCGTCGTTGAGCCGGTCGACCCCGCCCTCTTCCAGAGCCTTCTTCGCGTCGGCGATGGCCGTCTCGACCTGCGTCTGCGTCGCGCCGTCGAGCTTCTCCTTGTTCTCGCCGAAGGTCTTGTCGATCTGGAAGACGAGGCCGTCGAGCCGGTTGCGCGCCTCGACCTCCTCGCGCTTGCGCGCGTCCTCGGCCGAGTGCGACTCGGCGTCGCGCATCATCTTGTCGATCTCGTCCTTCGACAGACCCGACGAGGCCGTGATCGTAATCTTCTGCTCGCGCCCCGTCCCCATGTCCTTCGCCGAGACGTTGACGATGCCGTTGGCGTCGATGTCGAACGTCACCTCAACCTGCGGCATCCCGCGCGGCGCGGGCGGAATCCCGACGAGGTGGAACTTGCCGAGCGTCCGGTTGTCGCCCGCCATCGGGCGCTCGCCCTGCAGGACGTGCACCTCGACCGAAGTCTGGTTGTCCGACGCCGTCGAGAAGATTTCCGACTTGCGCGTCGGGATGGTCGTGTTCCTCGGGATGAGGATGGTGTTCACACCGCCGAGCGTCTCGATGCCTAAGGAGAGCGGCGTCACGTCGAGCAGCAGGATGTCGGTCTTCTCGCCCGAGAGCACGCCCGCCTGGACGGCCGCGCCGACCGCGACGACCTCGTCCGGGTTAACAGACTTGTTCGGCTCCCTGCCGAAGAGGTTCTTGACGATCTCCTGCACCTTCGGGATGCGCGTCGAGCCGCCGACTAAGACGACCTCGTCAATCTTCTTCGCGTCGAGGCCCGCGTCCTTAATCGCCTGCTCCACGGGCGCCATCAGGCGCTTGAGGATGGGGTCGATCAACTGCTCGAAGCGGGAGCGCGTCAGCTTCATCACGAGGTGCTTCGGCCCGGAGGCGTCGGCCGTGATGAAGGGCAGGTTGATCTCCGACTCCATCGTCGAGGAGAGTTCGATCTTGGCCTTCTCGGCCGCCTCCTTCAGACGCTGGAGCGCCATCTTGTCGTTCGAGAGGTCGATGCCCTGATCCTTCTTGAACTCTTCGATGATCCACTTAATCAGAGCTTCGTCGATGTCGTCGCCGCCGAGGTGCGTGTCGCCGTTCGTGGACTTGACCTCGACGACGCCCTCGCCCACCTCAAGAATCGAGATGTCGAACGTGCCGCCGCCGAAGTCGAAGACCGCGATGGTCTCGTCCTTCTTCTTGTCGAGCCCGTAGGCGAGCGCCGCGGCCGTCGGCTCGTTGACGATGCGCATCACTTCGAGGCCGGCGATGCGGCCGGCGTCTTTCGTCGCCTGCCGCTGCGAGTCGTTGAAGTAGGCCGGCACCGTGATGACCGCCTTCTCGACCTTCTGGCCGAGGTAGTCTTCGGCCGCCTGCTTCAACTTCTGGAGCACCATCGCCGAAATCTCGGGCGGCGACCACTCCTTGCCACCCGCGTTGATGCGCACGTCGCTGCCCGCGGCCTTGACGCCGTAGGGCACCTGCTTCTTCTCCTCCGAAACTTCGTCGAAGCGCCGCCCCATGAAGCGCTTGATCGAGTAGACGGTGTTCTCGGGGTTGGTGACGGCCTGGCGCTTGGCGACCTGGCCGACCAGACGGTTGCCGTCCTTCGTGAAGGCCACGACCGACGGAGTAGTCCGGCCGCCCTCCGAGTTGGTGATCACCGTCGGCTCGCCGCCTTCCATCACGGCCACGACGGAGTTGGTCGTGCCCAGGTCAATACCGATAATCTTGCTCATTTTTTCTATCTCTCCCGATTTTTTAGCCGCGCCGCCCCTCGCCGCACAGACGCGCCGGCGACCTTGAATGCGCCGCTAATATAATACCTGAGTCCCTTCTTGTCAACTTTTAGTAGCACGAACCCCTAACCGCGTTGCCCGACGCTAACTCGTTGAAAACCCGTGTATTAGCCGACTCGGTCGGCGGCGTCGCGGTGTTGGCGGTCTTCGCCCAGCAGTTTTGAAGTCCAGAAGACGTAGTGGACGCCGGAGATGACGGCGAAGGAGAAGACCGTCGTGTAGACGGTCGGCAGGTATCCGCGCAGAGGCGGGAAGCTTGCGGCGACGAGGACGAGGACGACCGCGACGATCTGCACCGTCGTGTTGGCCTTGCCCAGCCAGGAGGGGCGGAAACCCCGGAAACCCGTGACGACGTTGATGGTTGCGGCTCCGACGACGATGAAAACGTCGCGGCTGATGACGGCCGCCGTCACCCAGAAGGGGACGGGGAGGTGGCGCGGGTGCGGCTGGACGAGCGCCTCGGGGGCCATTATCGAAGGCATCGAGAGCGTGATGAAGGAGGTGACGAGGAGGAGTTTGTCGGCGACGGGGTCGAGAATCTGGCCGAGCGGCGAGTACTGGTTAAAACGGCGCGCGAAAAGCCCGTCGAGCCCGTCGGTCACGCCGGCGACCACGAAGACGGCCAGAGCCCAGCCGAACCTCTGGTAATAGAGCGCGCCCACGAAGACCGGGATGAGCGCCATGCGCACCACGGTCAGGATGTTCGGGACGGTGACGACGCGGGAAGCCATAAAAGTTCAAAGTTCCGGGTTCAAAGTTCAAAGTCAGGACAGGTTCTTAACTTTGAACCATGAACTTGGAACTTTGAACTAGTCCGCGCAGCGGAGCGTCAGGAGCGAGACTTCGGGCAGGCAGCCGTAGCGGACGGGCAGGACGACCGTGCCGAGGCCGCGCGTGACGTAAATCTGCGTCTCGCCGCGCCGGCCGAGGCCCCGCAGGATGCGCCGCCGGACGCGCCCGGAGGCCGAGCGTTCCGACCGCCAAGTGACCTGGCCGCCGTGCGTGTGCCCCGAGAGCACGAGGTCGACGCCGGCGCGCGCCGCGCGGCGCAAAATGACGGGGTTGTGCGCCAGAAGGAGTTTCATCTCGTCGTCGGAGGAGCCGGCGAGCGCGAGCGGCAAGTCTTCCAGCCCGACCATCGTGTCCTGTACGCCCGCGAGCCAGAAGGAGGCACCGCGGTCTTCAAAGCGCAGCCCTTCGTTGTTGAGCACGCGGATGCCGGCGAGCGTGAAGAGGTCTGTGACGAGGTCTGCGTCCACCCAGTTGTCGTGGTTGCCCAGACAGGCGTAGACGCCCCTGCGCGCCTTCAGTTTACCGAGCATCTCGGCGCAGGGCTGGACGTACTCGCGCTCGTGCGAGACGTAGTCGCCCGTCAGGGCGATGATGTCGGGCTGGAGGCTGTTGGCGACCTCGACGGCGCGCTCGACCTGCTCGCGACCCGTGAAAGGGCTGTGGTGGATGTCCGAGAGTTGTACGACGCGCAGCCCGTCCAGCTCGCGCGGGAGGCGGCTGAGTCCGACGGCGTGGCGCTCGACCGCGAGCTGGTAAGGCTCCGCGAAGGCCGCGCGCGCGATTTGGGCCAGACCTGAAGCGATGGTGCGGAGGGGAGTCGCGCGCCTCTGGGCGACACGTCGCCGCTCTCTCCAGTTGGTGATAGTGGCCATCTTCTTTCGGTTCGGTTTGAGGAGTGCCTGAAAATCTTTGCGGGGCCGGCGGTTCCCTTCCCACCCCCGCTTTTTCAAAGCCCGCGAATTATATGAATACGCGGGCTCCGGCGCAAGCAGTTGGAACCATTTTTGGCCGACCGTTTCGCGACATTTGCGTTGCGCTCCCGTTCACCTGAGCGGCCAGACGACGGGGACGAGCAGCATGACGATGGCGAAAACGGCTATCGTCAGGATCGAGCCGACCTTGACGAAGTCGAGGAAGCGGTAGCGCCCCGGCGTGTAGATGAGCACGCAGGCCGGCTCAAGCGGCGTGAGGAACGAGCAGGAGGCGGCGTAGGTGACGGCGACGGCGAAGGTGCGCGGATTGAGGCCGAGCGCGAGCGCCGTCTTGACGGCGATAGGGAGGACGACGAGCGCGGCCGCCTGATTCGACATCGGCTGCGTCAGCGCCACCGTCAGCGCGAAGAAGCCGGCGAGCACGGCCAGCGCGCCGTAGGACTGGAAGTTGTTGACGATGATGTCGGCGAGGTACTGGTCGGCCTTCGTCTTCTCCATCGCCGTCCCGAAGCTGATCATGCCGGCGATGAGGACGATGAGCCGCCAGTCGATGAGGTCGTAGACTTCGTGGAGGAGCACGGCGCGCGAGCCCAGAAGGATGAGCACGCCGAAGAGCACCGCCACGGCGAGCGGCACCTGCGGCAGGTGCAGCACCGAGAAGAAGAGGAAGGTCGCGAACGCCCCGACCGCCCACCAACGCTTGTCCGCGCGGTCGCGATGCCCGCCCACCGCGCCTTCGAGCATGAGGACGTGGCCGTCCGAGGTCAGGCGCTCGACGCCCTCCTTCGTCCCCTGCACGAGCAGCACGTCGCCGAAGCGGAGCGTGACGGTCGAGAGCTTGGTGAGGAGCGCCATGCCGTGGCGGTTGATGGCGAGCACCGTCAGGTCGTAGCGGTCGCGGAAGTTGAGGCTGCGGAGCGTCCGCCCCGTCATCTCCGAGCCGCGCAGAATCATCACCTCGGACAGCTCGACGTCGCCCTCTTCGAGGTCGCGCGCCTTCAGCTCGAAGTCGGGGCGTATCTCGATGCCGGCCTCGTCCTTGACGCGCAGGATGTCCTCCATGCGCCCCTGCACGAGCAGCAAATCGCCCTCGCGCAAGACCTCCTCGCCGCGCGGCGGCAGGCGGCCCTGCGTCCCGCGTATGATGCCGATGACCGTCAGGTCGAGCATCTCCGAGAGGTTGCCCTCCTCCAAAGTCTTCCCTGCGAGCGGCGAGCCCTCGACGACGACGACCTCGGAGATGTACTGGCGTATGCCGTACTGATCCATCAGCGACTGCTCGCCGCCGCGGCTCGGCAGGAGCCGCAGGCCGAGCAGGAGCATGTAGAGCATCCCGACGACGACGATGGCGATGCCGACCGGCGTCAGCTCGAACATCGTGAAGGGCGCGAGCAGCTCGGGGCTCACGCGGAAGCGTTCTAAAAGCTCAGGGTTCTGGCCCAGCTTGGCGAGCGCGCCCGAGACGGCGAGGTTCGTCGAGGTGCCGATGAGCGTGCAGGTGCCGCCGAGGATCGCGCCGAAGGCCAGCGGCATCAGGAGCTTCGACGGCAGGACGCGCGCGCGCTGCGCGATGCCTAAGACGACGGGGACGAACATCGCCGTCGTCGTCGTGTTCTTCATCACGGAGGCGCAGCCGGCGGCGGTGAACATGATGAGCGTCGTCAGCCTGAACTCGTTCCCGCCGGCGATGCGGTGCAGACGGCGGCCGACCAAATCGACGACGCCCGTCTTGACGAGTCCGCCCGTCAGCACGAAGAGCCCGGCGATGGTGATGACGATGTCGTTGCCGAAGCCGGCGAACGCCTCAGAGACGTTGAGCGTGCCCGTCAGAATCAGCCCGATGACGAGCAGGATGGTGACCACGTCGATGGGAATCTTCTCGGTCGCGAAGAGGACGAGCGCGACGAGCAGCAGGACGAGGACGGTGGCGACGGGCTGTGTCATAGAATTCTTCCGCCGATTCTTCTGCTATAATCCGGCGACGGCCTGACAACTTGTCGAAACTCTGGTTTTTGATTCGCGCGTGGGCGAATTAAAGGGCCAAACGCCGAACTTTGCAAGGGGGGCGGAATCGCGATGGCGGGGCAGCGTGTGCTGGTCATTGAAGACCAGGAGGATTTGGCGGCGCTCTACGAGCAGGCGCTCGGCAAAGAGGGCTACGAGGTCTCGAAGGCTTACACGGGCGAGGAGGGCTTCGCGCTCTTCGAGGACAACGGGGCCGACGCCGTCGTGCTCGACATGACGCTGCCCGAGATGCACGGCGTCGAGACGCTCCGGTCGATACGCGGACTGAACGCCAACGTCCCCGTCGTCGTCGTCACCGGCGAGACGAGCGACGAGACGCGCCGGCAGTGCGAGCGCCTCGGCGTCCGCGAGTACCTCTCGAAGCCCGCCGACTACCGCGACATCATGGACTCGCTCCGCCGCGCGCTCTCCGACCCGAAGACGACGACCGAGGAGTATCAGGTCGTTACGCTCCGCCTGCCCTCGCGCATCGTCAAGTGCCTGATGGGGCTCGACGAGAATCTGGAGCGCGCCGTCGAGCTGATCTGCGAAGAGAAGTTCAAGCCCTGAGCCCCGCGCCCCGCGCTCACGTTCACTCAAACAGCTTACGCTCGACCCCGGCCGCGGCACGTTTCGTCGCGCCCTTCGCGGACTTC
>JBEVKV010000081.1:0-10362 GCA_040509515.1 Pyrinomonadaceae bacterium | reverse complement strand
CGGTACGAGACCGCGCCCCCGCGAAAATTAAACCCGGTCAGTCCGGTCTATGTTTAGATGTTTGGCGGTTGCACGCGCGCGCCGACCCAACGCCCTCAGCGTCTCACTGACCCGCCGGCTTCGGGGCGGCCTTCACCGCTTCGAGCCGCAGCGTGATGGAGACCTCGTTGCCCACGTCCATGCCGCCGCCCGCGAAGGCTTTGCCCCAGGTGATGTTGAAGTCGCGCCGGTTAATCTTCGTCTGCGCCTCGACGCCGAAGCGCGTGTTGCCGCGCGGGTCTGCGACCGCGCCGGTCATGGTGAACGAAAGCGCCACGGGCTTCGTCACGCCCTTGAGCGTGAGGTCGCCGTGGAGCACGCCCGCGTTCTTGCCCTTGCGCTCGACGCGCGTGCTCTTGAAGGTCATGTCGGGGTACTTCTCGACCTCGAAGAAGTCGGCGGTGCGCAGGTGCTTGTCGCGCCCCTCGACCCCGGTGTCGATGGACGTGACCTTCGCCGCGAACTCGACCGACGACTTCGTCACGTCCTTGTCGTCGTAGTGAATCGTCCCGCTGAAGTCCTTGAAGCGCCCCTCGACCCAGTTGATCTCGTAGTGGCGGATGGCGAACCCGATGGTGCTGTGCGCCGGGTCGATCCTGAAGTCGCCGCCGGGCACCGGCACGTAGGTGACGGCCGACGCCTGTCCTTGCGCGCCCGCCGCCGGTGTGAACGCCGAGCCCGCGAAGGGCAGGGCGACGAGCGCCGCCAGCGCGGCGGCGAAGATCGCGTTTCTAAAAAGTCTCATCTGTCTCTCCTTTGAAGCGTTCCTGCGTGTCGGCGCGAGGCGCGCACCCGACGCTTTCAATCGTTATAACGACTGTGAGGGTAAAATTTTTTAAGACTCGGGGCCGCGCACCGCTTCGAGCAGCTCGTTGAGCGTCTTCAGGCGCTGACGGCCGAGGTGCCCGGCGATTTTGCGGTGGCTCTCGCCGACGGGGCCGTCCAGTTCGGCGAGGAGCCGCAAGCCCTCTTCCGTGATGCGCGTGAGGACGACGCGGCGGTTACTCTCGGGGCGCTCGCGCGAGATGAGCCCGCGCCGCTCAAGCCGGTCGAGCAGCCGCGTGATGTCCGAATCCCTCGTCACCATCCGCTCGCTGATCTCGCCGCAGGTGAGCCCCTCGTCGCCCGCGCCGCGCAGGATGCGCAGCGCGTTGTACTGCGTGGCGGTCAGGTCTGCGCGGCGGAAGAGCGCGGCGCTGCGCGACATGACGTACTCGGCCGTGCGCGCGAGGTTGAGGATGACCTCCTCCTCTAGACTCGCGAAGGGCTTCGTCTGCTTCAACTCCTTTTGCAGCTTCGTGACCACGGCGGCGAGTATAGGCGTTATAACGACTATTGTCAAGAGGAAAGAACCGATACGGCGCGCCGCGCCGCGTTTGGTAGAATGTCGGGAGTCACGCGGCTGTCCAACCCCCGAAGGCGTGTTTAGAGTGAAGACCCGTCTGAAGTCTCTCTGTCTAATGCTGCTCCTCGCGCTGTGCGCGGGGCGCTCGCTCGCGCACAACCCGATGACGAGCTGGGCGGTGGCGCGGCTCCACGAAGACCGAGTCGAGCTTGAGGTCGACATGTCGGCCGAGAGCGCGTGGGCGCTGCTCGGCGAGCCCGCGACCTCCGCGCCCGACGTGGGCCCGGCGCTCGCGCGTCTGAAAGGGCTGGCCCCGTCGCTCTACAGAGTCTCGTCCGGCGGTGAGGCGCTCGCGCCCGTCTCGGCGGAGGCGGAGCTGCGCGAAGAGGACGGCGTCGGCTTCCTGCTCGTCTTCAAGCCCGCGGCGGGCGGGCCGCTCCGCTTCGACGCGGAATTCCTCCGCAAGCTTTCGCCAGACCACAGGACGGCGTTCACCTTAAAGGACGCGGACGACAAAGTCCTGCGCACGGAGATTCTGACTCCCGCTGCCAACTCGGTCGAGGCCGCGACCGCTGGCTCGGACTCTTCCACGGAGTCCGGACGGTCGTCACCATTTTTCGGGTTCCTCAAGCTCGGGGTCGAGCACATCCTGACCGGCTACGACCACCTGCTCTTTCTCTTCGGGCTGCTGTTGGCGTGCCGGCGCTTCTCGACGGCGGCGAAGATCGTCACCTGCTTCACGCTCGCGCACTCGCTCACGCTGGCGCTGGCGGCGCTCGACCTCGTCTCGCTGCCGGGCCGCGTCGTCGAGCCGCTCATCGCGGCCTCCATCGTCTTCGTCGGCGTCGAGAACATCCTGCGGCGCGGCGAGCCGCGCTGGCGCTGGGCTTTGACCTTCGCGCTCGGGCTCGTCCACGGCTTCGGCTTCGCGGGCGCGCTCAAGGAGGCGGGGCTCGGCTCTGGCGGCACGTCGCTGCTCGTCCCGCTCTTCTCCTTCAACCTCGGCGTGGAGTTGGGACAGGTGGCGGTCGCGTGCTTGCTTCTGCCCCTGCTCTGGAAGCTGCGCGACGTGCCCGCGTACGAGAAGCACGGGACGAAAGTCCTCTCGGCCCTCGTCGCGCTCGCGGGGGCTTACTGGTTCGTGACGCGGCTGTTCTTTTAATCAGTTGGTCTCGACGGGGTAGATGAGGCCGACGTTCTTCGGCGTGACGAGCTGGTGCTCGACGAAGACGGCCGACGGCGCGTGCTTCTTCTGTAGGACGGAGAGCGCGAGCGGGATCAACTCGTCGCCGTAGCGTTCGGGGAAGTAAGCCACCGAGCCGACGAGTCGCGTCCCCGGCCGGCGCAACTCTTCGACGGCCGCCTTCTCGGCGTTCTGCCCCATGACCGCGCAGAGCTGGCCGCGCCCGGCCTCCTCGAAAGCACGCAGGACGCCGAGGGCGCTCGGGTCGTTGACGGCCAGCACCAGCGTCCGCTTCGGCCGCGCACGCCGCAGGTAGCGCCGCGCGACTTCCAGACTCTTCTCGAAGACGCCCTTGCCGTCGAGCCGCGCTGCCGTCGCCTGTTTGACCGACGGCAGCGCCTCGGCCAGTCCCGCCAGCATCCCCGTCACCCTCAACTGCGGCAGAGGCCCGGCCAGCGGCAGCTCGACGCGCAGAACCTCTTCCACCTGTCCGCCCCAGTTCGCCTTCGCCCAGCGCCCGAGCGCGCGCCCGCCGATGAGGCCGGCCTGATAGTTGTTCGCGCCGAAGTAGGTCGCGCCCGGGTGCGGGATGTCGATGGCGATGACGGGGATGTCCGCCTCGATGAACTTCGAGGAGATGACGGGCGCCACCTGCTCGAACGCCTGGAATTCGAGCACGAGGTCGACGCGTTCGCGTATGAGGAGGTCTGCGTTGCGGAGCGCGCGCGCCGGGCTGTAGCGGTTGTCGACCGTGACGAGCGGCACCCCTTCGCGGTCGGCGGCGCGCTGGACGCTCGCCGTCACCTCGCGCGAGAACTCCGAGTCGGCGGCCTGCGACGCGAAGCCGAGGCGGAAGCCGGGCCCCGCGAGCGGCTTGAAGAGACAGCGGTAGGCGTTCTTGTTGACGCGCTCCAAAAGCCCGCCGTGTAGAAGGCTCTGCGCCAGCCTGTGCGTCGTCGTCTTGCTCAAGCCGGTGCGCTCGACGAGGTCGCGCAGCGCCAGCCGCTCGCCCTCGTGTCGGAAGGCTTTGAGGAGCTTGCAGGCGCGCACGACTGCCTCGGCGACGACCGGTTCTTTGTTCATAGAGTCGGAGAATTCAGTTCCGCATCCCGGAATGTTGTCAGTCCCGACGAATTATACCCGACCCGCGATTTTTCAGGATAATCTCGCCCCGCGTTCCGCATCGCGGAATTCGTGACGCCGCCGAAACTTCCGCTTGTCGTCGCGTCGAAATGCCCATATCCTCCGCCGGATATCAAGCTCGACGACAGCCCGGCCCGACCCCCGAATCGGGCTTCAACTCACCAACACATTTCAACTGTTCAGAAGCGGCGGAGACAAGAAACGGCGATGCGAAAAACGAATGTCAGGACGGGTCTGTTGTTGGCGGCGGCGCTCCTCGTCCTCTCGGCGACGGCGAGGGCGCAGTACCTGATGGAGAATCTGGGTCGCGGCGTGGTCGCCGTGCGCCAGAACACGACGGACGTTTACGTCGGCTGGCGTCTGTTCGGCACAGACCCCTCGGGCGTCGCCTTCAACCTCTACCGCTCGACCGGCGGCGGGCCCGCCATCCAGCTCAACGCCGCGCCCATCAGTGACAGCACCAACTTCGTAGACGCCGGCGCAGACCTCACACAATCGAACTCCTACTTCGTGCGCCCCGTGGTGGCCGGCGTCGAGCGCGCGCCGTCCGCGGCCTTCACGCTCGCGGCCGCCGCGCCCGCGCAACAGTACCTCAACGTCCCGCTCCGGATTCCGGCCGGCGGCACCACGCCCGACGGCGTCGCCTACACCTACAGCGCCAACGACTCGTCGGTCGGCGACCTCGACGGCGACGGCGAGTACGAGATTATCGTCAAGTGGGATCCGTCGAACTCGAAGGACAACTCTTTGAGCGGCTACACCGGCAACGTCTACCTCGACGCCTACAAGCTCGACGGCACGCGGCTGTGGCGCATCGACCTCGGGCGCAACATCCGCGCCGGCGCGCACTACACGCAGTTCATGGTCTACGACCTCGACGGCGACGGCCGCGCGGAGGTCGCGTGCAAGACCGCCGACGCCACGGTTGACGGCGTGGGCACGGTCATCGGCAACGCGAGCGCCGACCACCGCAACTCTTCGGGTTACATCCTCTCGGGGCCGGAGTACCTGACTGTTTTCAACGGCCTGACCGGCGCGGCGATGGCGACGGTTAACTACGACCCGCCGCGCGGCACCGTCTCTTCGTGGGGCGACTCTTACGGCAACCGCGTCGACCGCTTCCTCGCCGGCATCGCGTACCTCGACGGCAAGCGCCCGAGCCTCGTCATGGCGCGCGGCTACTACACGCGCGCCTACGTCGCCGCGTGGAACTGGCGCGACGGCCAACTCTCGAAAGTCTGGACGTTCGACACCGGCCACACCGGCACGTCGAACCCCAACTCCGCCTATCGCGGGCAGGGCTCGCACGCGCTGACCATCGGCGACGTTGACGGCGACGGGAGAGACGAAATCACATACGGCGCGGCCGCCATCGACGACGACGGCAAGGGGCTCTACTCGACGGGCCTCGGGCACGGCGACGCGCTGCACATGTCGGACATGGATCCCGACCGGCCGGGGCAGGAAGTCTACATGGTGCACGAGGAGCCGGCGAGCTACGGCGCGAACGGCTCCGAGTTCCGCGACGCGCGAACGGGCGCGCTCATCTTCGGCGTCTCGGGCGAGGGCGCGGACGTGGGGCGCGGCGTGGCGTTCGACATCGACCCGCGCTATCGCGGCTACGAGATGTACAGCTCGCGCGGCGGGCTCTGGAGCGCGACGGGCGTGCAGATCAGCACCTCCGCCCCGTCGCCGAAGAACTTCGGCATCTGGTGGGACGCAGACCTCCTGCGCGAGTTCGAGGACGGCACGACCATCTCGAAATGGAACTGGACGACGCGGACGACCGCCACGCTGCTCTCGCCCGCGGGGGTGGCGTCTAACAACACGACGAAGGCGACGCCCGCGCTCCTCGGCGACATCCTCGGCGACTGGCGCGAGGAGGTCATCTGGCGCACCGCGGACAACACGGCGCTGCGCATCTACACGACGACCATCCCCGCGTCGAACCGCATCTACACGCTGATGCACGACCACCAGTACCGCGTCGCGGTCGCGTGGCAGAACACCGCCTACAACCAGCCGCCGCACCCCAGCTTCTTCCTCGGCGAAGGCATGGGCGCTGTGCCGAAGGCCAACATCGTTACGTCGCTCAACGCGAAGATCGCCGCCATCACGAGCGTCACGGACGACACCGGCGCTTCGGCGTCTGACGGCGTGACGAACGACGCGACGCTCGCGCTCAACGGTACGGCCGGGGCCGGAAACACGGTCACTATCTCGCTGGCAGGGACAGGTGAGATAGGCACGGCGACCGCCGACGCCGACGGCAACTGGAGCTTCGACTACACCGCCAACGCGCTCGCCGAAGGCACGCACACGTTCACCGCCGTCGCCACCGACTTGAACGGCGGCCAGACGCCCGAGTCCGAACCCTTCAGCGTCACAATTGACACGACCGCCCCCGGCGCTCCTTCCATCAACAGCGTCGGCGGCGGCGCGCTCGTCTTCAAAGGCGCGGCTGAGCCGGCGAGCACCGTGACGGTCACGCGCGCGGGCGAGGGCGTCGTCGGCACGGCCACCGCCGATTCGTCCGGCGCGTGGGTTCTGGCTTACGCGGGCGAACTGCCGCAGGGCGTCCACACCTTCACGGCCACGGCCGCCGACACCGCCGGCAACCTGAGCCCGGCCTCCGCCGAGTACGAAGTTGATACCGGCATCACGACGCCGGCCATCACGGGCATCGTCTCCGACACGGGCGCGCTCTCGAACGACCGCGTCACCAGCGACTCGACGCTCGTCATCAACGGCACGGCCGGCGCGGGCCACACCGTCACGCTCACGCGCGCGGACGCCGGGGTCGTCGGCGCGGCCGTCGCCGACGCGGGCGGCAACTGGAGCTTCGACTACACCAACATCGCGCTCCCGGCCGGCACCTACACCTTCAACGCGAAGGCGACCAACAACTCGGGCCACGACAGTCTCAGCTCGCCCGACTTCGTCGTGACCGTCGAAGAGACGCCGCCGGCGGTCGTCTCCATCAATCGCCTGAACCCCACGGGCGCGACCATCAACGGCGGCACCGTCGTCTTCCGCGCGACCTTCACCGAGCAGGTCGGCGGCGTCGACCTCGCGGACTTCGAGCTAGCGACGACGGGCTCGACGACGGGCTCGATCACAAACGTCTCTGCCGTCTCGGGCACAACGTTCGACGTGACAGTCGGCTCGGTCGGCGGGACGGGCACGCTGCGTCTCGATTTGAAGTCGGGCGGCACGGGCATCTTCGACGTGGCGGGCAACAACATCGCGGGCGGCTTCAACAGCGGGCAGGCTTACACGGTCAGCAACAACGTGAGCGGCGTGTGGTCGCAGCCCGCCAGCGGCGGTTTCTGGAGCGGCAGCGCGAACTGGCTCAACGGCGCCGTCGCCAACGGCGCGGGCAACACCGCGGACTTCGGCGCGCTCAACATCTCGGGCACCAACGTCGTCCGGCTCGACTCGCCGCGCTCGCTCGGCAACCTCGTCTTCGGCGACACCAACACCTCTTCGGCCGGGAGTTGGGTACTTGATTCCAACGGCGACCCCTCGAACGCGCTCACACTGACGGTCTCGGGCGGCACGCCGACCATCACGGTCAACGCTCTGGGGACGAATGCGACCGCCACCGTCGGTGTGCCCGTCAACAGCGCGGCGGGTCTGAACAAGGCGGGCACCGGCACGCTCGTCCTGACCGGCGCGAACAGCTACGGCGGCACGACGAACGTCAACGCCGGCACGCTCCGCTTCGGCGCGGGCGCGAACGTGACGACCTCGGGGCTGGTCAACGTCGGCACCAGCTCGGTCGTCGGCAACCTCGTCGTGGACGCGGGCACGGCCAACTTCGGCGGCGGCGTCCGCAGCAGCAACTTCGACGGCAGCCTCATCCGTTTCGGCGGCGGCACCGTGACGACGCCGAGCGTCAACGTTCAGAGAAGCACGGGCACGACCATTTCATACACGACCGGCTTCGTCGTCTCGGGCGGCGCGGCGACCGTGGGCACCATCGGCCTCGGCACCAACAACTCCAACGGCGTGATGTCAATCGAGGGCGGCTCGCTCACCGTCAACGGCGCGGTGACAATCGCCAATCAGGTGACGGCCGGGCGCGGCGGCGCGATGCGCGTGACGGGCGGCACCTTCACCATCGAAGACGAGGCGAACGGCATCGTCATGTCGAAGACCAACGGCACGAACGCCAACAACGTCTCGCTCGCCACCTTCTCGGGCGGCACGAGCGTCGTCGAGAAGTTCACGCTCGGCTTCGACAACACGGTCAACGCTGGCTCGGCCACCATCAACCTGAGCGGCGGCGCGCTCTACCTCGGCGGCGGCGGCATCGTCAAGAAGGGCACGAGCGGCTTTGCCACCAGCATCAATCTTTCGGGCGGCACGCTCGGCGCGTCGGCCGACTGGACGACCGCGCTGCCGCTGACGCTCTCGGGCGGCACCCTCGTCATCAAGTCGGCCGACGCCGCGAACCTGCCGCAGACCATCACGCTCGCGGGCGCGCTCTCGGGCACGGGCGGCTTCACCAAGACGGGGACGGGCGCGCTCGTCCTCTCGGGCGCGAACACCTACACCGGCGCGACGAACGTCCAGCAGGGCACGCTCCGCGTCAACGGCAGCGTCGCGGCGGGCGGCGCGTTCAACGTGGGCGACGGCGGCACGCTCTCCGGCTCGGGCGTTGTGAACCGCGCCGTCACGCTCAACACAGGCGGCGTCATCGCGCCCGAAGGCGCGTCGCAGGTCGCGACGCTCGGCGCGGGCTCACTCACTTGGAACGGCGGCGCGGAGATGGACTTCGACCTCGCCGCCGCCTCCGACCGGCTCGCCCTCTCGGGCGCGTTCACGAAGGGCGGCGCGGGCTCCTTCGAGTTCGTCTTCAATCCGGCGGCGAACCTCGCGCCGGGCACGACCTACACGCTCGTCACCTTCGGCTCGACCAACTTCGGCGTGGCGGATTTCACCTGCTCGGGTCTGCCCGCCGAGCTGAAGGGCAGGTTCACGCTCGAAGCCGGCGCGCTCAAGTTCACGGTGCTCGACAACGTCGCGCCCGTGCTGCACGCGCCGTCAGACATCACGCTCGAAGCCACCGGCCCGGCGGGCGCGGTCGCCAGCTACGCCGCGACGGCCGAAGACAACCTCGAAGGCGCGCTCGCGGTCAGCTTCAGCATCCCGTCGGGCAGCACCTTCGCCCTCGGGACGACCGAGGTCAGCGCGACGGCGACCGACGGCGCGGGCAACACCGCGACGGCGACCTTTAACGTCAACGTCCGCGACACCACCGCGCCGAGCTTAACTTGCCCGGCCGACATCGTCGTCGCGGCCGCGCCGGGCGCTCCGACGGCCGCCGTCAACTTCAACGTCGCGGCCGGCGACACCGTCTCCGACGTGAGCGTGACGAGCAGCCCCACCTCCGGCTCGGCCTTCCCGGTCGGCGTGACGACCGTCAACGTGACGGTCAAAGACGCCGCCGGCAACACGAGCGCCTGCTCGTTCACCGTGACGGTGAAGTCGCGGCCCACGGTCGTCGTCGCGCCCGCCTCCGCGCAGTACAGCGACGCCGTCACGCTGCAAGCCAACGTCGGCGCGGCGGCCTTCCCGGGTCAGCCGCTCGCGGGCTCCGTGCAGTTCTTCGTGAATGGTAGCCCCGTCGGCCAGTCTGCTTTGAGCGGCGGCGTGGCGACGCTCACGCTTAACGCAGACCTGCCCGCCGGCGCGTATAACGTGACGGCGCAGTTCACGAGCGCCAACGCGTCGTACCTCGACGCCGCGAGCGCGCCGGCCGCGCTCAACGTCTCGCGCGAGAACGCGGCGGCCGCGTACACGGGCGACGCCGCGCTCATGACGGCCGGCCCCAACGTCAACACCGCGACCGTGCGGCTGAGCGCGCGGCTGACGCCGGAGTCGGACGGCGCCGCCTACGTCGGCGACATCACGAAGGCCGCCGTGACGTTCGAGCTTTACAAGTCGAACAACAGTTCGGCGACGCCCGACCTCGTCGTCGTCGGCGTGGCCGTGGGCGCGAACGGCGACGCGGCCGCGACGCTCGAAGGCGTGCCGGCCGACACCTACAGCGTGGTCGTGCGCGTGGACGCGGCGAACAAGTTCTGGGCGGCTGAGCCCGCCGGCCTCGGCGTGCTCAACGTCGCCGTGCCGAGCGATGAGCTGCGCAGCGGCGGCGGCGGCTGGGTGGCCGACGCCTTGAGCGCGAACGGCAAGGCCAACTTCGGCTTCAACGTGAGCCCGGGCAAGAAGGACGGACAGGTCAAGGGCAACTTCACGCTCGTCTTCCGCGGCACGGACGGCTTCAACTACGTCGTCAAGTCCACCACCTGGAACGACGGCCAACTGCAATTCGCGGCCGAGCCGGGCACCAGCCCCGCGGTCTACACGCGCTCGGAGTTGAAGGGGCGCTGCAACGTGCAGAAGATCGATCCGGCCACGGGGCAGGCGGTCGCGTCCTTCGGCAACTACTCGTTCGAGGCGTTCACCTCGGACGGCGACCTGCTGAGCCCGAAGCAGGCGGACGCCTTCGCGTTCGTCGTCCGCGACGCCGCCGGACAGGTCTGGCACCGGGCGGGCGCGCGCGACTCGCTCGTCACGCTCGGCGGCGGCAACATCACCAACAAGGCTCGTTAGACGCCGGCCGAAGGCGCGGCCCTACAAGCGG
>JBEVKV010000080.1:0-9111 GCA_040509515.1 Pyrinomonadaceae bacterium | reverse complement strand
CGTTGATGGCGGGCGGCGCGTCGGGCGGCTTGCCGTCCTCTTTGGGCTTGTCCTGTTTGGGCGGTGGCGGCGGCTCGACGTTGGCGTTGATGTCCGGGAGCCGCTTGTTGCGTCTGGGCGTCGGCGCAGGCGTCGGCGCGGGCGTCGGCGCGGGTTCCTCGTCCTCCTCTTCGTCGGCGGGCGTCGGCGAGGGGCTGGCGTTCGCCTTGCCGCCCTCGGGCGTCGGGCTGGCCGAGACGTTTGCGTTCGCGCCGGGCGTGCCGCCCGTGGTTAGCCCGCCGCCCGACTCGCCCGAGGTCGTCGAAGGCGTCGGCGCGCCGCCCGCGGGCGCGAGGTTGCTCTCGGCCTGCCCGGTCGGCGGCGTGATGGGCTGGACGGCCTGCCCGTTCGGGTCGACCTGAAGCGGCGGCTGATCGGGCTGCTCCGAAGAGGCACCGCTCCGCCGGAAGGCGAAGAAGACCGCGAAGACGATGGCGACGATGGCGATGGCCGGCACCGCGATGCGCCACGGGTTGAAGGCCGGCTCGGGGAGCGGCGCGACCGGCGGCGGCAGTGGCCGCTCCTCACCCGTCGTCGCCGGCACCGCGACGGCGCTCGTGTGGCGGCGGCCGACGACGGTCGCCTCGTCGTCTTCGTCGCCCGCGACGACGGTCGTGCGCGCGGGCTCGTTCGGCGAAGTCGGCGAGCCGATGCGGTCGGTGTCGAGGACGGCGGCGGCCGCCGCCGCCCCGTCCGTAAGCGAAGCGCCCTCGGCGGCGGCGGTCAGCGCGGCCGACAGCTCGCCCGCGCTCTGGAAGCGGTCTTCCGGCTTCTTGGCGAGCGCGCGCGCGATGACGCGCCCCACCTCGGCCGGCAGGTCGCCGCGCTCTTCGAGTATCGAAGGCGGCGGCTCCTGTATGTGCTTCATCATGATTGCGGTCGGCGAGTCGCCCGTGAAGGGGACGTGGCCGGCCAGCAGTTCGTAGAGGATGACGCCGAAGCTGTAAACGTCGGAGCGCGCGTCGATGGCGGAAGCCTGCGAGCATTGCTCGGGCGACATGTACTGCGGCGTGCCGATGATGAGGTTGGGCGCGGTCAGCCCCGGGTCGGTCTCGTGAATGGAGCGCTCGGTCTGCTGAATCTTGGCGATGCCGAAGTCGAGCACCTTGGCCCAGTCGCCGCCCGTGGCCTCCGCGAGCATGATGTTGTCGCTCTTGAGGTCGCGGTGGACGACGCCCTCGTTGTGCGCGGCTTCGAGCGCGCCGGCGACCTGCCGGACGATCTCGGTCGCGCGCGCCAGCGTCATCGGCCCGCCCGCGCGCACCACGTCCTTGAGCGTGCGGCCGCGCAGGTACTCCATGACGAGGTAGACGATGCCGTTTTCCGACTCGCCGAAGTCCGTGACGTTGATGGCGTGCGGGTGCGAGATGCGCGAGGCGGCTTTGGCCTCGCGCGTGAAGCGCTGGACGATCTTGTCGTCGGCGGCGAGCGCGGGGTGGAGCACCTTGACGGCGACGACCTTCTCCATCAGGACGTGCGTGGCGCGGTAGACGCAGCCCATCCCGCCCTCGTCGATTTTGTCGTCGATGCGGTACTTGCCGGCGAGCACCTGTCCGATGAGGCGGTCTTCGCCGTCCCTGCGCTTGAGGACTGCCCCGTCGGCCGGGCACAGCGTCGTGGTGTCGGCGTACTCCCTACCGCATGTCGGGCAAGTCTTCATCTTAAAGGATACAGCCCCGCCTTTAGGTTCGATTTTCAGGGGAGACCTGAGCGTATCACACCGCTTTCGCGCGGCGCAACGCATACGTGTCTAAGCGTACCTTACACGTCGAATGTGGCGCGGTTTCCGGCCCGCCCCGGCAACCCGCCGCCCGCCCCGGCGCGCGAAAGTATTGAGCGGGGCCGGGGGGAGGGAGTATCATCCTGCTCGCAAGCACGAGCGCCGCCCGGCCGGCGGCCGTCGATGAACGGAGGGGCCAATGAAAATTCTCGGACTGATTCTCCTGTCGCTGCTGGCGTGCGCGCCGGCCGCCGCGCAGACCCCGGCGGGGCCGCCGCCATCGCCGGAGGCTCACGGCGTCTCCGTCGTCAGGGCGACCTGGCGCAAGGAGGTGTTCAACCCGGCGCTGATGGAAGACCCGCTCAGCGCCAGCGACAACACGGTGCGGCAGTTGCGCGAGCGGAAGGAGATCACGCGCGAGAACAACGAGCGCTCTCGGACGGGGCGCATCCTCGTCCCGCTGCCGACGCAGGCCACCGGCGAGCCCAAGCCGACGCAGACCCCCGGCGAGCCGGCGCGCGTAGTGACCGAACCTCCCCCGAGCGACCCGCGGGTCTCATACCTCTACGAGGTCAAAGTCGTTAACAAGGGGACGAAGAAGATTCGCTCGCTCGTCTGGGAGTACGTGCTCGTTGACCCCGCGACCCGGAGCGAGGTCGGCCGCCACGCGTTCGAGACGAAGGCCGGCATCGGCGTCGGCAAGGAGCAGACGCTCCTGGGCCGTTCGGGTCAGCACCCGGTGGGCGTCGTCCACGTAACGAAGTCGGACAAGGAGAAGAGCGGCCAGTACGCCGAGCGCGTCGAGATACTGCGCGTCGTCTACGAGGGCGGCGACGTCTGGGAGCGCGAGCGCAACTAGCCGCGCGTGAAAAAACAACTGGGCGCGCCGTTGACGGACGGCGCGCCCAGTTCGTCTGCGGCGGGCGGGTCGGCGACGCGTAGACGGCCGCCGGAAGCGGGACTTGTGCGAGACGCGTTTAGTGATACAATGCGCGCCCCTCGCGGCAACCTCGTAGGCGTCCGTCATCTCACCAGGAGGAACGATGAAAACCATGCCGTCTAAGCCCTCTCGCCCCGTGTTCGCCCTGCTCCCGCCCTTCGCGGTCGCGCTCGTCCTGACGACAATGCTCAGCGAGTGTAGGCCGTTGTTCAGCAACGCGAAGGGGGTATCCTCCGACGTCAAATGCGAACCCAGCATGGGGGTGATAAACAACGAGCCGGACGCGGGCATCGACGTGAAGGTGACGGTCACGAACGTCGGCGAGGCCGGCTACATCAAGATCAGGCCCGAGTTGAGCACCTCCGAAGGCGAGTGGAGCCGGAGCCAGAACCTGCGGTTCAACAAGGGCGAGTCGAAGTCGCTCACCTACTTCTTCCACGAGCCGACGGTTAACGTCTTCGCGGGCTCGAACGTGCAGTGCCGCGTCGGCGTCTCGCCCACGGCCGACGACTGAGTTGGCGGCCTTCTGGCCTCACGCTTCCCTCCTCTGTTAAATTGCCGCGCATGGCATTGGCGCTGCGCGTGGAAAACGTGTCGAAGCAGTACCGCATCTACGCGCGGCCGGGCGACCGTCTGAAGGAGACGCTGACCCGGGGCCGTCTGAAGCGGCACCGCGAGTTCTGGGCCTTGAAGGGCGTGAGCTTCGAGGTCGAGACCGGGACGACGACCGGCATCATCGGGCCGAACGGGTGCGGCAAGTCCACGCTGCTGCAAATCATCGCCGGGACGCTCGAACCCACGGCCGGGAGCGTCTGGCGCGAGGGGCGCGTCGCGGCGCTGCTCGAACTGGGCGCGGGCTTCGACCCCGAGGGGACGGGCGTCGAGAACGTCTACATGAACGCGGCGCTGATGGGGCTCTCAAGGCGCGAGACCGACCGACTCTTCCCCGAGATCGAGCGCTTCGCCGAGATAGGGCAGTTCATCCACCAGCCGGTGAAGACCTACTCGTCGGGGATGTTCGTCCGCCTCGCCTTCGCCGTCGCCTCCAACGTCGAGCCCGACATCCTCGTCATCGACGAGGCGCTCGCCGTCGGCGACGCGGTCTTCCAGCACCGCTGCCTGCGGCGCATCAAGGAGATTCAGGAGAGAGGCGCGACCGTCCTCTTCGTCTCGCACGACGCGGCGGCGGTGCGCGCGCTCTGCACGCGCGCCATCCTGATGAGCGCCGGCCGCGTGCTCTCCGACGGCCCGCCCGTCGAAGTCCTCAACCACTATCAGAAGACAGTCATGGAGCGCGAGCAGGCGTACGAGGAGGCGGAGTCCGCCTCGGACGACTCGCAGGGCGAGGACGGCGCGCGTGACGAGGAGAGCTTCGCGCCGCTGCGCTACACGTACCGTCACGGCGACGGGACGGCCGAGATCGTGAGCGCCGAGCTGCTCGACGCGTCGCGGCGTCCCGTCGGCGTCGTCGAGACCGGGTTGCCGCTCCAGGTGCGCGTGCGCGCGCGCTTTCACAGGGAGGTGGACGACGCGGTCTTCGGCTTTCTCGTCAACGACAGCCGGGGCGTGCACGCCTACGGCACCAACACGAAGGAGCAGCAGATAGACCTCGGGGTGCTTCGGCGCGGCGAGCTGGTCGAGGCCGTCTTCGCCTTCGACTGCTGGCTCGGGCTCGACCAGTTCTCGATCTCGCTCGCCGTCCACAGCCGCGACGGCGTCAGCTACGACTGGCTCGACGGCGTGCTCTTCTTCCGCGTCACGAGCCCCGTCCTCGTCGAAGGCATCGCCAACCTCAACGCCAGCGCGACGGCGCGGAGGCTGGGCGCGCGCGGCGCGGAATCCGGTCTGCGCGTCGAAGCCGAGGCGAGCCCGTGAGGAATGCACCTATGGCCGACCTTGAAGTCGAGAACACACTGCGCGAGATACGCGAGCGCGTGCTGTCGGAGTCGCGCACGCGCGTGCCGGAGGCGGCCGCGCCGGCGACTTTGACGCGTCCCGCGGCGGCGGCGGAGCCAAGCGGCGAAGCCGCCGCGTTCGCGTCCGAGCCGCTGGCGCGGGTGGACGCGAACCTCGCCACGACCGGGCGCGCGTGGTCGCGCCTGCCCCCGATGCTCAGCTACCGGCGCGGCGCGGCGGCGCGGCTCGAACTCTGGCTCAAGCGTCTTATCGCGCGCGCCACGCACTGGTTCACATGGGAGCAGGTCAACTTCAACTCGGCCGTCCACCACGCGCTCGGCGACGTGCGCGCCGCGCTCGGCGCGCACGAGCAGGCGCTCGCGCGTCTACAGTCTGAAATCCTCGCCACGCTGCGCGCCGAAGCCGAAGCCGACCGCGCGCGCGTCGCGGGGTTTGAGTCGCGCGCAGAGGGTCTACAGGCGCGGCTCGCGCAGGCGGAGGCGCGCTTCGAGTCGCAGGGCGCGCAACTGCGGCAGGCTTTCGCGGCCGGCCTTGAGCGGCTGGCGCGACTGGCCGAGGCGGAGCGCGCCACGGCGGCCGCGCTGCACGAAGAGTTGAGTCAGGAGTTGCGCCAGGAGTTGAGTCAGGAGTTGAGTCAGGAGTTGCGCGGAGAGCTGGACGCCCGGACAGAGTCCCTGCGCGGAGAGATTGGTGCCCGTGCCGAGTCTCTACGCGGAGAGATTGGTGCCCGTGCCGAGTCCCTGCGCGGAGAGATCGGCGCGCGGACGGAGTCGCTGCACGCGGAGACGAACGCCCGCGCCGCCGAACTTCACGCCGAGTTGCGCGAACGCCTCGACGGCCTGCTCGAAGAGCAGCGCGTCTGCTTCAAACAGCTTTCGCTCGAAGCCGGCGAAGCCGCAGTCCTCCACGACCGCGCCCGCCGCCAGCTCGAAGCGCGCCTCGAAGCTCTCGAACATGACAGATGATCTTTACCGCCGCGCAGGCGTAGAAGACCTCTCGGAGTTCTACCGCACGAAGTTCGTGTCGGACGAGGTGCTCGACGCGCGCTACTTCCGCGCGCTCGACCGCTTCGACATGCGCTTCGCGCGGACGATGTGGGTCTACGACAACGTGCGCGCCGGCTCCGCGCTGCTCGACCTCGGCTGCGGCGCGGGCGTGCTCGCGCTCCTCAAGCGCAAGGGCGTCACGCTCACGGGCTGCGACCTCTCCGAGGAGTGCGCGCTCGCCGCGCGCCGCAACGGCTACGACCTGACCTGCGCGGCCGAACTCACACGCCTCCCCTTCGCCGACGACTCGTTCGACTACGTCGCCAGCCTCGACGTGCTCGGCCACGTCGAGTTCAAAGACAAGGACGCGGTGCTCTCGGAAATCGCGCGCGTGCTGCGCCCCGGCGGCGTCACGCTGCACGGCATCGAGTGCACCGACCGCCGCGCGCAGAAGTCTTACGACGAGATGTCGGAGGAGGAGCTGCGCCGCTTCGTCGCCGTCGACGGCCACGTCGGGCTCGAAGAGGAGCAGGAGCACGCCGCGCGCTTCCGGCGCTTCTTCCGCGAAGTCGCGTGGGAGCCGCGCTACGCGCTCTGCCTTTCGTCCGAGGAGTTCGTCAAGCAGCGCGACGAGTACGGGCTGCCCTTCGAGCCCGACTTCGTCGAGTACCTGCGCGGCCTCTCGCACTCGGAGCGGCGCGCCTTCGACATGGCGATGGGCTACGTCTTCGGCAAAATCTCCGACCTGCATGTGCGCCTCCCAAAGAGCGGCCTCTACGTGCTCGTCAAGGCTTCCGACTCCCCGCTCGGCCCCTTCTACAACGAGCACCGCGACCGCTCCGCTCTCTTCAACGACCACGCCGTCTCGCCGCGCGCCCCCGACACGAACGCCCCCGGCGAAGCGCCGCGCACGCTCAGCCTCGACCGCGAAGCCTCTTTCGACGACGGGTGGTACGAGCCCAACGTGCTGCCGCCGGTCGCGCGCTGGATGAAGCGGCGGGGCGCGTTGGTCTTTCAGGTCTCCGCCTTCTCGAAGCTGCGGCTCGACCTCACGACCCACATCCCAGACGTGCGCCAGCGCCCGCTCGGGCTCAAGGTGTTTTTAAACGGCGAGTGCCTGTCCGACTTTTCGCTGTTCCGGCACGGCTGGCTGGAGTTAGAGCTTCAAGTGCCCGACGACGTGTGGTCTGGGTGGGACGTGATGGACGGCCGCTGCGTGCTGGAGATTCACGCCGACCGCACCTGGCAGCCGCGCCCCGACGACCCGCACAACCGCGACGACCGCGAAATCTCCATCGCCGTCTGCAACATCGAAGCGCTGCCCTGAGCCGAGGCTTAAGCCTTGTCGGGCGGGAGGCCGAGGCGCGCGTCGAGGCTTTGGCGTAGGGCGCGGAAGTGTTCTTCGGGGACGGAGGCGATGGAGCGTTGGAGGCGCGCGACGACCGGCTGAAGCTCGCGCGCCTCTTCGGGGTCGATGCGTTCGACGGCGGCGGCGACTTCGGCCGGGCGCGCGGGCGCGCGCCGCAGGGTGCGCGTGAGGAGCGCGGCGGCCCCGCTCAGAACGTCCTTCGACTTGCGGAAGGTGCCGCCGACGGCCGTCTCAAGCGGCTTGATGGGGGCCTCGCGGCAGACGGCCTCTATCGCCTCGCCGACGGCGCGCGCGCCGCGCAGGTCGAGCGGGCTCGCGCCGTCCGCGCGGGGGCGCAGCGCGTGGCCGACGAGGTAGCCGAAGTGATACGTGCGGCTCGTCGTGTCGGCCGCGCGCTTCCATTCGAGGAAGTAGAAGACCTTGCGGAAGACCGCCTTCAGGGGGTAGACGAGCACGGACATCGCGCACCCGCTCAGACACCCGCCCCCGCGCTCGGCCGTCAGCCCGTCCAACTCCTCTTCGCTCAAACTCCGCCCGGCCGACGCCGCGATGCTCCGCACCAGACGCTTGCGGAAGTAGCTCTTGACGAGGTCGTCGACGAGCGGGACGGGGATGAGCGGCGTCAGCCCCGTGAGCACCGCGTGCGTGATGAGCGTTTGCTGCCGCGCCCCCGTGTCCGTGCGCTGAAGCGTGTCCCGACTGTCCGTCATGTTCACCCGAGCCTCCGCACGCATGATACATTAACGCCGAAGGTTTCAGACACGGATGCCGCTCCGAAACATACTCATCTGCACCACGCAGGTTCCGTTCACGACCGGCGGCGCGGAGTCGCACGTCGAGGGCCTGCGCCGCGCCTTCGTCGCCGCCGGCTACAACGCGGAGGTGGCGGCGCTGCCGTTCAAGTGGTACCCGCCCTCCGAGATCATGCGCGGCGCGCTGGCGTGGCGTCTGCTCGACGTGACCGAGTCGAACGGCAAGCCCGTCGACCTCGTCGTCGGGATGAAGTTCCCGGCCTACACGGTCGCGCACCCGCGCAAAGTCCTGTGGGTGATTCACCAGCACCGCTCGGCCTACAACCTCTGGGGCACGCCCTTCGACGACCTCTCGACCTACCCCGACGGCGCGCGCGTCCGCGACCTCATACGCCACTGCGACGAGCGCTTCATCCCGGAGGCGCGCAAGGTCTTCGCCAACTCGCGCGCGGTGGCCGACCGCCTCGCGCGCTACAACCGCATCGAGAGCGAGCCGCTCTACCACCCGCCGCCGCGCGCCGCCTCCTTGCGCGCGGGCGCGCAGGGCGACTACGTCTTCTACCCGAGCCGGATGGAGCCGCAGAAGCGTCAGGAGTTGCTCATCGAGGCGATGTACTTCACGCGCACGCCCGTCCGCGCCGTGCTCGCGGGCTCGTCGCACGACCGCGCTCACTACGAGTTGCTGGTCAGACAGCACGGCGTCGGCGACCGCGTCGAGATTCGCGGGTTCGTGAGCGAGGAAGAGATCGTGGCGCTCTACGCCGGCGCGCTCGCCGTCTGTTACCTGCCGTTCGACGAAGACTACGGGTACGTGACGCTCGAAGGGATGCTCTCCGCGAAGCCGGTCGTCGTGCCGCGCGACGGCGGCGGCGCGGCCGAGTTCGTCGAGCACGGCTCCGACGGCCTCGTCACCGACCCCGACCCGCGCGCGCTCGCCCAGTGCCTCGACGAACTCTACGAAGACCGCGCGCGCGCGCGACGCATGGGCGAGCGCGGCCGCGACAAGCTCGTCTCACTCAACCTCTCCTGGGAGAACGTCGTCGAGAAAATCATCAACGCCGCAGGCTGAAGAAAGGCCGTGAACCGTCAACCGTGACAGGAAGAAGCGGCGACTTTCTCTTTCTTATCACCTATCACTCATCACTTATCACTTCCCTTAATCTTCTCGTACTCGAACGAGTCGCGGAAGGCGAGCGCGATGAGGTCAGCGTCGCGCGTCTGTTCGAGCTTCGCGAGCCAGAAGTTGAAGCCATCGAGGTTGCGGTCGGGCGGGTCGTCCGGGTTTCTGCGCAGGAAGCCGAAGTAGTGGAGCAGCAGCAGCGAGCGGTGGCGCTCGCGCTCGGCCAGCCGCGGGTCTTCGGCCACGCGGACGAGCGCGCCGGCTCGCG
>JBEVKV010000079.1:0-5300 GCA_040509515.1 Pyrinomonadaceae bacterium | reverse complement strand
AACCCCCTTCAACCTTAGCGCGGGCGTGCCGCGCCGTCGGGGACGAGTTAAAACTCGAAGCGCAGGGCGAACTGCATGCGACGGGGGCTCTCGAGCCCCTGGCCCTGCGTCGAGAGCGACGGCGTCAACTGCCCGAAGGTCGTGCTGTTGATGTCGATCTGCAACGGCAGCAGGAAGTTGTTGCGGTTCGTCACGTTGAACGCCTCGGCGCGCAGCTCAATGTAGCGGCTGCCCTCGCCGAGGCTGATCCTCTTGGAGAGGCCGAGGTCCATGTTGAAGTTGCTCGGCCCGTTGACGATGGCGCGCTCTAGTTGGCCGGCCTGTCCGGCCGGGACGTTGAAGAAGACCTGGCCGGCGAAGGGCTGCTGACCCGGTCCGCTGGTGGCCCGGCTGGTGGTGGTGACGGCGCCCGTCACGGGGTTAACCGTCTGCGTGATGGACAGCACGTCGGGGTTGATGTAGTAGCGCACGCCGTCGCGCTCGAAGTTGCCGAAGAGATCCTTGATCTGATCCTTCGACAGCGACGAGTTGGCGGTGTTGCGGGGCGAGCGCGCGGCGCGGTTAAGCGTGCCGCGCGGGTCGACGATGGTGATCGGGCGACCGCTGCCGTAACGCAGGATGGTCGTCAGGCGGAACCCGCCGAAGACCTTGTCGGTCACGCCGCCCTCGCTCAGGAAGCGCTTGCCGCGGCCGAACGGCAACTCCAAAATCGTGTTGAAGTTGAACGCGTGCGTCTGGTCGAAGTCGGCGCGCGAGTACTCCAGATCGGGGTTGTTCATGTCCAGGAACGGGTCGAAGAGCGCCTGCGCGGTGCCGACGGCGTCCGTCAAATCCTTGGAGAACGTGTAGTTCGCCTGGAACGAGAAGCCGCCGTTGAAGCGCCGGCGGAATTCGGCCTGGAACGCGTTGTAGTAGTTGCGGGCGCCGTTGTAGAGCAGGTCGGCCGCACCCGTGTTCGGGTTCGGGAGCAGCGGGAACTGCTGCGACCCGGCGGGGCGGTTCGCGTTGAAGTCAATGTTGCTGGCGAGGAAATTCGCCGCCAGTTCGCCCGGCGTGCCCGCCGAGAGCTGGTTGGTGAAGGTGGCGAGCGCGAGGCTGCCGGCGATGCTGCCGGCCGCGTTGTTGACGCGCAGCGGCGCCGTCGTCGACTGGCCGAAGATGGTCAGCGTCTGGCAGCCCGCCGAAGTGCAGAACGGGTTGCCGGTCAGCGCCGCGTTGGCCTGCGCGCGCTGGAAGTCGGCGAAGAAGCCGTTTTCAAAAATCTGGACCTGGTTGAAGTCGACGCCGCGCAGCAGGTTCTTGCTCATGGAGCCGACGTAGCGGAGCTCAAGCGCGTTCTTGCCGAACTCGCGCTGGACGCCGAAGCTGATCTCGTGCTGCTTGCCCGTCTCGACGTTCGGGTCGACGGCGAAGGCCGTGCCGAAGTTGTTGAAGGCGGCAGTGTTGTTCTGCGCGAAGGTGCGCGGGAACACGATGGACGCCGGGGGCGCGATGGCCACGACCGTCTCGGGGCGCAGGTTGAGCACCGAATTGCCGTTGACGACGGCCGCGTTGGCGGTCGAGCCGAGGCCCTGGTTGCCGGCGTTGGCGTTGCGCGCCGCGGTCAGGAACTGGTCGGGCACGTAGCTGGTGCGGTAGCCGCCGCGAATGACGGTCCGGCCCTCGCCGCCCGTCAGGAACCGGCCCAGCCCGCTGTTGAACTGCGGGGCCCAGGCGAAGCTGACGATGGGCATGAAGTTGTTCTTGTCCGCCTTGAAGAAGCAGAACTCGCAGCCCGCGTTGCCGCCGATGACCTGGTAGCCGCCGTTCGGGTCGAGCAGCGTCTGACGGATGTCGGCGCCCTCGGGGATGATGGGCTCGAGCGCGATGCCGTTCTGGAGCTTGAGCGGCGTGTAGAGCTCGTAGCGCACCCCGAGGTTCAGGGTGAACGAGGGGCTCACGCGCCACTGGTCCTGGACGTACCCGGCGTAGATGTCGTAGGCGTAGAACTGCCTGAGCGACGTGGCCGAGAGCGGGGAGTCAGGGGCGGTCGGGTTGAAGGTCTGCGTGCCGGCGCTGATGATGCCGCCGAGCAGCGCGTAGAGCTGGTTGGCGCGCGTCACGTTGGCCGCGCTGACGTTGGCCGCGGTGGTGCCCGCCGCGGCGGCCAGCAGCGGCGCGGTGAACTGCGGCGAGATGTTGCTGGTGTTGAGCGTGAACGTCGGGACGTTGCCGGCGTCGTTGAACGGTTTGATGCGGAAGAACTGGGCCGAGCCGCCGAAGCGCAGCGAGTGGTTGCCCGTCGTGTAGGTGGCGTTGTCCTGAAGGTTGTAGTTGTGCTGGACGCGCCCCTGGTCGAGGAAGCGCGGCTCCGACTCGTTGATGATCGCCGAGTCGAGGAAGAAGGCCGGGAGGGGGGCGAAGCGGTCGAAGATGGCCGCCGGGAAGCTGAAGCCGCCGCGCACCTCGTTGGTGAAGCTGTTGGTGATGGTCGAGTTCCACGCGAGCGCGAGGAACTTGTTGAGGCCCACTTGGCTGGTGGGCGGCGTCGTCGTGAAGAAGTTCAGCTCCACGTCGGGGCGCTGCACGAGCTCCTTCTTGTAGGTGAACACGCCGCTGATCGTGTTGCGATCGTTGACGTCGTAGTCGTTGCGGAGTGTGTAGAAGTTATAGTCCTGGTTGAAGCCCGCGTTGAAGCTGTGGAGCCCCGTCACGCCGTCGCCGCCCGGTGTGTTCGGCAGCGGCAGGTCGTTCAGGAGGCGCGCCTGGATGATCGGGTTGATGCCGGTCGGCGGGTTCAGGTTCGCGCCGCTCGGGGTCGTGCCGAACAGGTTGACCGTGCGCGTCGCGCCCGAGACGTCAGTGAACACGAAGTTGCCGGCGCGCGCGGCGGAGGTCAGCACCGTCCCGGTGTTGGTGATGGACTGGCGCAGGAGCTGCTTCTCGTAGGAGAAGAAGAAGAAGGCCTTGTCCCTGACGAGCGCGTCGCCGCCCTCGCCGAAGTTCGGGAGCGGCATCGGGCCGCTGACGCGGCCGCCGAACTGGTTGCGGTTGAGGTAGGAGCGCGGGATGCGCTCCTGGCCGGCGACGTTGCGGCCGGCCGAGTTGTTCGTGTAGGTGTTGGCCGCGAAGTACGAGTTGCGGTTGTAGATGAACGCCGCGCCGTGGAACTCAGACTGGCCGCGCGGGGTCACGAGCTGCACCTGGGCGGCGCCGGTCCCGGAGTCGGCCCCGGCGTTCTGCGTGATGACGTTGAACTCGCCGGTGTCGTCGCTCGACGCGCGCTCGGGCGAGAAGTCGGTCGCGTTGGCGCGGATGAAGTTGTCGTTGACGTTGATGCCGTCGCGCGTGATGTTGGTGAAGGACGTGCGCTGGCCGTTGATGTAGGTGACGCTGCCGCCGGTGGCCCTGGCGGTGCCGGGCTGGAGCGGAATCAGCGCCAGCGGGCTGCGCCCGTCGAGCGGGAGCGACTGAATCTGCTGAGGGCTGACCGTGCTGTTCAGCTCACCGTTGGACTGGTTGATGACCTCCGCACCGGCCGTGACCGTGACGGTCTCGGCGACGCCGCCGACCTCAAGGTTGGGGGTCAGCGGGTAGTCGGTGCCGGCGTCGACCTTCACGCCGGTGGTGGTCAGGGTCTTAAAGCCGGCCGCCGTGATGGTCACGGTGTAGAGGCCGGCTTCGAGCTGGGGCACGGAGAAAGTGCCTTCGCCGCTCGAAGTGGCAACCCTCTCTCTCTTCGTGCTCTCGTCGATGACCGTGATGGTTGCGCCGGCGATGACGCCGTCGGGACCGTTGACGGTGCCGACGATGCGCCCTGCGCTGGACTGCGCGAGCGCCGGCATTGCCAACAACGCCGACAGCAGTAGGAATACTGCAACTCTTTTCATTCGGGGCTCCTTACTGACAAAGATGTAGCTTGCTAAATCCAAACACTTTTAAGTGGTCTGGGGTGTGCGCTAGGCGTTGGTGGCGTGCTCTGGGATGATGACACGGACTTCCGCCAAGTGGTGCCACTACAGTTAAGCAACAATTATTCCTTCAAAATAAGAGAAGAAAACCCACAATTTTCGACGCGAATCGCGCCCCTCGCCCGGGCTTCTCCATTATTTTGGAGATTTAGCGGATTTTTTTGGAGAAAACGTATTTTTAGGAGACGCCGTCACGGACGTTTGCCACGGCCGGACGCGCAGCGGCGGACGGCGGGGAAGGCGCGGCCGTATGTAGATGAGATGGATTAAATCCAATCCGTTTGATTAAAAGCTAAGTCCTCGTCCGTCACCTCGCAAACCTTATTGAGAAGCTCATCAGACATGCGTTACACTCTCGCGCCGCGACACCACATGCCGGACTCTGAAGCGTCCGCGCGCCGCACTCATCTCAGCGGAGGAGCACAATGAAAAACAGCCGTTCCCGAAACCTTGTTTTGCTGCTGACCGTCTGCGCGACGGCCCTCGTCCTGCTCACGCCCCTTTCGGCCTCGGTCGCCTCGGCCGACGAGAAGATGACGGCCGAAGCCGTGGTCTCCAAACATCTCGAATCCATCGGGGGGGCGGTGGCGCGCGGTGCCGTGAACAACCGCGTCATCGTGGGGACGACCAAGTTCAGTTATCGCGCGAAAGGGGTCGGCCAGACCACGGGGCGCGTCGTCCTGGCCTCGGAAGCGACCAAGAGTTTAATCGGCATGGAGTTCCCGGAGGCCGACTACCCGCACGAGAGGCTGGGCTTTGACGGGCGCAAGTTCTCGACGGGCTACCTCAGGCCGGGCGTCCGCACGGTCTTCGGGGAGTTTCTCTACACGCACAGCGACATCTTCAAGGACGGGCTCATCGGCGGCACCCTGAATCAGGCGTGGCCGCTGCTCAACCTTGAGAGCCGAGGCTCCAAACTGGAATACGCCGGGAAGGGGAAGTCCAACGGCCGGGAAGTTCACACGCTCAGGTACACGCCCAAGAACGGCTCGGACTTTCAGATCAAACTCTTCTTCGACGCCTCGACGTTCCAGCACGTAAGGACAGAGTATGAACAGGTGATCAGCGCGGGCATCGGGCAGACGGACAGGGACTCCGCCAGCCAGAGGGGGTCGAGTTATAAAATAGTCGAGGAATTTTCCGACTACAAAAAAGAGGGCGGACTGATGTTGCCGCATAGCTACCAGCTACGCTTCATCGCCAACGATTTGGGCGGCGTCAGGCAGTTGGATTGGGCGATTGAACTGGCCCAGTACGCCTTCAACGCCAAGATTCCCGCCGACTCGTACAACGTCGAAACCTTCAGACAGTAGCCGCAGGCCGCGCCGGGACGACCCGCCGCGCGGGATA
>JBEVKV010000078.1:0-8839 GCA_040509515.1 Pyrinomonadaceae bacterium | reverse complement strand
CACAGGCGTTTACTGGAAGCCGGTCTTCAACATTCTTGAGGCCGCCGTGAAAGTTATTCTGGTAAATGCGCGCGACGTTAAAGCCGTACCGGGCCGGAAGACCGACGTTCGTGATTGTGAATGGCTGGCCGATCTGCTGCGTCACGGGTTGCTGCGGGCAAGCTTCATCCCGCCCGCGCATATCCGCGAACTCAGAGAGTTGACCCGCCACCGCCAGGCACTGGTCAAGGAACTGACCGCGGTCGCCAACCGAGTGCAGAAGTTGATCGAGGGCGCCAACATCAAGCTGGCGCAAGTTGCCAGCGACGCGCTCGGCACCTCGGGTCGGGCGATGTTGCGGGCCTTAGCCGCCGGCGAAGAGGATAGTGCGAAGCTGGCGGAGATGGCGAAGGGGAGAATGAAAGCCAAGAAGGCTCAACTCCGCGCGGCGTTGAGGGGCAAGTTTAGTAACTCGCAACGCTTCATCCTGGAGGAGTTGCTAGACCACTACGAAGACCTCGAAGCCGCGATAGCCAGGGTCAATGAGCGGACCAGGTTAGAAGTCGCAGACGGCCTGGAGCCGTCCATCAGAGAGGCGGCAGAGCTGCTACAGAGCATACCCGGAGTCGGCACGAGCGTCGCGCAAACGGTCATCGCGGAGATCGGAGTCGAGATGGCGCAGTTCCCGTTGGATGCCCATTTGGCGAGTTGGGCTGGCATGTGCCCGGGCAACAACGAGTCCGCGGGCAAGAGGAAGAGCGGCAAGACGACCAAAGGCAGCACTTACCTGCGCGCGGCACTGACGCAAGCCGCATGGGCTGCTTCATGTACCAAACAGACTTATCTGTCAGCGCAGTACCATCGGCTGTATAAACGCCTGGGCAGGAAGAAGGCTCTCGTCGCCGTCGGGCATAGTCTGCTGGTGATCATCTATCATGTGCTTGATAAGAAAACGGGCTATCAGGAACTGGGCGGCAACTACTTCGATCCCCTCCATATTGAGGCGCAACGAAAGCGGCTGCTACGTAAGCTGGAGGCCCTCGGCGTGAAGGTTACGATAGCGGCAGTCAGTGAAGCGGCCTGAGTCGCGCATGGTGGAATTTTCATAGCAGACTGAAGGCCACGCGCGCCTCCGCCTACTGCTCTCTCTAGTCATCCGGGGCGGCATATCGTTGCAACAGAGGCAGGCGGGCGGCACCCGCGGAGCCTACACAACCGGCAGATACTCAGCCCCGAACCTTCAACGAGCAGATACGACGCCGGCATGCTTGTGACGGCGGTGCCTTCGACCCGACTGGCCGTCGCCTGCTCACGCCGCTGGCCCGAGCACTTGACCGCCGTTGAAGCTCTCACCCGCCTTCCACACGGCTAAGGTGAGGGCCGCGATCTTGCGCGCCACCGTCACCCGCGCTACCTCCGGTCGCAGTCCCCGCGGCTCTGTTGCAAGGATTGCCTCTGGGCTAGGAGGTGATGCACGAGGGCAGGCGACGTTCGTCGCCTCGCTCTTTCAGATCATCGCCTGAGTGAGGGTAGCTTGTGACTCTCTCCGCTGAAAATTAATTTTCGCAACGCATTATGAAAGGGCACCCCTCGGGTGGTAGCTTCCGAGTTCTCTATGCTAGGAAGATTGCCATCGAAAGGAAAACCCTGATGAGCCGATACTCAGGGTCTATTCATTCTCGGAGAGAGGGACGGCATCCTTCAGTAGAATGAGGTTGCTCAGACCAGTTCTACGAAGGGGGGCATGTTGTGCATGCGCCTGCCGTCCCTCAGAGATGCTTTAGCAGATGTCCCCGACTTCCGCCAAGTCCAAGGCCGCCGCCATGACCTGCTCTCCGTCCTGCTCTTGTGCTGCGTCGCCGTCATGTGCGGCGCGCGCTCACAGTCAGCCATCGCCGACTGGGGTCAGAACTACGGCGCGCGTTGGCTCTCGCGCCTCGGCCTGCGGCGCGGGCCGAGCCAGCCCACCCTGCATCGCATCTTCAAGGGGCTCGACTGTGAGCGCCTTGAACAGTGCGTGACGGCTTGGGTCGAGCAGGCGTTGCGCGCCCGCGCCGCGCCCGCGCTCGACGCCCGCGCCATCGACGGCAAGAGCTTACGCGGCAGTTCGCCGCAAGGGGGCGCTGCCTGCCACCTCGTGAGCGCGCTCTCGCATCGCCTCGGCGTGGTCGTGGCGCAGTTAGCCGTGCCGGATAAGAGCCATGAGATCGGCCACTTAGAGCCGCTGCTCGAAGCGCTCGTGCTCGACGGGCGCGTGGTCACGGCCGACGCGCTGCACACGCAGCGGGAGGTCGCGCGGGCGGTTATCTCTCGCGGCGGCGACTACCTGCTCCCGGTCAAGGAGAACCAGCCCGCCTTGCGTCAGGACATCGCGCTCGTCTTCGCGCACCGCCAGGAGTTAGCCGACACGATCACCTCGGCACAGACGACCGACTGCCGCGGCGGCCGCGTCGAGACGCGCCGGCTGTGCGCCTCGACCGCCCTGCAAGGCTATCTGACGTGGCCGGGTCACGCTCAGGTGCTGGAGTTGCACCGGATGGTGACGGACAAGCGCACCGGTGAGACGCGGCGTGAGGTGGTCTACGGCATCACCAGCCTCGCGCCGGAGCAGGCGAGCGCCGCGCAACTCTTGCGCCTGTGGCGCGAGCACTGGCACGTCGAGAACAGGCTGCACTGGGTGAGAGACGTGACCTTCGACGAAGACCGCTCACAGGTCAGAGCCGGGCGCGCCCCGCAGGTGATGGCCGCACTGCGCAACGTCGCCATCTCGGTGCTGCGGCTCTGCGGCGCGGGAAATATCGCCGCCGCGTGCCGCCGTTACGCCGCCCGACCATCATTAGCCCTCGCGGCGGTCAGTATTAGACTCCGAGAATGAATAGACCCTGGGTCAGTCGACAACAATATTGACTTGTCCTCAGGTTTTGCATATATTAACACCCCCGATACAATGTGATAGGCCGTCCTCAACTAAGCCTGCTTCTTCTCTATTAGCTCCCGTTGAGAGACATGTCCTGTCCAAGTACCTGCCGCACTCCGACTCCATAAGGAGTACGCTACAAACAAGCAGTTAATCGGGGAGAAGCTCTACCCCTCCTTCGACTACTCTTTGTGAATCTCTTGTTTACAGGTCACCAAAAGCCGGGAGGAAATTACCTTGTATACACTCAACCGCACACTCAAGTTAGGTGATTCGGGTCCCGCTGTATTCGCATTGCATGGTTTCTTAAGTGAATTAGGATACCTTCAACCGAACATTTTGCATGCCCACCTCCCAATCACTCAACTGGCTGAATTCGATGAAGTCCGGGCATACCTTTCGTCCCTGCCGAAACCGGCTTCGCCGGGTAAGTACGACGAGGAGACAGCTAAAGCCGTAAGGAGTTTCCAGAAAAATTACAACCTGCCTGGCGATGGGACGTTGGACGAAGTAACACTGGAGGAGATGCGGCGCCCGCGCTGCCGCGTGCCCGATGTTCCAGGCGTAACCTTTTTCCCAAGTTTCCGCGACGCGGACATCCGTTCTAATCCGGTATGCGCATGGGACAGCCGCGAATTGAGCTGGCATGTGGCCGAGGCTCCTAATGTCGATCCAGCGACGTTCAAGGCGGCCTTCGTTGAAATGGTAAACAAGTGGGCTCAACTCGCCAGACTCACCCTGAGGGAAGGAGGCATCGGCAGCAATCTCCAAGCGTTTAAGTATAGTGGCGACGGCAGCGGGGGCGTCTACGCCTACGCCTACTTCCCCTGTAGCGGCCGAGTCAGCGGAGATCAGTATTACGACGCGAATGACGCGTGGTCCCTCGCGAACGCGACCCCTGCCAACAAGGCCGACCTCAAGACGATCCTTCTCCACGAATTAGGCCACGCACTGGGGTTGGGGCACACGGGTGTGGCCGCAGCGGTCATGTACCCGACCCTCGCGTTCGGCGATCAGAAGAGAGAGCCGACCGCTGATGATCGAACAGGCATAACTCAACTTTACGGCTGACAGCCTAGCGACGCGTTGCGGAGCGCCCTGGTGTTTGAATGTACACCGGGGCGCTCCGCACGAAGACTTTTGACGGACCCCGTTACGGGTAATTCGGCACCGGGGGTTTAAACGTCTGGATGATTACTTTGAGAACGCGTTAATCCGCTCAGCTGTAGAGAAGACTCGGGGCTTCCTGACCTTGATTCTTGACGAAAGAGGAAGGCTGTTGGCCCCAAGAATTCCTTTCCCACAGCATGTTTCTTACGCCCTCCCGGGGGCGCTGACCCCGACGAAATTTTCATAGGGCGAGAAAGACGGGCATGTACGCGCCGCTTATAGTGCGTGGAAGCGCTCGTACCTGGTGAACGAGGGCCGCGGCCTCTACCGTGTAGCTTCCGGTAAACCGGGCCCCCCCGACCATGCCAGAGCCGTGTCAGAGGACCAAGGTTATGGCATGGTCATGTCCCGCCATGATGGCGGGACATGACCCGGACGCGCGGACTATATTCGACAGGCTGTGGCAATTCTCGCGAGCCCACCCGAGCGCGATTCAGATAGACGGGCGCGCCAGCAATTTGATGGCATGGGAGGTGCCCACTGGAGAAGGCGATTCCGACAGCGCTTTTGATGGCGACTGCGACATAGCTTACGCCCTGTTGCTCGCCGACAGGCAGTTGGGGGGAGGCGGAGGAACTGATTATGTTACAAAAGCGAAGGATGTCCTCAAAGACATCCTTTTGAAAACGGTTGGGCCGGACAGCCTACTCCCTCTCTTGGGCGACTGGGTCGAACCAGTCGGCGGGGTAGTGTTGCAAAAAATTTCTATCTACACCAGATATTGAGGGGGTGATCCATTCTTCGACACTACTTATTGTAGCCATAATATTTTTTGCAACACTACCCGTCGCATGGCCTCCCACAAGAAACAGCATTATGTCCCCCGAAGCTATCTGAAGGCGTGGTCGCCCGACGGCCGGCAGATCTGGATGTTCGACAAACAGACGGGCGAGTCCCGCAAAGTGGGGCTCGGATCCATCGCCCAAGCGACCTACTTTAACGATGCGTTCCGCAGGACCGACGGGCGGGTGACGGACGGCGAGCCGCCCGACCTGTTCGAGCGCCAGTTTCAGGTCTGGGAGGACCGTTTCCTGACGATGCGGCGGGTCGCGCTCGGCGTGGCCGCGGGCACGCGCGTCGGGAGCCTGAAGGAGCGGGAGGCGACGGCCACCTGTGCTGCACTCCAACTGCTGCGCACGGCGAAAACCCGTAGCGCGATTCTTAGAGAGGCGGCCGACTATCGACCGGGGCGGCCGAGCGTATTACTCGACCGACTCCAGGAAGGCTGGAGGGATCGCATCTCCCGCGAGCCGGGGTTCGCCGAACAACACATCTCACTAATTCAGGCGGACCTCATGTGGACTACAAACGTCGTTCCTAACATCGCCGCAGAATTGTATTTCTACCTCTGGGTCGTCGCGAAAAATCTGACGCCGTTCCCGTTCTACACCTCCGACGCTCCCATCGCGGCGCTCACCCACGGGGCGGGGCAACCGCCCTACTACGCCGCCCCACGCGCGGATTCCCCGGTGGGCGGCCGGCCGTCTTTCCTCAAGAGGCTCTTCTACGAGGATCCGCTGAAGGGCGGGCTAGAGCTGGTCTTCCCCGTATCGCCGGATTGCGCGCTACTAATGTTTCATCCCTCGGATTTCGAGAAAGAACTCGGGGACAAACAAGGGAAGGTGCTCGTGCTCGGTGCCGAGAGCGCCCAGATACGCAACATCGTGATTGCCGCATCCGCCGTTCGCCAAGTGTTAAGTTCAACCGACGACTTCGCGATGGCTGAGGCAGGGCGCGACCTGTCACGAGATCGCCCGGTAGAATAGGCCCCGCGGCCCATCTATATGTGAGGCAGACTACCCCGCCGATGGGGCATCCTTCTTTGAAGGTTTTCAGAAAAAAATGGCCGACCTTCGGTGGTTCCCAAACTGGTGACGATTCCTCCGGGCTTTAGTTACCCGCGACTAAGAACACGTCCCACGCCCAGCGCCCTACCTGCGCGCCGTGTGCGTCCTTCACCTTCGCACGGTAGCGGAACTGGTTGCCGTACCGGTCTGTCCGCTTTGACTCTTTGTAATCAAGCTCCATCGTGCGCAGCCCGAGTTCACGGAGACTGTGCAACTCGCTTGGTTCCGAGACGCCGTTGTGGTTCACGTCCTGCCAGAGGCGAAGCGAGGCATAGACCCCGTCCCGCTTGTCTATCACGCCGTCGGAGTTTCCTCCGTGCTCGGGCTTGTCGTACTCGGCCAGCGCGAGGAAGCCGTTCGGGTGGTCTGAAGGCGGCTGCCGCGTGTAGTTGCCGAACAACTCCGTCCCGTTCTCGATCCGGCCGTTGTCGTCGTGGTCGAGGGCGAGGAACGCGTCATCCGAATTCGGGGCCGTCCAGGAAAGACGCTCGGCGGAGCCGTTACCGTCAAGGTCAAAATTTACGCCGTTGCCGGCGTCCGTAAGGTCAAAGCCGTCGCCGAGGACGTCAACGAGGATCGGGGATTTATTGATACCTCCGTAGCAGGTGCAGGTGTCGAAATCGTAATCATTACACCAGGTGGCGACCCACCAATTTATAGTGCAACCTCCGCCGCCTGAAGGAGGGGTAGGAGTCGGCCACGGCGTCGGAGTCGGGGCCGGCTCCGAGGAGCACGTGTTACTCGCGAAGTTATAAGTCCCGCCCGAGTCCTGACACTCATCCGGGGTGATATCCGCTATCTGACCGCACGCCCACCGACATTGCTCTTTAAGCCACAGGCAATCAGTCCTCCCGTCCGGCGTGGCGCTAGTCGGGTTCTGGCAAATGCACTTAGTGTGGTCAGCGTTAGCCGTCCTCGGTCTCTGACATTCTTCACAGTGCGAGCCGTCCGCGCTTCTCACCGTATTGCCGGCGCAGTTTTCGCAGGCGGTGTGCTGCGTATTAGGCACTTTAGGGCTAGGGCACTCCACACATTGTTTGTATTCGCTGTTCGGCACTTTATTCCAGATGCAGTCCTCGCATGGGATAGGGCACACGTTTGGCGTGCTGGTTACGACGCCTGCCACTCCGTCACAGTCGTAACCGAAAGAGAGCTGCCTTTTATCGGCGGAGCAATGTGTGGAATCGGTGATCGTGCAGCCTGCCTGCGCCTGCGAATCACACAGGAACCTGACTTGCTCAGTTTCCAGAGGGTTGCAGACTGTATTACCGTGATAAACAAAATTTGAGCAGCCGACGTTCCCGCACTTGGTAGTGGGGTTCACGAAGCAACTCGGGGTGCCTTGTGTGAATGACCCCCGACTCCCTTGTGCGAAGCCCATCCATGTTTCTGCTGACGCGGCTGTAAAGCCCGCTACTAAGATTATGAGGTAGGTGAGGCGACGGCTCATTGTGGTTGCTCCTCTGACAAGTCAAAGGGTTTCGCAAGTTCGCTTTCCACCCGCGCGGAATCACCCGCCGGCAGGCTTCGGCGCAGGCGGTGCCGGATAGATCCGATACCGTTACGATAGCCTTGCAGCCACTCCTCCGAATGCTTGTCATCGGCTTTCACTCCCGCGTCATCTGGCACATCCTCCCGAATAGAGTCAAACACTGCGGAGGGACCCTTGCCTTTTAATAACGCTCGCAGGCGGAGTCTTTCTGCTTTGGCCCCCGCGCGCTGCCCCGCGAGCCTGTCGCGGGAATGATGTGAGTCGAGCCCCCAAGTGCTGCCATCGTTAAATTCTACGAAGTCAATTGATAACGTGACGCTTTCCGGCGTCTGGCCTTCGCTGAAGGAGATGTCGGTGGTCTTGATCTGTGTGGGTTGAAAGATAGCCGTCGGGGTCGTCAGGTTGGCGAAGTCTAATCGTGAGTAAGCCCCAGCGTCGGCCAGGATTGAGTACGCTCGAATCCGTTTCTGGCTTTGATTTTGCGTCATCACCCTGACCCTGACAAGCCCCTGCTCAGACTCGACGAATGCGTTGATGATACGAAGCGGCGCGTCGGCTTGCGGGGCTATTGAAGCAGCAGGTAGCCTTTCACGCGACTGCGGGGAGGCCCGTAGCAACAGCATCGGAGTTTTTGTCGTTACGTATACGCCGAAAGTGAGCAGCACTAAGGTGAAGCATTTCAGAATCAGTTTTCTGGTGCTGGGTATATTCATCATAACCCCCTTGCGAGCGCTACTTGCTCGCCTGCTCTGGCCTCAAGCGGCCGATGACCTCTTCCTCTTTGTTCGGCGGGAGCGCCCCCACCCAAACATCCGACACCACGCCATCCCCGTTTACCAGAAGCAGCGTAGGCGTGCCGGTCAGTCCCATGCCTTTGAAAGTAATGTGCTTGACTTCATCAATGCTGACGCCGAGACTCCTTAAATATGCCTGGCCTTCCTCCTCTGCCTGCGGCACTAAAGCGACCAGTCGCGTGTCACCGCGCTCTTTAACTATGCGCTGGTAGAAGGGACTGCTTTCCGTGCAAAAATGGCAGGTAGTAGATAGGACCAGTAGGAGAGTTTTCTGACCCTCTTGCCAGTCAACTCCCGACACGGCGACTTTGTCGCCGCGCTTTACCTCCCTCCTGGCTTCGGCGGACTCTCCGGCCGCATTAGGGACAGACGCAGGGATGACATAGGATTTCACCAAAACCGTGCAGAGCACCGTGGCCGCGAGAATGATGGCGACGTTTGCCGAGGTCTCGATACCTCTGGTGAGTTTGCCTGTCATACGTTCTTGCCTTTGGCTGATAGTCTCGGTGACCGCTAGCTCTTTAGAAATGGAGCGACTACGTGAGGTAGCCGTATGGGGCTTCCCTAAAGCAGGAGTAATAAACTAATGGGTTTCCCTTTTACCGGTTCGCTAAGACAGTAAAATTAAAGTGAGGAGTGG
>JBEVKV010000077.1:0-9021 GCA_040509515.1 Pyrinomonadaceae bacterium | reverse complement strand
CCGTCGTGTGCGACCTGCGTGAGGAAGGCTGGCAGAGCATGAATCTGGTCGCCGACATGCTGCTCGGAGAAGTTTCTGTGCGGGGCGAAGGCGAGTTCTCGCCGGGGCGGGTCTGTCCGCCGATGCGGCGTCTGTTCACGCGCGGGCGCGCGGCGTCGTCGGCGGGGCGCGGCTTCAACGCCGACCGTTTACTAAATCGCTTCTGGCATTACCCACGCCACTTGAGGAAGCGCCGGTCGGAGTTCGACCTCATCCACGTCGTAGACCACATCTACGCGCATCTCGTCCACCAACTGCCGCCGGAGCGCACCGTCGTCACCTGCCACGACCTCGACACCTTCCGCTGCCTGCTCGACCCGGCGGCCGAGCCGCGCTCGCTCCCGTTCCGAATGATGGCGGGGCGCGTGCTCGGCGGTCTGGCGAAGGCGGCGAGGGTGATCTGCGTCAGTTCTTTCACGCGCGACGGGCTGCTCGCCCACGGGCTGCTGCCGGCTGAGCGCGTCTCGGTCGTTCACAACGGCGTCTCGCCAGTCTACGCGCCCGCGCCGGACGAGGAGGCCGACGCGCGGGCCGCGCGGCTTCTCGGCCCGCGCGCCGGCGACGGCGATGCGCCCGAAATCCTGCACGTCGGGAGCACGGCCCCGCGCAAGCGGCTCGACGTGCTGCTGCGCGTCTTCGGGCGCGTGCGTCGCGAGTTCCCACGCGCGCGACTGGTGCGCGTGGGCGGTGCCTTCAACGCGTCGCAGCTACGCCTGATCGAGAGTCTGCGGCTGACTGATTCGGTCGTCGCGCTGCCGTTTCTCGAAGAGCGCGTGCTGGCGGCCGTCTACCGCCGCGCGGCGCTCGTGCTCCAAACGTCCGAGCGCGAGGGATTCGGGATGCCCGTCGTCGAGTCGCTGGCGTGCGGCACGCCCGTGCTCGCCAGCGACCTCGCCGTGCTGCGCGAGGTCGGCGGCGACGCGATCTCCTACTCGGCCGTCGCGGACGTTGAAGGCTGGGCCGAGGCCGCCGCGCGCCTGCTCGCCGAGCGGCGGCGTGAGCCCGAACGCTGGGCCGAAAGACGCGCGAAGGGGCTCTCTCACGCGTCCCAATTCAGTTGGTCTGAGTACGCGCGGCAGATGGTCTCAATCTACCGGTCGCTCCTCTAGCCCCGCGCAGGACAACCCATGCAGTCGTTAGCCACAGACACCGAAACGCCCCGGGCCGCGCGCACGCAGGCCGCCGCGCCGCGCACGACGCGCGTGCTCCACGTCGGCAAGTTCTACCCGCCGCACCGCGGGGGGATGGAGTCCCACCTGCACGCGCTCTGCACGGAGTTGAAGGGGCGCGTCGGCGTCGAGGTGCTGGTCGCGGGCGAAGGCCGGCGCACGACCGAGGAGATTTTCGACGGGGTGCGCGTGACGCGCGCCGGCACGCTCATGAACTTCTCGGCCGCGCCCGTCTGCCCCGAGATGGTCGCGCGCATACGCGAGTCCGAAGCCGACATCGTCCACATACACCTGCCGCACCCGACGGCCGTCCTCGCGTACCTCGCCAGCGGCCACCGGGGCCGCCTCGTCTTCACCTACCACAGCGACGTGGTCAGGCAGAAGACGCTGGCGCGACTCTTCCGCCCGGTGCTGCGCCGCGCGCTCGCGCGCGCCGCGGCGGTCGTCGTCGCCTCGCCAAACTACGTCGAGTCCTCCGACGTGCTCGGAGAGTTTCGGGCCAAGTGCCGCGTCATCCCGTTCGGCATCCCGTTCGGGCAGTTCGACCGCCCCGACCCCGCGGAGGTCGCCGCGATACGCGAGCGCTACGGCCCGCGCATCGTCCTGGGCGTCGGCCGGCTCATCTACTACAAAGGCTTCGAGCACCTCATCCGCGCGATGCGCGACGTGCCCGACGGCCGCCTTGTCATCGTCGGGGGCGGCCCGCTGCGCGCTCGCCTCGAAGAAGAGGCGAGGGCGTGCGGCGTCGGCCACCGCGTCAGCCTCGTCGGCGAAGTCCGCGAGGTCTCGCCCTACTACCACGCGGCGGACGTGTTCGCGCTGCCCTCGGTCGCACGCAGCGAGGCGTTCGGCATCGTGCAGCTTGAGGCGATGGCGTGCGGCCGCGCGGTCGTCAACACCGCGCTCGACTCGGGCGTGACGTTCGTCTCGCCCGGCGGGCTGACCGGCGTCACCGTCCCGCCCGCAGACCCCTCGGCACTCGGCCGCGCCGTCAACACGCTGCTCGACGACCCCGCCCTGCGCGAACGCTACGGCCGCGCGGGCAGGCTCCGCGTCGAGACCGAGTTCAGCCTCGAAGCGATGACCCGGCGCACGCTCGAACTCTATCGCGAGCTGGGTTGACGACGATTTTACTCGTTCGAGGTTAAAAATAACCCGCCCCCGCATTGACATGTGGGGGTACGTTCAATAGGATAGCGCCAGTCTTTGGTACCACCGTCGACGGCTCAAGGGCCGTTTCCAACATCCTGCTAAGGATCGGATGACGCTGAATCACCCCGGCGGGCATACTTCCCCCGCCAACCCTTCAAGCGGACAACCGAAGTCAACTTTTCGTGCTGGATGCGGCAGTTCGCGCGCTCCCGGCGCGCCCGTGCTGCGCTGACGGCCTGCAACCGTCTGAGCGTTCACTAACTTCCGCCACCGACTATCGTCTCGATAGAAAGGACTTGCCCCAAATGAAACCAAAACTTTTAACTCGGGTCTCTCACCTCAACGGGAAACCGGGTCTCCGTCTCTCGCGGTTCGGGCTGCTCGCCGCGTTCGCACTGCTGGCCGCCGTCGGCGTGTTGAGTCTCACTCAGCACGCCTTCGCCGCCACGACCTTGTTCGTCAACCCCGACGGCGTGTGCGGCGGCAACGTCCCGTGCTTCACGACGATTCAGGCGGCCATCAACGCGGCCGCGCCGGGCGACACCATTCAGGTCGCGGCCGCGACCTACGCCGAGCAGATCAACGTCAACAAGGCGCTGACGCTGCTGGGGCCCAACGCCAACGTCAACCCGAACACGGGCGCGCGCGTCGCCGAGGCGGTCATCATCCCGACCGCGAGCAACCCGCTTGACCCCGGCTTCGCGGGGCCGATAGTTGTCACTCTGGCCGCCAGCGGCGTCACCTTCCGCGGCTTCACGGTGGACGGCGACAACCCTGCGCTGACCTCGGGCGTCGTCTTCAACGGCTCGGACGTTGACGCGGAGTTCGGCATCTACGGCGACGGCTTTGCCAATCTCGACGCGGTCGTCGAGAACAACATCGTCAGGAACGTCGGCGAGATGGGCATCTGGCTCAACACCTTCGGCATCGGCGGCGCGCGCAACGGCAACAGCCGCATCAACGCCAACAAGGTGGACAACCTCCTCGGCGCGTTCGGTCAGGCGCTCCGCATCTCGGACGACGCGTGGGCGGACGTGACGCGCAACGTCGTGACGCGCTCGCGCAGCGGCATCGTCATCGAGAACTTCAGCGGGAACGTGACCACGCACCCGGCCTCGCAGATCGCCGAGAACAGCGTCTCGTCGTTCCGCATCGGCATCCGCCACAACCTGCACTACGTCTACGCGAACCCCGGCTTCACCATCACGCGCAACAACGTGTCGGCCTACGTGCAGTCGCCGATGCCGCCGCAGGTCACGACGCCGACCGCCTATCAGGGCATCCGCGTCGAGTCCGTCCAGCAGACGGTCGCGGTGGACGTGGTTGATAACGAGGTCGACGGCAACCGCGCGACCCTTCAGGGCGCGGGCTACACGCGCGTTGAGGGGCTCAACGTCACGAACTCCTCCGCGACCTCGCCCAACATCCGCTTCAGGCTCAACCACGTCACGGACAACATCCGCGGCGTCTTCCACGAGACGCCGGCCACGCCGACGCTCACCTGCAACAACATCGCCGGCAACCTGAGCGGCGTCGTCGTCGACGCCGCCTCGACGGGCGGGATGGTCGCCAACAACAACAACATCGTCGGCAACCCGACCGTCGGCGTGCAGAACAACTCGGGCACGTCGGTCAACGCGCAGGCGAACTGGTGGGGCGCGGCCAACGGCCCCGGCCCCGTCGGCCCGGGCAGCGGCGACAAGATCAGCACCAACGTCAACTTCGCCGGCTGGCTGACGAACGAGAGCAACTGCGCCGCGCCGTGCGGCACCAACGTCGCGCTCGCTTCCTACGGCGCGACGGCCACGGCCTCTTCGACGGCCAACGCGAACTTCCCCGCCTCAGGCGTCATCAACGGCGAGCACAACGGTAACGACTGGGGCGCGGGCGGCGGCTGGAACGACGCCACCCGCAGCGTCTTCCCCGACAGCGTCGAGGTCAACCTCAACGTCGTGCAGTCGGTCGACGCCATCGACGTGTACACTTTGAAGAACACGCCCAACAACGGCTCGACGGTCGGCGACTTCACGCCGGCCACCAGCTACGGCATCAAGGACTTCGAGGTGCAGACGTGGAACGGCGCGGCGTGGGTGACGGCCGCCACCTTCACGGGCAACACGCGCGTCAAGCGCCGCGTCAGCTTCGCCACGCCCGTCTCGACGAGCATGGTGCGGGTCGTCGTCAACAGCGCGAACGACAACAACTACAGCCGCGTCGTCGAGATCGAGGTCTTCAGTTGCGCGCCGGTCGTCGTGCCGACGCCCACCCCGACCCCGACTCCGACTCCGACTCCCACGCCGACGCCAACCCCGACGCCGGCCTGCGACACGAACCCTTTGAACAACGTGGCGCGCGCCGCCAACGGCTCGACGGCGGTCGCTTCCTCGACGGCGAACGCGAACTTCCCGGCGTCGGGCGTCATCAACGGCGAGCACAACGGGAACGACTGGGGCGCGGGCGGAGGCTGGAACGACGCGACGCGCAACGTCTTCCCCGACAACATACAGGTCAACTTCAACGCCACACAGACCATCAGCCAAATCGACGTGTACACCCTGAAGAACACGCCGAACAACGGCTCCGTCGTCAACGACACGACGCCCGCGACCACCTACGGGATTAAGGACTTCAACGTCCAGTACTGGAACGGCGCGGCCTTCGTCGATGTGCCGGGCGGGATGGTCGTCAACAACACTCTGGCGAAGCGCAAGTTCGCCTTCGCGCCCGTCACGACCGACCGCATCCGCGTCGTCGTCGCTTCGGCGAACGACAACACCTACAGCCGCGTGGTCGAGATAGAGGCGTTTAGCTGCTCGCCCGTCGCCGCGCGCTGCGTCAACCCGGGCGGCACCGGCGGCTGCTTCGCTTCGATTCAGGCGGCGGTCAACGCGTCGAACCCCGGCGACCAGATCAACGTCGCGCCCGGCACCTACGACGAGGACGTGAACGTCAACAAGAACAACCTGACCGTCCTCGGCACATCCGGCGCGGGCTCGACCAACGTCCGCGGCCCCATCGGCGGCCCCGGCACGACCTTCCAGATCAGCGCCAACAACGTGACGGTGGCGGGCTTCACCGTCACGCGTCTCGGCAACAACACGACCGACTGGAACAACGCGGGTCTGAACTCGGCCGGCTTCGCCATTCAGGGCTTGGCCGTCAGCGGCGCGGTCATCCGCGACAACGTCATCACGGGCAACCGCACCGGCATCGACATCAACAACTCGAACGGCCACACCGTCCGCAACAACGTCATCGACTTCAACCGGACGGGGGTCATCTACCGCAACCAGACCGACAACCAGACCGTGGTCGAGAACTTCATCACCAACAACTGGACGGTCGGCGTGCTCTTCCTCGACGCCTCGGGCGGGACGAACAGCCCCGTGCAGACGGCGCTCCATTCGACCTTCTCGAACAACAACCTCAGCGCCAACTGGTACGGGCAGGTTGTTGACCGGCAGTCGGGCGGCTCGCTCCCGGCTCCGGGGACGACCAACTATAAGAACTTCCGCGGCAACTGGTGGGGCACGACCTCGCCGGTCGTGACGACGGCCAACAGCACCGAGCCCGGCTACGCCGCGCAGATTCCCGTGGCCTACGGCGGCTCGGCGACGCCGCCGGGCGGACAGCCCGACATCGCCGGCCCCGCCTCGGCCAACATCCAGTACACGCCCGTGCTCCAGAGCGGCACGGACACCAACGTCGAGACGACGCCCGGGCGCGGCACCTTCGGCTTCCAGGGCGTCGCCAACACCGTCCTCGTCTCGCCCGCCAACCAGCAGGGCTGGTTCTTCCTCGACGACCTGCCGGGCACGGGCACCGTCTCGGGCGGCTTCGAGGCCGGCCCCGCGACGCCGCCGCTCGGCACGGGCAGCGCGTTCCTGACCGTTGACTCGCAGGGCCGCCACACGCTCGGCACGCTCGGCTGGGCGGGGACGAGGATGGACGACCTGCTCGCGACCCTCTACCACAGCTATCAGGACAACAACTCGAACACGGTCGTCGCGGCGTCGTACCAGTTCGACATCGACTACGACCTGAACGACGCGGCGACGGCCTTCGCGGGTCGCCTCGTCTTCGAGCCGTACCTGTCGCCCGGGCAAGGGGCCGTGCAGCAGAACGTCTGGCAGAACTGGGACGCGCGCAATGGGATGTGGTACGGGACGCGGACGACCGTGACGGTCAACAACGTCGCGGGCGTCGCGCAGCCGTGCCAGCCCGCCACGCCCTGCACTTGGCAGCAGGTGCTCGCGCTCTTCCCGAACGCGGGCGTGCGCAACGACCCGGCCAGTCGCATTCTCTTCAAGGTCGGCGGCCCGTGGGCGCCCGGCTTCGACGGCAACGTGGACAACCTGCGGCTCCGCCACAACGGGGCGCTCGTCACCTACAACTTCGAGAACGTGCCGTAAGCGTCTCGGACTCGTAGTCACACACGGCATCGGCCGCCCGGCTCACAGTCTGGCGGCCGATGCCTTTGCGGGAGGGTTCCCGCCCCGCCGCCGCCCGTCGCCTTGATAGAAAGGACTCGCCCTTGCTGAGACTAAAGCCGTTCACCTTCGGCGTCCGAACGGGTTCTCATCCCCCGCGTCTCGGCCTGCTCGCGGCCGCTATCCTGCTGACAGTCGTTGGCGTGATGAGCCTCACTCAGCACGCCTTCGCCGCCACGACCTTGTTCGTCAACCCGGACGGCGTGTGCGGCGGCTGGAACGACGCGACGCGCGGGCTGTTCCCCGACAGCGTCGAGGTCAACTTCAACGTCGTGCAGACCATCAACGCCATCGACGTGTACACCTTGAAGAACACGCCGAACAACGGCTCCGTCGTGGGCGACACGACGCCCGCGACCACTTACGGGATTAAGAACTTCGAGGTGCAGTTATGGACGGGCGCGTCGTGGGTGACCGTCCCCGGCGGCTCGGTGACGAATAACACGCTGGCGAAACGTCGTTTCGTCTTCGCGCCCACCATGACTGACAGGGTCAGGGTGGTCGTCGGCTCGTCGGCCGACAACACCTACAGCCGCGTCGTCGAGATAGAGGCGTTTAGCTGCTCGCCCCTATGAACACCTACCTGACCATCATCGTCGCATCGCTCGCCTCGTCGCTCGTGCTGACGCCGCTCGTCCGGCGGCTGGCCGAGCGGCGAGGCTGGCTCGACGTGCCGGGCGACGGACGCCGCCGGCACGCGCGCGCCGTCCCGCGCCTCGGCGGCGTCGCGGTCTTCGTCTCGTTCGCCGCGGGCTTGGCCGCGCTCCCGTTCGTGGACAATCTCGTCACCAAGAGTTTCGCGGAGAACTGGCGGGGGGCGGTGGCGGTGCTCTCGTCTTCGACGCTCGTCTTTCTCTTCGGCGTCTTCGACGACCTGAAGGGCTCAGGCGCGCGCCGGAAGTTTCTGGCGCAGGCGCTCGCGGGCGTCGTGCTCTACGCGCTGGGCGGGCGCGTCGAGGCGCTGACCGTGCCGTTCGCCGGCTCGTTCGAGCTGCCCGGCGTCGTGGGCTTTCTGCTCACCATCGTCTGGGTCGTCGGCGTGAGCAACGCCTTCAACCTGATAGACGGGATGGACGGGCTGGCGGCGGGCGCTTCGCTGTTCGCGGCGCTCGTCACGCTCGGCGTCGCGCTGATTAACGGGAACCCGCTGGTCGCCGTGATGACGCTGGCGCTCTCGGGCGCGCTCATCGGTTTTTTGCGTTACAACTTCAACCCGGCGTCGATCTTCCTCGGCGACTCGGGCGCGCTCTTCATCGGCTTCCTGCTGGCGGCGCTCTCGGTGACGGGCTCGCAGAAGGCTTCGACGGCCGTGGCGGTGGCGATCCCTTTGATGGCCTTCGCGCTGCCGGTCATCGACACCGGCTTCGCCATCGCGCGCCGCTTCGTCGCGGGCAAGCCGCTGTTCGAGGGCGACCGCGAACACATACACCACAAGCTGCTTGAGCGCGGCTGGTCGCAGCGGCGCGTCGCCTTCGTGCTCTACGCGGCGTGCGCGCTCTTCGGCATGATGGCGTTGCTGTTCGCGAGCGAGGGCGGCGGCGGCAAGCTGACGGGTCTGCTGCTGCTCGTCACGGGCGCGGCCGTCGTCCTCATCGCGGGGCGTTTGCGCTACCACGAGGTCGACGAGGTGCGCGCGGGGCTGCGCCGCAACATCTCCGAGCGCCGTGTGCGCGCGGCCAACCACGTCCGCGTCCGGCGCGCGAGCCGCTCGCTCTCCGAGGCCGAGAACCTCGCCGAGATGCTCGCGGCCGTGCGCCAGATGCTTGAGTTGGGTGAGTTCGCCTACGCGACTTTGCAGCTCGGGCGCGGCGGCGACGCCGAGTCGAGCGAGAGGGTGCTCATGCGCGGGGCCGAAGACGCGCGGCTGGGCGGCGCGGAGGTGCGCGGCGGGCTCGTCTGCTGGGAGTGGGCGCGCGGCGACGTGGGCGGCGCGGAGGTCGTCGCCTCGCCGCTCTTCTGGACGCTCCGGATGCCGCTCTCGACCGACGCGGCCGGATGGGGCTACATCAGCCTCTACCGCGAGTTCGGCGGCGACGGCCTGCTCCTCGATGTCAACTACCTGAGCAACCTCTTTCAGAAGGAGCTGGCGCGGGCGGCCGAGCGCGTCTTCACGCGCGCCGGGCGCGAGGCGTTGGCGGAGGCGCGCGCGGCCGTCCGCGTCTAGGGCGCGG
>JBEVKV010000076.1:0-5360 GCA_040509515.1 Pyrinomonadaceae bacterium | reverse complement strand
GGCGCGGGCGCGCACGCGCTTCCCACGGCTCGCTGTTTGCGCGCGCCGCCCCGTAGCGGCTACCATCGTGCAACGCTCGTCGAGACTTTAGAGAGACAGGCACACGGATGACAGAGACCGCAACGCAGACGGGCTTCCGCGCCGCCCCCAACGTCGCGCGGATGCTGCCCTCGTCCACGCTCGCCGCGATGCAGGCGGCGATGGCGCTCCGCGCCGAGGGGCACGACGTGGTGGACTTCGGCCCGGGCGAGCCCGACTTCGACACGCCCGCGCACATCAAGGAGGCGGCCGCCGCCGCGATGAACGCGGGACAGACCAAGTACACCCCGACGGGCGGGACGCGCCGCCTGCAGGAAGCGGTCGCCGGCTACTACGAGCGCGAGTTCGGCGCGCGCATCGACCCGCGCGAGGTGATGGCGACGGCCGGAGGCAAGCAGGCCATCTTCAACGCCGTCGTCACGCTCTGCGGCCCCGGCGACGAGGTGCTCATCCCGAAGCCCTACTGGGTCACCTTCCCCGAGATCGTCACCTTCGCCGGCGCGACCCCCGTCTTCATCGACACCGAAGAGACCGGCTTCCAGCTCACGGCCGAGCAGGTCGAGCGCGCCGTCACGCCGCGCACGCGGCTCATCATCGTCAACTCGCCGTCGAACCCTTCGGGGCGCGTCATCCCGCCGCGCGAGTTCGAGGCCGTCATGCGCGTCCTGGCGGAGCGCGGCATCTACGCCGTCTCCGACGAGTGCTACCTGCGCTTTGTCTACGAGCCGGCCGAGGTCTTCACGGCGGCGAGTCTCGCGCCCGAGCTGCGCGAGCGCCTGTGCATCGCCGGCTCGTTCTCGAAGACCTACGCGATGACGGGCTGGCGCATCGGTTACGCCATCGCGCCGGCCGCGTGGACGAGCGAGATGAACAAGGTGCAGAGCCACTCGACGAGCAACCCCAGCTCGATCTCGCAGGCCGCGGCCATCGCCGCCTTCGAGTCGCCGCAGGAGTGCGTCGGCGTGATGCTCGCCGAGTACAGGAAGCGGCGCGACTGGCTCATCGAGGCGCTGCGAACCGTCCCCGGCCTCGGGTGCGCCGAGCCGGAGGGCGCCTTCTACGCCTTCCCCTGCGTGCGCGGCTGCTTCGGCGACGAGATTAAGACCTCCGCGGACTTCGCCGACAAACTCCTGCGCGAAGCCCACACGGTCGTCACGGACGGCGCGGGCTTCGGCGTGGACGGCTACATACGCATCTCCTACGCGACCTCGATGGAGCGCCTCGAAGAAGGGCTCACACGCATCCGCCGCGTCGCCGAGAAGTACGCGGGGAAGTAGACAGAAGTCAGTAGATAAAAAGCGAGCGGCGCGTCCCGGTTGATGACCGAAGACGCGCCGCCTGTCTTTCTACTGTCTACTGACTTCTGTCTACTTAGTAAATGTTGAAGTTGTACTCAAGCACGACGTACTGCGAGACGGCGCGGCCGTCCTTTTGGGCGGGGCGAAATTTGATTTGGCGCGCGGCGGAGATAGCCTTCTCGGTCAGCCCGTCGGGCAGCCCCTTGACCGTCGTGACGTTCGTCACCTCGCCCGAGGCGGAGAGGATTGCGCGAAGCCTGACCGTGCCGGTGACGCCGTTCCTGCGCGCCTCTTCCGAGAAGCCCGGCTCGGGCTTGAAGGTGATGACGGCGCGCTGCGTGACCTCGTTCTGGCGGAACGGGCGGTTGTAGTCAACGCCGCCGCCGCCACCCCCGCCGGGGCCCCCGCCGCCGTCCACGCGGTCGCCACCGCCCATGTTGCCGCCGCGTCCCGGGCCCGCGCCCGTCCCGTCGCCGCCGCCCATGCCGCCGCCCGCGCCTTCACCCATGCCGCCGCCTTTGCCCGAGCCCGACGAGGGAGTAGTTCCGGTCGCGCCGAGAGGGCCGTAGGGTACATCGCGCGTGTCGGCCTTGAGGAGCGCCGGGTCGACCTGCACGATGGACGGCGTCGGCAGGCTCGCCTTCGCCACCGGCGGCTTCGGGCTCGGCGGGTTGATCGGCGCCTGGTCTAACTGCGCCGGCGGCATCTTCCCCGCGGAGGCCGGCGTCTGCTCCTGCCGACCGCCGCCGCCTCCCCCGCCCGGCTTCTTGTACTCGGGCTTCGAGCCGCCGCCCTTGCCTTCGTTCGTCCCCGCCGCGCCCTTGTCCGGCGTCGGCTGCTCGCGCGGAATCTCTTTGTCGAGCCAGCCGACTAACTCTAGCTCCTCGTTCGTCCCGGCCACCTCCGCGCCGCGCGAGGCGCGGAACCTTTCGAGCGCGAAGACCGTCCCCAGCAGGAGCGAGACGAAGACGAAGGCGCTCGCGGTCGCCAGCGCCACGTCGCGCTGCGAGAAGAAGGCGCGACCCGCGCGGCCGTAGGCCCCGACCGAACGCGCCGCGAAGCCTACGGGGTCGCGCTTGAACTCGGGCCACGTCAGCTCGGCCTGCGCGCCCGCCGCGCGTACTTCGCGCGAGAGCCGGCGCACGAGCCCCTCGTCCTCGACGAACGTCAGGCGGTACTCGCCGCGCGCGAAAGCGTCCGCGGGACGCCCCCAGAAGTCTGTCCGAATCTCTTGTGCCATACGTCGCCTCAGTCTTTCTTCGTAGCCGTCCCAAAAACCTTCCGCCGGGAGAGACTGTTCGGCGGCCTCGTCGAAGACGCGCAGCGTCTCGGCCATCGAGCGGTACCGGCCGGCGCACGCCGCACAGCGCAGAACCTCTTCGAGCAGAGAACTCTTCACCCCGCCCTCGACTTCGTCGAAGAGCAGGTCGACGAGCATCTCCTCCGTCGCCTGACAATCGTGTCTCATCGCAAACGCCGCAAAAGCCTTTGACTCAACTCAACTCTTCCCCGAAGCCCCGAGCGGCACGCGCTCGCCCTCTTCCGCGCCCAGACCAAGTGACGAGCGCAGCTTCTCAATCGAGCGGAACAGAGACTTCTTCACCGTCCCGGCCGAACAGCCGAGCGCCTCGGCGATCTCGGGGCTCGTCATCCCCTCGCGGTGCCTGAGCAGGAAGATGAGGCGCTGCTGTTCGGTCAGCTCGCCGAGCGCCTGCATGACGCGCCCGGCCATGATGCGCCTGTGGTAGTCGTCCTCAGCGCCCGCGTCGGCGAGCCGCCACGCGAGCCCCTGTTCGTCCAACATCTCTTCAAGACTGTCGTGCCTGACCTGCGTCTTTACGTCGTCGCGCGTCACGGTCTCCGAGCGACGGTGGTTGAGAAAAGCGTTGACCGTGATTCGACGCAGCCACGTATGGAAGCTCGACTCGAAGCGGAACCCGCGGAGCGAGCGGAATGCCTTCAGCCAGACCTCCTGCGAGAGGTCTTCGGCGTCTTCGGGGCGGCGGCAGTAGTGGAGCGCGAGCGCGTAGACTCGCCGCTCGTACTCTCGCGCCAGCCGGCAGAAGGCTTCGAGGTCTCCGCCCTGTGCCCGCCGGATCAGTTCGTTCTCGCTGGTCAACTCAAGTCTGTCCCCGGGGCAAGCTCACTTCAACAGACACGGCGGCGCGGAAAAGGTTGGCGCGCCGCCGGAATATTTTGTGCTCAGATGTAAGGCGGGGACGTGAGGGTTGGACGGGGTCAGGCGGAACCGCGGGCGGCTAGGCCACGTCGCGCCGCACGAACTCAAGACAGCCCAGCGCCGCCGCGACGACGCCGCCGGCCGCGCCGAACAGGAGCGCCGTCTCAAATCGTTCGGCGGAAAAAATGTTCATCGGGAACAGCCACGGGTAGTATTTGCCCACGGACGCGCCGGCCGCGAAGAGCGCGAAGAACGTCCCGCCGATGCCCGTGCCGAGCGCCACCACGAAACCCGACCAGCGAATGCTGACCCAAGTGTGAATCGCGATAATCAGCCACGCGGCCAGCCAGACGAGCGCCGCGTGTTTAGCTATCCAGCCGAAAGGAACCGGCCCCGACTGTGCCAGTTCCGGCCGCAGTTGCATGACCGCCAGCCCGGCGAGCACGGTCAGCACGCAAAGGAACAGCGTGCTCGCGGCGATGAGCGCCTGCGCGACGACGAACTTGGCGAGGTAGACCGCGTAGCGCGGGACGGGCAGCGCGAGAATGTGTTTCCACTGCCGGTCGCCGTGCTCGATGCCGTTGAGCAGCGCCGTCTCCAGCGTGATGAGCAGCGGCATCATGAAGACCGCCCAGATGGAGAGCATGTTCGTCGGCAGCGTCTCCCACAGCTTGAAGTCCGCGCCGATTTTCCGCACCCGCCAGAGCGCGAAAAATTGCAGCAGCGCGACCAGCAGCGGCAGGACGAAGATCACGCGGAAGGCCAGCGTGCGTCTCAACTTCAGCAGCTCTGCGTGCAGCACGCGAAACACGGACATCAGTCGGCCCTCCCGGCGGCGGCCCCGCCGCCCGTCAGCGTCAGGAAGATGTCTTCGAGCGAGACCTGCGCCGGCGCGAGGTGAAAGACTTCGAGCCGCCGGCCGACGAGCAGGTTGTTGACGCGGACGGCGTCTTCGGCCGTCGTCGCGGCGACGCTCAGCATCCCGTCGTCGCGCATCCGCACGCCCCAGCCGGCGGCGGTCAGACAGTCAATCGCCTGCTCGCGCTGATTCACGCCGAGCGTGAGTTGCGCGCGGTGTTCGTCACGCAACTCGGACAGCGTGCCCTGAAACAGCAGGCGGCCTCCGTGAATGATGCCGATGTGGCTGGCGGTCTGCTCGACCTCGCTGAGCAGGTGGCTGGAGAGGAAGACCGTGACGCCGAACTCCGCGGGCAGGCGTCGGAGCAGGTCGCGCATCTCGTGAATGCCGGCGGGGTCGAGCCCGTTGGTCGGCTCGTCAAGGATTAACAGGTCGGGCTCGTTGAGCAGCGCGAGCGCCAGCCCCAGACGCTGGCGCATCCCGAGCGAATACTCGCGGACGCGGCGGTTGGCGTCCTCCGCCAGTTTGACGATGTCGAGCGCGCGGCCGATGAGCGCCCGCGGCGCGCCGAGCATCCGGCGTGTGACTTCAAGATTTTCGCGCCCCGTCAGGTGCGGATACAGCGAGGGAGCTTCGACCAGCGCGCCGACGCGCCGCATCAGCGTTTGACGGTTGGCCGCCAGCGGCGCGCCGAACAGATGCACTTCGCCCGCGTCGGGTCGGATGAGGCCGAGCAGCATGCGTATGGCCGTGGTCTTGCCCGCGCCGTTCGGCCCGAGGAATCCGTAGACGCCGGCTTCCGGGGCCTGCAAGTTTAAATCGTCCACGGCGAGCCGCGCCCCGAAACGGCGCGTCAGACCGCGGGTTTCAATCATGAATCCCGGCATCGCGTCAGATTGTTTTTGGGAAAGAGGGAGCCTTCAGGGCGAAGCTCTCGACGTGAGACAGGCTCTCGGATGGGTGTCGTGGGACGGCGGCCCGCGCC
>JBEVKV010000075.1:0-28074 GCA_040509515.1 Pyrinomonadaceae bacterium | reverse complement strand
GGCGAGTTCGGGCACATGACCATCGTCGCGGGCGGGAAGGTTTGCCGGTGCGGGAACCGCGGCTGCTGGGAGATGTACGCGTCGGCGGCGGCCGCCTCGTCGCTCTACACGGGCGACCGCGTGCAGTTGGGCGGGCAGGCCGCGCCGCGCTTCGTCGAGATCGTGGGGCGCGCGGAGGGCGGCGAGCTGCGAGCGCAGCGGACGCTTGAGCGGGTCGGCGAGTACCTCGGCATCGGCATCGCCAACGTCATCACGGGGCTCGGCGTCTCGCGCGTCATCGTGAGCGGACGCCTCGTCTACGGGTGGAAGTTCATCAGCGGGCCGCTGCGCGAGGCGGTCGGGCAGAGCATGGCGGGAAGACTTTCGGGCTGGTCGGTCGAGGCGGGCGAGCCGACGGGCGCGGGCTTAGGCGGCGCGGTCGAAGTGGCCGCCGACGAGTTCCTCTCACGCGCCGTCGGCCGTTAAGGGGGTGGAATTTGAGATTTGAAATTTGAGATTTCAAATTCCAGCGTCCGCCGCGCCCTCCCGGCGTCCTCGCTTGCAAAAAGGGCTGAGTTAAAGTAGAAGGCAGTTATCAAAAGTTAAAGGTCGTGTTTGACAGCAGGCGGGAGAAGTATCTTTCGCCGCCCCCGCTCGTTAACCGTTTTACCCTCCTCCCACGGCTGCGGCGAAGCTCTGCGGACGCCGCGTAACGGCAGGCCCACTATCGGGGCCGAGAGAAAATTCGGATGAAGAAAGAACTCGGCACCTTCCTGCTGCTCGTGCTGCTGTGTGTCGTCGTGGCGGCGCTCAACCCGCGCTTCCTCGGGGCGGCCAACCTACAGAACATGGCGCGGCTCATCGGCGCTTACGGCATCTTCAGCATCGGGCTCGGGATGGTCATCATCACCGGGGGCATCGACCTCTCGGTCGGCTCGGTCTTCGCGCTGCTCGGCGTGCTGCTCTCGATGATGCTCGTCGAGTGGGGCTGGCCTTCGGCGCTGGCCGTGCTCGCCATCGTCGGCATCGCGACGGGGCTGGGCGCGCTCCACGGGCTGCTGATTACGAAGGTGAGGGTGCAGCCCTTCATCGTCACGCTGTGCGGGCTGCTCTTTTACCGCGGGATCGCGCGCTTCATCTCGAACGACGAGACGAAGGGCTTCGGCTCGGCGCAGGGGTTCGAGACGCTGCGCGACCTCGCGACCGGGAGCCTCTTCGGGATACCGACGCCGTTCGTGCTGCTCGTGCTGGTGAGCGCCGTGATGTGGGTTGTGCTCCACCGCTCGGTCTACGGCCGCTACCTGTTCGCCGTCGGACGCAACGAGACGGCGGCGAGGTACTCGGGCATCAACTCGCAGAAGATTGTGGCGAGCGCATACATCATCCTCGGCGCGCTGGTCGGGCTCTCAGGGATAGTCTTCGCCTTCTACACGAACTCCATCTCGCCCTCTTCGCACGGGAACTTCTTCGAGCTTTACGGCATCGCGGCGGCGGTCTTGGGCGGTTGTAGTCTGCGCGGCGGCGAAGGTTCCATCGTCGGCATCCTCATCGGCACGGCGCTCTTGCAGGTCTTGCAGAATCTCGTCAACCTGCTCGGCATACCCAGCTCTCTGAACTTCGCGGTGATGGGCGCGGTGATTCTCATCGGCGTCATCGCCGACCAGATACTCCAGCGCCGCTCGGCGCGCGTGCAGGTGGCTTGAGGGCGCGGCTCAAGAGATGACGGCCGAGTTTCTGACAGAGGTTTCGACGGACGACCCGCGCACGCTGCTCGGGCCTCTCAGGCGTCTGCACGCGTCGATACGCGCGGCGGTGGTCGAAGCCTGCGAGCGCTCGTCCGTCGAGGCGCTGGCCGAGGTCGAGCGCGAGGAGGAGGGCGACACCATCTACGCCGTAGACCGCGTGAGCGAGGAACTCATCGTCGAGTTCTTCGAGCGCGAGGTGGCGCACTCCGCCCCGCTCGTCCTCGTCGCCGAAGGGCTCGAACCGGGCGGCGTCGTGCTGCCGCGCGGGACGCTCGAAGCCGACGCGGTCTTCCGCGTCATCGTCGACCCCATCGACGGCACGCGCGGCCTGATGTACCAGAAGCGCAGCGGCTGGATTCTGACGGGCGTCGCGCGCAACCGCGGCGCGGAGACTTCGCTCGCCGACATCGAGCTGGCCGTCCAGACCGAGATACCGCTCGTCAAACAACACCTCTCCGACGCGGCGTGGGCCGTCAAGGGAGAGGGCGCGCACGCCGAACGCTTCAACCGGCTGACGGGCGTGGGCACGCCTTTCAAGTTGCGCCCTTCGCAGTCGCCCACAATCGCGCACGGCTACGCGCAGGTGTCGCGCTTCTTCCCCGGCGCGCGCGAGGAGTTGGCGGCGATTGATGAAGAAATAGTTTTGGGTGCGCTCGGGCCGGTGCAGTCCGGCAAGGCGCATTGCTTCGAGGATCAGTACACGTCCTCGGGCGGTCAGCTTTACGAATTGATGGCGGGGCACGACCGCTTCACCGCAGACCTGCGCCCGTTGATGGAAGAGTCGCTCGCGGCGCGCGGGCTGGCGCTCGGCATCTGCTGTCACCCTTACGACCTCTGCACGGAACTCGTCGCGCGCGAGGCTGGCGTCGTCGTGACGGGCGCGGACGGCGGCCCGCTTCGCGCGCCGCTCTCGGTCGAGCCCGACGTGGCGTGGGTCGGCTACGCAAACCGCGGGATACGCGAACAAGTCGAGCCGCTTTTGCGCGCGGCGCTTGAGCGCCGTGGACTCTGGCGCGGCGAATCGGGGCGGGCCGGCGGTGTATAAAATCCTGCACGGCTCGACGCGGGGGCTTGAGGACACAGCGCGCTTCGCCGCGATGGTCGGCCGCCTGCTCGCCGGCGAGTCGCGCTCGCTGCCCGAATTCTTCGACGGCGCGGGCGAGGTCTTCGTCGCGCGCGCGCCGGGGCGGCTCGACCTGATGGGCGGCATCGCGGACTATTCCGGCTCGCTCGTCCTCGAACTCCCCATCGCGTCGGCCGCGCACGCCGCCGTGCAGCTAACCGACGCGAAGACGATTCTCGCCGTCAGCCTCCCTCAAGCGGACGCCGGCAGCGAGCGCATGTTCGAGATGCCTCTGGCCGACCTGTTTGACTCGTCCGACGGGGCCGAGCAGCCGCTCGAATACGCGGCGGCCGCGCGCTACTTCAAGCGCGAGCCGGGGCGTGAGTGGGCGGCCTACGTCGCCGGAGTCTTCGTCGTACTCATGCGCGAGCGCGGCTGCCGGTTCGAGCGCGGCGCGCGCATACTCATCCGCTCCGAAGTCCCCGAGGGCAAGGGCGTCAGCTCCTCGGCCGCGCTCGAAGTGGCGACGATGCGGGCGGTCGCGGCCGCTTACGACATCGAGCTTGAGCCGCGCGAGCTGGCGTTCCTCTGCCAGCGGGTCGAGAACCTCGTGGCGTGCGCGCCGTGCGGCGTGATGGATCAGATGACCTCTGCGCTCGGCGAAGTCGGCAGGCTGCTCGCGCTGCTCTGCCAGCCCGGCGAGGTGTGGGGGACGGTCGCGCTGCCGCAGGAGTTGGCCGTGTGGGGCATCGACTCGGGCGTTCGCCACTCGGTCGGCGGCGCGGACTACGGCTCCGTGCGGACGGCGGCCTTCATGGGCTACCGCATGATCGCGGAGGCGGCCGGTCTACGCGCGAGTGAAACAGGCGTGCCGGGTCACGTCGTCGTCGATGATGCGAAGTGGGGCGGCTATCTCGCCAACGTCGCGCCCGCCGAGTTCGAGGAGCGTTACGCCAACGGGCTGCCGGCGCGCATGTCGGGCACGGAGTTTCTGGAACGCTACGGCGGCATCACGGACTCTGTGACTTCGGTCGAGGCGGAACGTTGGTATCAAGTCCGCGCGGCGACGCGTCACCCCGTCTACGAGCACGCGCGCGTCACGCGCTTCGCCGAGCTGCTCGGGGAGGGCGCGGCGCGCGCCGCCGAGTTGGGCGAGCTGATGTACCGGTCGCACAAGAGCTACTCGTCCTGCTGTCTGGGCTCGCCGGGGACGGACGAGCTTGTCAGGCTGGTGCGCGAGGCGGGGCCGGCCTCGGGGCTCTACGGCGCGAAGATTACGGGCGGCGGCAGCGGCGGCACGGTCGCCGTCCTCGGCCTCCGCGAAGCCGGCGGCGCGGTCGAAGCTGTGGCGAAGGAGTACGCGCGGCGGACGCAGCGCGAGCCGCTCGTCATCTCGGGCTCGTCGCCCGGCGCGGCCGCCTTCGGCCATCTCAAGCTGTCGAGGGGTGACTGACGTTATGGTCTGGGAAGAGAGGTGGCACCCGCTGCGCGAAGAGTGGGTCATCGTCGCGGCGCACAGGCAGAACCGTCCGTGGAGCGGCGGCACCGTCGAGCACGCCGGCGAAGACGAGCCCGCCTACGTCGAAGACTGCTACCTCTGCCCCGGCAACCTGCGCGTGAGCGGGCGGCGCAACGCCGTGTACGCGTCCACTTTCGTCTTCGACAACGACATGCCGTGCGCGAGCCCCGACGCGCCGCGCGAGCTTGAGCGGCCGGCGGGGATTTACCGCAACAAGCCGGCCGAAGGCTTGGCGCGCGTCGTCTGCTACAGCCCGAACCACTCGCTGACGCTCGCCGAGCTTGAGACGGAACAGGTGGACGAGCTGCTCGCCGTCTGGCAGGAGCAGTACAGTGAACTGGGCGCGCGGCCGGAGGTCGAGCACGTCCTCATCTTCGAGAACAAGGGCGAGGCCGTCGGCGTCTCGAACCCGCACCCGCACTGTCAGATTTACGCGACCAACTTCGTCTTCAAGTACATCGAGACCGAGGCGCGCGTCTCGCGCCGTCACCTCGAAGAGACCGGCCGCATCCTCTTCCGGGACATCCTCGCCGCCGAGCGCGAGGACGGCCGCCGCGTCGTCTACGAGAACGAGCGCGCCGTCGCCTTCGTCCCCTACTTCGCGCGCTACGCCTACGAGGTCTACGTCGCGCCGAAGGCGACGCACCCGTCAATCGCCGCGCTCTCGGACGAGGAGCGGCGCGACTTCGCCGACGCGCTGCGGCAGGTGCTCATCCGCTTCGACAACCTCTGGCGGATACCTTTCCCGTACGTGATGCCGCTTCATCAGGCACCGACCGACGGCGGCGACCACCGCGGCTTTCACTTCCACGTCGAGTTCCACCCGCCGCTCAGGCGGCCGAACCTTTTGAAGTACCTCGCCGGCCCCGAGATCGGCGGCGGCAACTTCCTCTCGGACACTTCGCCCGAGGAGAAGGCCGCCGAGCTGCGCGCCGCGCCCGACATTCACTACAGGCATTACAAGCACGCTGCCATTAAAACTTCGGAACGAGGAGAAGCATGATGAAACTCAACAGACTGTTCGCGCTCGCCTGCGCGTGCCTGCTCACGGCGGCGCTCGCCTGCACCACACAGAACGGCGGCGGCGGCGCCGTCGGCAACAACGCCGCCGGCACGCCCGGGGGCGCGAGCGGCGGCGGCGGCGCGAAGCGTCTCGCCTTCGTCACCAACAACGCCTCGGACTTCTGGACTATCGCGCGCAAAGGCGTCGAGAAGGCCGACGCCGAGCTGACGGACGTGACGGCCGAGTTCAAAATCCCTTCGGACGGGACGGCCGCCGAGCAGAAGCGCATCATCGACGACCTGCTCGCGAAGGGCGTGGACGGCATCGCCATCAGCCCCGTCGACCCCGAAAACCAGACGCAGCTCATCAACGACGTGTCGAAGCAGACGCTCGTCTTCACGCAGGACTCGGACGCGCCCGCCAGCGACCGCGCCTGCTACGTCGGCACCGACAACGTCGCGGCCGGCCGTCAGGCGGGTCAGCTCATCAAGGAGGCGCTGCCCGCGGGCGGCAAGATCATGGTCTTCGTCGGCAAGCTCGACGCGCGCAACGCGCAGGAGCGCTTGCAGGGCATCAAGGAGGCGATTGCCGGCTCGAACGTCACGATTATCGACACGCGCACCGACGACACCGACCGCGTCCGCGCCAAGTCGAACGTCGCCGACACGCTCGTCAACAACCCGGACGTGGCGGGGCTCGTCGGCTTGTGGAGCTACAACGGCCCGGCCATCGTCAACGCCGTGCGCGACGCGGGCAAGACCGGTCAGGTCAAAATCGTCGCCTTCGACGAGGAGGACGAGACGCTGACCGGCATCAAGGACGGGGCCATCTACGGCACGGTCGTCCAGCAGCCCTTCGAGTTCGGCTATCAGGCCATCAAGATCATGGCCGCCGTGAAGTCCGGCGACACCTCGCAGGTGCCGGCGAACAAACAGAAGTTCGTCGAGACCAAAATCATCAAGCGCGACAACGTCGAAGAGTTCACGCGCCAGATCAACCAACTGCGCGGGAGATGAGGAGGGAAAGCAGTCAGTAGACAGGAGTCAGTAGTCAGTGGCGCTCCGCGTCACGGACGTTGACGCTGACTCGCGGACGATTCGCTAAAGAAGGTTTTTCTACTGACTACCGTCTACTGACTTCTGACTACTATTCTTATGTCTCCGATTCTACAAATGCGGGGTGTCGAGAAGCGGTTCCCCGGGGTGCATGCGCTGAAGGGCGTTGACCTTGAGGTGTCGGCGGGCGAGGTCGTCGCGCTGCTCGGCGAGAACGGGGCGGGGAAGTCCACGCTGATGAAGGTGCTCGGCGGCGTCCACCAGCCGGACTCGGGCGAGGTCTTGATTGACGGCGCGGCCGCGCAGATGCGCGGCGTCTCGGACGCCTCGCGCCACGGCATCGCCTTCATCCATCAGGAGCTGAACGTCCTCGACAACCTCGACGTGGCCGCCAACGTCTTCCTCGGCCGTGAGCCCGTGCGCGGCGGGCCGCTCCGCCTCGTAGACCGCGCGCGGATGGAGCGCGAGGCGAAGACGTATCTTGCGCGCCTCGGCCTCGACGTGCGCCCCGACACGCCGCTCGCGCGGCTCTCCATCGCGCAGCAGCAGATGGTCGAGATAGCGAAGGCGCTCTCGCAGCACGCGCGCGTCCTCATCATGGACGAGCCGACCTCCTCGCTCACGCTCTCCGAGACCGAGCGGCTGCTCGCGGTCGTCAAAGACCTGCGCTCGCAGGGCGTCGCCGTCATCTACATCTCGCACCGGCTCGGCGAGGTCAAAGAGATCGCCGACCGCGCCGTCGTCCTGCGCGACGGCGCGAACGCGGGCCAACTCGCGCGCGAAGAGATTTCGCACGACCGCATGGTCAGGATGATGGTCGGCCGAGACGTGGAGAGCTTCTACCAGCACCCTTTGGGCGAGAAGCGGCCGGGCTACTTTCAGGTGGAAAGCCTGCGCACGGGGCGCTACCCCGACACGCAGGTGAAGTTCGATGTCGGGCGCGGCGAAATCCTCGGGCTCGCCGGACTCGTCGGCGCGGGGCGCAGCGAGGCGGCGCAGGCCATCTACGGCGTCGACCCCGCGGTCGAGTCGCGGCTGCTGCTCGACGGCCGCCCGCTCGTCATCCGCTCGCCCCGGGACGCCATACGTTACGGCGTCTACCTCGTCCCCGAAGACCGTCGCACGGCCGGGCTCATCACCGACATGGCGATACGCGAGAACGTGACGCTCCCCGCGCTCGGGCGCTACGCGCCGGGCGGGCTCATCTCGTTTGAAAAAGAGCGCGAGGGCTCGAAGCGGGTCTGCGCGCGTCTCAACGTCAAGGCTCCCTCGGTCGAGGTGCGTGCGGCGAACCTTTCGGGCGGGAACCAGCAGAAGGTCGTCCTCGCCAAGTGGCTCGCGCTCGAACCGAAGGTGCTCATCTTCGACGAGCCGACGCGCGGCATCGACGTGGGCGCGAAGGCCGAAATCTACGCGCTGATGCGGCTGCTCGCCGGCGAGGGCGTCGCCATCGTCATGATCTCTTCCGACATGGAAGAGGTCATCAACGTCAGCGACCGCGTCGCCGTCATGCACGAGGGGCGCGTGACCGGCGTGCTCGGGCGCGAGGACTGCACGGAGGAGAACATCATGCGGCTCGCCGTCGGCGGCGGGGCTTGAGGCTGTTCGTGGAGAGTCGAAGGGGCGACTGAAGATGCTTGACGCGGGCGAGGCGCGGCGCGCCTTCGTGGAGACTTACGGCGGCGAGCCGCGGCTGTTCCGCGCGCCGGGCCGGGTCAACCTCATCGGCGAGCACACGGACTTCAACGAAGGCTTCGTGCTCCCGATGGCCATCGAGCACAGCACGCTGGTCGCGGCGCGCGAAGCGCCGGGGCGGCGCGTCCGCGTCCGCTCGCTCAACCTCGGAGAGCGGGCGGAGTTCGACCTCGATTGGCCGGGCGAGCCGCGGCGCGGCCTCTGGCTCGACTACGTCGAAGGCGTCGCGCGCGCGCTCGAAGACGGCGGCACGCGCCTGCGCGGCGCAGACCTCGTCGTCCACTCGGACGTGCCGCCGGGGGCGGGGCTCTCGTCGTCGGCGGCGCTCGAAGTGTCGGTCGGGCTCGCGCTCTCCTCCGTGTCGGGAGCGAGCGTCGAACGGGTCGCGCTCGCGCTCGCCGGGCAGCGCGCCGAGCACACCTACGTCGGGACGATGTGCGGCATTATGGATCAGTTCATCGCCGCGCTCGGCCGGGAAGGGCACGCGCTGCTCATCGACTGCCGCACGCTCGGGGCGACGCCGATTCCCGTCGACACGACCGAGGCGCTCGTCGTCATCTGCGACTCGCGCGTCCGGCACGAGCTGGCCTCGTCCGAGTACAACGCGCGCCGCGAAGAGTGCGAGCGCGGCGCGCAACTGCTCGCGGCGGCGCTGCCCGGCGTGCGCGCGCTGCGCGACGTGGGCGTCGAAGATTTCGCGCGGCACGAACATCTGCTGCCCCCGACGGTCAGGCGTCGCTGCCGCCACGTCGTGACCGAGAACGCGCGGACGCTCGCCGCCGCCGGGGCGCTCGGGCGCGGCGACGGCGCGGAGTTCGGGCGGCTGATGTACGAGTCGCACCGCTCTCTGCGCGACGACTTCGCGGTCAGTTGCCGCGAGCTGGACGTGCTGGTCGAGGCCGCCTCAAGCGTCGAGGGCGTGCTCGGCTCGCGCATGACGGGGGGCGGTTTCGGCGGCTCGACCGTCAGCTTCGTGCGGCGCGAAAAACTGGACGACTTTCAAAATACGGTCGGGGCGCTGTATCATCAGGCGACTCGCCTCGTGCCCGCCTTCCACGTCTCCGAGGCGCAGGCCGGGGCTCAAGAGGTTTGAATCCCCCGAGCCCGAGCGTTGCAATGAGAGAAGAAAACCAGAAGCCAGTCGCCGAGCGACCCCCCGGCCAGTTCTTCAAGACATCACGCATCAAGGACGTGGCGCGCGAGGCCGGCGTCTCGACGGCGACCGTCTCGCACGTCATCAACGGCACGAAGTACGTTACCGACGAGACGCGCAGGAGGGTGCTCGAAGCCGTCGAGCGCTGCGAGTACCACCCGAACGCGCACGCGCGCTCGCTCGCCTCGGGGCGCAGCAACATGCTCGGCCTCCTCATCTCCGACATCTCGAACCCCTTCTTCCCCGAGGTGGTCAAGGCAATCGAGTCGGCGGCCTTCGAGCACGGCTACAACGTCATCCTGCTCAACACCAACTACGACCCCGGCCGCGCCGCCGATTACGTGCGCCGCCTCGGCGAGTTGAAGATGGCGGGCGTCGCGCTGATGACCTCCGAGCTGGACTCCGAGCTGTTCCACGAGATCACGCGCCGGCAGGTCTCGGTCATCTTCGACAGCCACGACCTCGCCGGCGAGCGGATGAGCAACATCTGCGTCAACTACGCCGCCGGCATCGAGGAGGCCGTCCGCCACCTCGTCTCGCTCGGCCACCGGCGCATCGCGCACATCGCCGGTTCGATGCGCATCCCCTCGGGCGTCATCCGCCGCGACGCCTTTCTCGACTTCATGGCGCGCTACCTGCCCGACGAGCCGCCGCCCGTGGTCTACGAGGGCGACTTCCGTCTCGACGGCGGTCGCCGCGCCGCCAGCGAGATGCTCGCCGCGCCGGAGCTGCCGACGGCCGTCGTCGTCGCCAACGACATGATGGCGCTCGGCGCGATGCGCGAGTTCCGCAAGGCGGGGCTCTCGATACCGGGCGACATCTCGGTGGTCGGCTTTGACGACATCGCGTTCGCCGCGCTCTCCGAGCCGCCGCTGACGACCGTCTGCTCGCCGCGCGTCGAGATCGGCCGCCGCGTCGTCGAGGCGCTGGTGACGATGATCGAGCACCCCGAGCAGCAGGGGTTCGAGGTGAGCCTCCCGACCCACCTCATCACGCGCGACTCGACCGCCCCGCCGCGCAAATAGCGCCTGCGGGGAAGGCCGCGGCCGCTCCCGGCGCGCGGAGTTTGGCAAAATCGCCCCCGGGCGAGTAAAATCCGCGCACCCCGTTAGAAGTTCGTCCTGACAATTCGTGACGAGTCTCGGCCCGCGCCGCGCGCCCCGGCGCACGCGGGGCATGTTCAAAGTCTTTTCGGTTCCGCGAAGTTAACCGCTTGCCCGCGGCCGTCCGCCACGGCCGCGCCGGACATTCCGCTCGGTGTGAACGAGGTCAGCAATCCGCAGGGAGGGTTTATGAGCAGTCAACGTGAACAGAAGTCTTTCGAGTACGTCAAGTACCTCTGGCAGGACGAGGTCGCCGAACAGTTGACGGGGCTCGACCGCCTGGTCTACCGCTCGAACAAGCTCGGCGAAGACCTGACGCTGACCAACACGGGCGGCGGCAACACCTCTTCAAAGCTCGTCGAGCGCGACCCGCTGACGGGCGGGGAGGTCGAGGTGCTGTGGGTCAAGGGCTCGGGCGGCGATTTGCGCACGGCCAAGCGCGACGGCTTCGCCTCGTTCTACCTCGACAAGATTCGGTCGATGAGGCCCATCTATCTGAACCACCCCGAGCCCGGGCCGAAGACCGAGATCGAAGACGCGATGTACCCGATGTACAGCCACTGCGTCTACGGCCTGAACCCGCGCGCCGGCTCAATCGACACGCCGCTCCACACGCTCGTCCCGTACCAGCACGTCGACCACCTCCACCCGAACGCCGTCATCGCCGTCGCCGCCTCCGTCAATCAGGAGAAACTCACCAAAGAGATTTACGGCGACGAGGTCATCTACATCCCGTGGCAGCGCCCCGGCTTCGACATCGGCCTGAAGATTGAGGAGCTGATTAAGCAGAACCCGCAGGCCAGGGGCATCCTGCTCGGCCACCACGGCATGAGCAGTTGGAGCAACGACGACAAGACCTGTTACGAGACGGCGCTGGAGATTATCGACCGCGCGGCGCGCTACATCGAGTCGAAGGACAAGGGCGAAAAAACTTTCGGCGGCCGGAAGCACGCGCCGCTCGCGGAGACGGACCGCCGCCGCATCATCGCGGAGGTCATCCCGTTCGTGCGCGGGCAGGTCTCGGCGTACAAGCGTTTCGTCGGCACCGTGCAGGACGACGAGCGGATGCTCCGCTTCGTTAACAGCCACGACGCGCCGCGGCTCGCCGCGCTCGGCACCTCGTGCCCAGACCACTTCCTGCGGACGAAGATCAAGCCGTTCTTCGTCGAGTGGGACCCGGCCTCGGGCGACGTGGAGGCTTTAAGGAAGGCGATTGCCGAAGGCATCGTCGAGTACCGCAAGGACTACGCCGCCTACTACGAGCGCTGCAAGCACCCGGACTCGCCGGCGATGCGCGACCCGAACCCGACGGTCGTCCTGATACCGGGGCTGGGGATGCTCGCGTGGGGGAAGAACAAGAGCGAGTCGCGCGTGACGGCGGAGTTCTACAACTGCGCCATCGAGGTCATGCGCGGCGCCGAGGCCATCGACGAGTACGAGGCGATGGATCAGCAGGAGGCTTTCGACATCGAGTACTGGCTGCTCGAAGAGGCCAAGCTCCGCCGCATGCCGCCCGAGAAGGAGCTCGACCGGCAGGTCGTCGTCGTCATCGGCGCGGGCGCAGGGATAGGCAAGGAGACCGCGCACCGCCTCGTCAAAGAGGGCGCGCACATCGTCTGCGTCGATTTGAACGAAGAGTCGGCGAAGGAGACCGCGCAGGAGATTATCGCGCAGTACGGCCCGGGCATCGGCGTCGCGGGCACCGGCATCAGCAACTGCGGCCCGGCCATCGGCCTCGCGTGCGACATCACGAACCGCGAGAGCGTCCGCCAGATGTTCGAGGACACGATGCTCGCCTACGGAGGCATCGACGCGGTCGTCGTCACGGCCGGCGTCTTCGTCCCGCCCGACAAGTCCGGCCGCGTCGAAGACCGCCACTGGGCTCTGACCTTCGGCATCAACGTCACCGGCGCTTACGTCGTCGCCGACGAGGCTTACCAGATTTTCAAGAAGCAGGGGCTGACCGGCAACGTCGTTCTGACGACGAGCGCCAACGCGGTCGTCGCCAAGAAGGGAAGCCTCGCCTACGACACGAGCAAGGCGGCGGCCAACCACCTCGTGCGCGAGCTGGCGGTGGAGTTCGCGCCGCTCGTCCGCGTCAACGCCGTCGCGCCCGCGACCGTCGTCAAGGGGAGCACCATGTTCCCGCGCGACCGCGTCATCGCCTCGCTCACCAAGTACAACATCGACTTCGACGAGTCGGAAGAGACCGAGGCCCTGCGCGACAAGCTGGCGCAGTTCTATGCCAAACGGTCGCTCACGCAGACGCCCATCGAGCCCTTAGATCAGGCCGAGGCCATCTTCCTGCTCGTCTCCAAACGGCTGGCTAAGACCACGGGCCACGTCATCCCCGTGGACGGCGGATTACAGGACGGGTTCTTGCGGTAGGAGAGGACACAATGGCGACACCCTTCGAGATTGGCGACGACTTCATCGCCGAGCAGAACAAGGCGGCCGGGGTTTGGGTCGAGGAGGACTACGAGCACTTAGGCCGTCAACTCCGCCGCCGCGGGCGCGACATCGAAGACCTCACGGCGAAGGCGCAGGCGTTCCGCGTGGCCGTGCCTTCGTGGGGCGTGGGCACGGGCGGGACGCGTTTCGCGCGCTTCCCCGGCGTGGGCGAGCCGCGCGGCATCTACGAGAAGCTGGAAGACTGCGCGACCATCAACAAGCTCGTCCGCACGACGCCCGGCGTCTCGCTCCACATCCCGTGGGACAGACCCGAAGACCCGGACGCGCTCGTCGAGTTCGCACGCGCGCGCGGCCTGCACTTCGACGCGATGAACTCGAACACGTTTCAAGATCAGACGGGGCAGCCGCACTCCTACAAGTACGGCAGCCTGACGCACCCGGACGCCGCGGTGCGCCGTCAGGCCGTCGAGCACAACGTCGAGTGCATCGAGCTGGGTCAAAAAATCGGGTCGAAGGCGCACACGGTCTGGATCGGCGACGGCGGGAATTTCCCCGGCCAGCAGCACTTCCGCCGCGTGCTCGAACTCTACCTTGAGAGCATGCGCGACATCTACAAGGCGCTCCCGCCGGACTGGCGGCTCTTCATCGAGCACAAGTTCTACGAGCCGGCCTTCTACTCGACGGTCATCAACGACTGGGGCGTCAGCTATCACTGCGCGCGCGAGCTGGGGCCGCAGGCGTTCTGTCTGGTCGACCTCGGCCACCACGCGCCGAACGTCAACATCGAGATGATCGTCGCGCGCCTCATCCAGTTCGGCAAACTCGCGGGCTTCCACTTCAACGACTCGAAGTACGGCGACGACGACCTCGACGCCGGCTCGATCAAGCCCTTCCAGCTCTTCCTCATCTTCAACGAGCTGGTTGACGCGGAACTCTCGCGGGTCGAGAACTTCGACCCGGCCTACATGCTCGACCAGTCGCACAACGTCACAGACCCCGTCGAGTCGCTGATGTCGAGCGCCGTGGAGCTTTCGCGCGCCTACGTGCAGGCGCACCTCGTAGACCGCGAGGCGCTCTCGGAGGCGCAAAAAAACTGCGACCCGCTGATGGCGCTCTCCACGCTCAAACAGGCTTTCACCACGGACGTGTCCCCGATTCTCGCGGTCGCGCGCCGGCGCGAGGGCGGCGCCATCGACCCCATCGCCGCCTACCGCGCCAGCGGCTACCGGCGGCGCAAGGCCGACGAGCGCCCCGCGCAGAAGGGCGCGGCCGCGTCGGGAATAGTTTGAGTGGACGGTAGACGGTAGTCAGTAGTCAGTGGCGTTCCGCGCTGCGGACGCGGCCGTTTACACACGGGCGGCTCGTTCAGGAAAGTTCTTCTACTGACTACTGTCTACCGACTGCTATCTACTAATGGACGATTCGCTCTACATCGCGGTTGACCTCGGCGCGGGGAGCGGGCGCGTCTTTCTGGCGGGCGTCGCGCCGGGCGAGTTGCTGCTCGAAGAGGTGCGGCGGTTCAGGTACCCGCCGGCGCGCGCTGGCGGGCGGCTGCGCTGGCCGTTCGCGGAAATCTTCGGCGAGATTAAAGAGGGGCTGCGCGAGGCGGGCGCGCGGGCGCGCGCCGCGGGGCGCGCGGTGCGGAGCGTGGGCGTCGACAGTTGGGCGGTCGATTACGGCCTACTGGACGAGGGCGGGCGGCTGGTCGAAGACCCGGTCTGCTACCGCGACGAGCGGACGCGCGGCGTGATGGAAGAGGTCTTCCGCGTCGTCCCGCGCGGAGAAATCTTCGCGCGCACGGGCGTTCAGTTTCAGGACTTCAACACGCTCTACCAACTCCGCGCGCACTTGCGGGACGGCCTGCCGCGCGAGGCGGCGAGGCTGCTGCTCGTCCCCGACCTGATTAACTTCTTCCTGACGGGTCGCGCCGCGTGCGAGTACACGAACGCGACGACGACGCAGATGGTCGGCGCGCGCACCGGCGTTTGGGATTACGAGTTGATTGAGCGACTGGGACTGCCCGCGCGTCTGCTGCCGGAGATAGTCGCCGCCGGCACAGACCTCGGGTCGCTCCTGTCGTCGGTCGCCGACGAGTTGGGACTCGAAGGCGTGCGCGTCGTCGCGCCGGCGACGCACGACACCGGGAGCGCGGTCGCGGGCGCGCCGCTCGAAGACGGGTGGGCTTACATCTCGTCGGGCACTTGGTCGCTCGTCGGCGTCGAGCGCCGCGAGCCGCTCGTCTCGGACGAGGCCGCGCGCCACAACTTCACCAACGAGGGCGGCGCGTTTGGGACGATACGGCTCCTGAAGAACGTGATGGGGCTGTGGGTCTTCGAGTCGTGCCGCGCGGAGTGGGGCGCGCGCGGCGTCGGGGTTGAATACGACGAGCTGCTCAGCGAGGTCGAGAAGATTGAAGGACGCGCGGGCTTCATCTTCCCCGACGACCCGCGCCTCTTCAACCCGACCTCGATGCTCGGGGCCGTCGCGGCGCAGTTCGGAGAGACGGGGCAGAACGTCTCTGTCGAAGACCCCGCGGGGCTGACGAAGGTCATCCTCGACTCGCTCGCCTTCCGCTACGCCTCCGTGCTGCGCGCGGCGGAGTCTCTGACCGGCGGGCGTGTCGCGGGCGTGCAGATCGTCGGCGGCGGGAGCCGCAACGACTATCTCAATCAGGCGACGGCCGACGCCACGGGGCTGCCCGTGCTCGCCGGCCCCGCCGAGGCGACGGTGACGGGCAACGTGCTCGTGCAGGCGGTCGCGGCCGGGCGCTTCGCGTCGCTCGCGGAAGCAAGGCGGTACGTCGCGTCGAACGTGAAGTTGAAGAGGTTCGAGCCGCGCGGCGCGGACAAAGAGGCGGCGCGCGCGTACGAGCGCGTCGAGTCGCACTACCTGAATCGCGGTGCCTGACGGGGCGGGGTGAGACGAGATGATTACGACCTTCCAGCAGCACGTCCTGCAGGAGCAGCGCCGCTTCCCCGGCGCGACGACCGAGTTCTCGTGGCTCGTCTCCGGCATCACGCTCGGCACGAAGATGATCGAGTCGCAGGTGCGCCGCGCGGGGCTCGCCGGCATCCTCGGCTCGCACGGCGAGATCAACGTGCAGGGCGAGGTGCAGCAGAAGCTCGACGTTTACGCCAACGAGGCTCTCATCCACTGCCTATCTTTGCGCGACAGCATCGGCATCATCGCCTCCGAAGAGAACGAGGAGCCGATAGTGCTGCGCCACGACTCGCCCGACGCCAAGTACGCCATCGTCTTCGACCCGCTCGACGGCTCGTCGAACATCGACGTGGCCGTGACCATCGGGACGACCTTCGCCATCTTCCGCCGCCCCGAAGGCGAGCGCGCGGGCGACCCGCTCGAATGGCTCCTGCAACCGGGGCGCAGACAGGTCGCCGCCGGCTACGTCGTCTATGGCTCTTCGACGGTGCTCGTCTACAGCGCGGGCAACGGCGTCCACGGCTTCACCTTAGACCCGCTGGTCGGCTCATACATCCTGACGCACGAGAACATCCGCATCCCCGAGCGCGGGAGCTACTACTCGATCAACGAGTCCTACTGCGACCGCTGGCCCGAGTGCTATGTGAGGTACCTGAACCGCCTGAAGTCGGGTGACACGGGGCAGCGCTACTCTTCGCGCTTCGTCGGCTCGATGGTCGCGGACTTTCACCGGACGCTCCTGCGCGGCGGCGTCTTCATCTACCCGCCGAACACGGAGCACCCGCAGGGCAAGCTGCGCCTACTCTACGAGGCCAACCCCGTCGCCTTCCTCGCCGAGCAGGCGGGCGGCTCTTCGAGCAACGGCGAGCGCTCCATCCTCGACGTGCAGCCGGTCGACATACACCAGCGCACGCCGCTCGTCGTCGGCGGCCGCGTCGAGATGGAGGAGTTCGAGCGCTGTCTGGAATAGCCGACTGACTTCGGATGGGCCACGAGATGAGGAGCCGGCAAACATACCTGCACCCGCGCGACGAGATTCTGCGGACGATGGAGCGCATCTATCGTTACCGCATGACGACCACGTCGGGCGGCAACCTCTCGATACGCGAGGCGGACGGCACGGTCTGGGTCACGCCCGCGCGCGTGGACAAGGGCGGCCTGCGCCGCGAGGACGTGGTGCGCGTCCTCCCCGGCGGCGAGACGGAGGGGTTGCACCCGCCGTCTTCCGAACTTCCGTTCCACCAGATGATTTATGCGGCGCGCCCCGACATCACGGGCGTCGTCCACGCGCACGCCGTCGCGCTCGTCGCCTTCAGCATCACGGGTCAGGTGCCCGACACGCGCCTCTTTCACCAGTCGCGCCACGTCTGCGGCCCCGTCGGCTTCGCGCCCTACGCGCTGCCCGGGAGTGAGGATTTAGGTCGCAGCATCGCCGAGACTTTCGCCGCGGGCTTTAACTGCGTGGTGCTCGAAAATCACGGCGTCGCTGTGGGCGGCGTCGGGTTGCAGGGGGCCTTCCAGCGTTTCGAGACTTTGGAGTTCACCGCGAAGACGCTCGTCAAGGCGCGTCTGCTCGGCGAGGTGCGTTACCTGAATGAGGAGGAGCTTGAGCTGCGCGAACGCGTCCGGCCGCTCGAAGAGTTCGAGCCCGGCGAGCCTTCGAGCGTTGAGTGCGAGCTGCGCCGCCAGCTCGTCGACTTCACGCGGCGCGGCTACCAGCAGCGGCTCTTCATCAGCACGGGCGGCAGTTTTTCCGCGCGCGTAGGTGACGACGCTTTCCTCATCACGCCGTACATGATTGACCGCCACACGCTCGGCGTCGAAGACCTCGTGCTCGTCCGCGGGGGTCGCGCCGAGGCGGGCCAGCGCCCGAGCCGCGCGGCGCGCATTCACCAATCCATCTACGAGCGCCACCCGCAGGTCGGAGCGGTCTTAAACGCCTCGCCGGTGAACGTGACGGCGTTCAGCGTGACGCGCGCCGCGCTCGACTCGCGCACCATCCCCGAGAGCTATCTGCTGCTGCGCGACGTGGCGCGCGTCCCCTACGGCGTGCAGTTCCGAGAGCCGGAGGAACTCGCGCGGGTCGTCTCGCCGCGCGCGCCCATCGCGCTTTTGGAGAACGACGGCGTGCTCGTTCTGGGCGCGTCCGTGCTCGAAGCGTTCGACCGGCTCGAAGTGTTGGAGTCAACCAGCGAGGCGCTCGTCAACAGCCGCCTCATCGGCGAGGTCGCGCCGATGTCGGACGACGTGATAGACGACCTGAAACGCGCCTTCGCGTCGATGCTGGCCTGAGTGTTGTCATTGATGAAAGTCTCTTTGTTCATCACCTGTCTCGTCGACCAGCTCTGGCCGTCGGTCGGCGCGAGCGCGGTCGAAGTCCTGCGGCGCGCGGGCTGCGAGGTCGTCTTCGACGAGCGCCAGACGTGCTGCGGCCAGCCGGCCTTCAACACCGGCTACCGCGCGGACGCGCGCCGGCTCGCGCGCCGCTTCATAGAGATTTTCGAGGACGGCGGGGCCGACTACGTCGTCAGCCCCTCGGGCTCGTGCACGGCGATGGCGCACCACTTCCACGAGCTGTTCGCCGCCGACGAGCCGTGGCGGCTGCGCGCCGAACGGGTCGCCGCGCGCACGCACGAGTTCGGCGGGTTCCTCGTCAAAGTGCTCGGGGTCGAGGACGTGGGCGCGTCTTTCAACGGCCGAGTCACTTGGCACGACGCCTGTCACGGGCTGCGCGATTTGGGCTTGCGTGAGGAGCCGCGCAAGTTGATTCGCGGCGTGCGCGGCGCGGAGTTCGTCGAGCTGGCGAACGCCGACGCGTGCTGCGGCTTCGGCGGCACGTTCTCCGTCAAGTACCCGGAGATTTCGGTCGCCATCCTCGACAACAAGATCGACGCCATCGAGCGCGCCGGCGTCCGCGCCGTCGTCTCGGGCGACGCGAGCTGTCTGATGCAAATCGGCGGCAGGCTGACGCGCAACAACTCAACGGTGCGGACGATGCACCTCGCGGAGCTGCTCGCGTCGCGCGAATGAATGAAGCCGCGCGGACAGAGAGGACGGGAATTAAAAAGTTGAGATTTGAACTTTCAAATCTGAAATCTTAAATGGAGCACCTTACCTCAGAGACCTTCGACCAGAACGCGCGCGAGGCGCTGGGCGACGTGCAGTTGCGCGGGGCGCTCAGGAACCTCGCGGCGACGTTCGGCGAGCGGCGCACGCTGGCCGTGCAGACGGTCGACGACTGGGAGGGCTTGCGCGAGCGAGCGCGCGCCGCGAAGGACGAGACGCTCGCGCATCTCGATAAGTATCTGGAAGACTTCGCGTCGAACGCCGAGCGCGCGGGCGCGCGGATTCACTGGGCGCGCGACGGGGCGGAGGCGTGCCGGGTCGTGCTCGAACTGATTCGCGAGCGCGGCGCGGGGCGCGTCGTCAAATCGAAGAGCATGGCGACCGAGGAGATACACCTCAACGCCGCGCTCGAAGCCGAGGGGCTTGAGCCCGTCGAGACAGACCTCGGCGAGTGGATCATCCAGCTCGCGCACGAGACGCCGTCGCACATCGTCGTCCCCGCGATTCACAAGTCGAAGCGGCAGATCGCAGAGCTGTTCGCCGAGAAGGTCGGCATCCCGCCAACAGACGACGTGGCCGTGCTCTGCGGCGCGGCGCGGCGCATCCTCCGGCGACGCTTCGCAGAGGCCGAGGTCGGCATCTCCGGCGTCAACTTCGGCGTCGCCGAGACCGGCACGATTCTTATTTTAGAGAACGAGGGCAACGCGCGCCTGACGACTTCCTTGCCGCGCACGCACATCGCCGTCATGGGCATTGAGAAGGTCATCCCGCGCCTGACGGACTTGGACGTGTTTCTCAAGCTCCTGCCGCGTTCGGGGACGGGGCAACGCCTGACGGCCTACCAGTCGCTCATCACGGGGACGAAGCGGCGGCCGGAGGACGAGGGGCCGGACGAGCTGCACATCGTCCTTCTGGACAACGGCCGCTCGCGGATGCTCGCGCACCCTGTGACGCGCCAGTCGCTCGCGTGCATACGCTGCGGCGCGTGTCTGAACGCGTGCCCGGTCTACCAGCAGGTCGGCGGCCACGCCTACGGCTCGGTCTACCCCGGCCCCATCGGCGCGGTCATCACGCCGCAGCTCTCGTCGCTCAAGTCGTCGGCGCAACTGCCCTACGCTTCGAGCCTCTGCGGCGCGTGCCGCGAGGTCTGTCCCGTCAAGATCGACATCCCCGAGCTGCTGCTCCACCTGCGCGCGGAGGTGACCGAGGGCACGGCCGCCGGCACCGCCGGCCAGAGGGGGCCCGTGAAGCGTCGGCCGCTGGAGAGTCTCGCGTTCAAACTCTACGCGCGCGCGTGGTCGAGCCCGGCGCTCTACGAGTGGGGCGGCCGGCTCGCGCGGCTGCTGCAACCGCTGGTCGTGCGCGGCGAGCGCATCGGCAAAGTCGGCGGCCTCGTCGCCAGACTCGCCCCGCCGCTCGCCGCGTGGACGGAGTGGCGCGACGCGCCGCCGCTCGCCCCGCGCTCGTTCCGCGAGCAGTGGCGCGACGCCCTGAAGAAGTGAAGGGGAGTGTAGAGACTATGGCGGCGCGGAACGAAGAGGCGAGGCGGGCGGTGATGGCGTCCATACGCGAGCACCTCGCGGCGAGCGCGCCGCACGACGCGGTGCGGGCCGCGCATCACGACGCCGCGGCGGCGCACGGCCGGGACGTTTCGGCGCAGGCGGGGACGGCGCTCCCGCCGCCGCGGGAGTTCGAGGGCACGGCCGTCGAGCGTTTCCGTCAGGCGCTCGAAGCCGTCGCGGGTCATTGTCTCGTCGTGCGCGACGAGGCGGAGGCGGCCGAGGCCGTGCGGCGGGTGGCGGGGCAGAGAAACTCGCGCCGCGTCGCCGTGTCGGACTCGCCGCTCGCGCGCCGTGTCGTGGGGCTCGCGGGGCTCGCGGCGGAGGTGCTTGAAACGGCCGCCCCCGAAGATTTGTTCGACTGCGATCTGGGCGTGACGGGCGCGCAGTGGGCCGTGGCCGAGACGGGCACGCTCGTCCTTGAGTCGGACGCGGAACGGCACCGCCTCGCCTCGCTCGTCCCCTCGGCGCACGTCGCGATTGTCGAATCACGGAACGTTCGGCAGACTCTGGGCGAAGTGCTGCGAGTCATCAACGAGAGGGGCGAAGGGGCCTTGAGCCGCGCGGTGACTTTCGTCACAGGCCCTTCGCGCACGTCGGACATCGAGCTGACGCTGGCCATCGGCGTCCACGGCCCGGCCGAACTCTACGTCGTCATCATCGAGGGCGAAGGCAATGGCTGAAGCTCCGCTCCTGCGGGCGACCGACATCACGAAGTCCTACGCGGGCGTGCAGGCTTTGAAGAGCGCGTCGCTCGAACTGCGCGCGGGCGAGGTGCACGCGCTCATCGGCGAGAACGGCGCGGGCAAGTCCACGCTGATTAAAATCATCACCGGCGCGGTCGAGCCCGACGGCGGCGAACTTCAAATCGAGGGGAAGACGGTCACGCACAACTCGCCGCGTGTGGCGAAGGAGTTGGGCGTCGCGGCCATCTACCAGCAGCCCGCGCTCTTTCCCGAGCTGACCGTCGCCGAGAACATCGCGCTCGGCGTCGAGCAGGGGGGAATGGTCGGCCGCATCGACTGGCGCGCGCGGCGTCGGCGCGCGGCGGAACTGCTCGCGCAGGTAGGCGCGCGCATCGACCCCGACCGCGACGCGGGCGAGCTGACCATGCCGCAGCAGCAACTCGTCGAGATTGCGCGCGCGCTCGGGGCCGACGCCAAAGTCCTGATACTCGACGAGCCGACCGCGTCGCTCTCGGAAGAGGATACGCAGAACCTCTTCAACGTGATTCGGAGTTTGCGCGAGCGCGGCGTCGGGATGGTCTACATCTCGCACCGGCTGGAAGAGCTGCCGGTCGTCGCCGACCGCGTGACGGTCTTGCGCGACGGCCGCACCATCGACACGCGCCCGATGTCTGAGGTCAACCGCCAGCAGCTCATCCAGATGATGGTCGGGCGCGAGCTGTCGGCCGTCTTCCCCAAGCGTGAAGTCGCGCTCGGGGACGTGGTGCTTGAGCTGCGCGACCTCGGCTGCGCGGAGTCGGGTATTAAGAACGTCAACCTCTCGGTGCGCGCGGGCGAGATAGTGGGACTGGCGGGGCTCGTCGGCGCGGGGCGCACGGAGCTTGCGCGCGCGGTCTTCGGGCTGACGCCAATTGACGAGGGGCAGATACTCCTGCGCGGCGAGCCCGTGCGCGTCGCGAGCCCCGCCGCAGCCATACGGCGCGGCATCGCATACCTGCCCGAAGACCGTCGCCGCCACGGCGTCATCCTCGACATGCAGATCGGGGCCAACATCACGCTCGCCTCGCTCGACCAAATCTCGCGCGGCGGCTCGCTCGACTTCAAGCGCGAGCGCGAACTCGCGGGCGACTACTCGCGCCGGCTCGGCGTCAAGACCCCGGCCATCTACGTCCCGGTCGCGACGCTCTCGGGCGGGAACCAGCAGAAGGTCGCTTTGAGCCGCTGGCTTTTGACACGGCCGTCGGTGCTCATCCTCGACGAGCCGACGCAAGGCATCGACGTGGGCGCGAAATCGGAGATACACGCCTTGATGACCGACCTCGCCGCCGAGGGTGTCGCCATCCTGATGATCTCCTCGGAGCTGCCCGAGATTCTGGGGATGAGCGACCGCGTCGCCGTCATGCACGGCGGCCGCGTCGTCGAAATCCTCGAACGCGCCGACGCGACGCAGGAGAAGGTGCTCGCGCTCGCGCTCGGCCACGACGCGGCCGAGGTCGCGGCGGCCGGCGCGGACTGAAAGGTCGATGACGGATGAAGCTCAGCCGGTACAAGCGTGAACTGTCGGCGGCGCTGGCTTACGTGGCGCTGCTCGTGGCGGTGGGCGCGGCCGCGCCTTCGTTCTTCGGGGCGGGGAATCTGCGCGACATGGCGCTCAACAACGCGCCGGTGCTGCTCGTCGCGGTGGGGATGACGCTGGTGATTCTGGTCGGGGAGATAGACATCTCGGTCGGGTCGCAGTTCGCCGTGTGCAGCGTGGCCGCCGGGTGGTTGGCGAAGGAGGGCGTGCCCGTCGCGCTGTTGCTGCCATCGGTAGTGCTGCTCGGCGCGCTGATGGGCGCGGCGGGCGGGGCGCTCGTCGGATACCTGCGCCTGCCTTCGATCATCGTCACGCTGGCGATGCTCGTCGCGTGGCGCGACGCGCTGCGCTGGGTGACGCAGGGCGAGTGGGTGCAGAACCTCCCGCCGGACTTCCAGTGGTTCGGGCTGGGGCAGACGTTGGCGCAGTGGCTCATCGTCGCGGTCGCGCTCGGGGTGCTGGCGGCCTTCAGTTGGATGTTGAGGAATCTGGGCGCGGGGCGCGCGGTCTACGCCACGGGGTCGGACGCGGAGGCGGCGCGCCTCGCCGGGATTGAGCCGCGGCGCGTCGTCTTCGGCGTGTTCGTACTGATGGGCGCGCTGACGGGCTTGGCGGCGCTCCTCAACGCGGTGCGGTTCACGGCCGTGCCGAGCAACGCGGGAATCGGGTTGGAGCTGAAGGCGGTGGCGGCGGTCGTCGTCGGCGGCGCGGCGATTACGGGCGGGCGCGGGACGCTCGTCGGGACGCTCATCGGCGCGGCGCTGCTCGGGACGATTGGGACGGCGCTGACGTTCGTCGGCATCAATCCGTTTTGGGAGAAGGCGATTCAGGGCGGAATCATTCTGGCGGCGCTCGTCTCGGACGTGGCGCTCGGGCACTTCGAGAGGATGCGCGTGGGCGGGCTGACTTTGAAGACTGCGAGGGCCGCCAAATGAGCGAAGCCGTGCCGCAGGTGGAAGGCCGCACGCTCAAGCTCACCGCCCCGTGGCGCGAGCGCGCCTTCCCGAACAACGAGTGGGTGCTGATCGTCGTCATCCTCGCCGAGTGCGCCGTCTTCAGCGTGACGGGGAGCAACTTTCTCGGGCGCGGCAACGCCTTCGAGGTGACGCGGCTCGCCGTCGAGATAGGGCTGCTCGCGCTTGCGCTCACGCCCATCATCATCACGGGCGGGATTGATTTGTCGGTCGGCTCGATGATGGGGCTGGCGGCGGTCGTGTTCGGCGCTCTGTGGCGCGACGCGGGCGTCCCCGTGCCGGCGGCCATCGCGCTCGCGCTCGGGGTCGGAGCTTTGGGCGGGCTGCTCAACGCGCTCATCATCACGCGGCTGAACTTCCCGCCGCTCATCGTCACGCTCGGCACCTTCTCGCTCTTCCGCGGCGTCGCCGAGGGGCTGACGCGCGGCGTCGAGAACTACTCGGGCTTCCCCGACGAATTCCTGTTTTTGGGACAAGGCTACGTCGGCGGGCTCGTGCCGACGCAGCTCTTCGTGCTCGCGCTGGCGGCGGCCGCGTGCTGGTGGTGGCTGCACCGCACGGCCTACGGGCGGGGGCTCTACGCCATCGGCTTCTCGGCCGAGGGGGCGCGCTACGCGGGCATCCCCGTGCGCTCGCGCCTGACGCTCATCTACGTTTTGTCGGGGCTGGCGTCGAGCCTCGCGGCCGTCATCTACGTCGCGCACTTGGGTCAGGCGAAGTCGGACGCGGGCACCGGCTACGAGCTGATGGCCATCACGGCGGTCGTGCTCGGCGGGGCCAGCATCTTCGGCGGGCGCGGGACGGTTCTGGGGACGCTGCTCGGGCTGTTCGGCATCGTCATCCTTCAGAACGGGCTGCGGCTCTCGGCGCAGCCGGCGGAGCTGGCCGGCATCCTGACGGGCGTGCTGCTCGTCGCCACGATTCTGCTCGACCGACTCTCGACGCGCGCGCGCGCCGGGGCCGCGCGCGCCGCCAAACCGGCGGAGGAGGAAGAAGTGAGGAACTCGCAAGTCGCAGTCCTGAGCGCCGTCATACTGCTCGGCGCGCTCATCGTCGCCGGGAGCAACTGGATGCTCGTGCGCTCGGTGAGGGAGCACGCGTCGTCCGGCGCTGCCGCTACTGGCGCGGGCGCGCAAGGGTCGGGCGCGGCGCAGACTCCCGGCGGTAAAAAGGCCGTCGTCGCGCTGATGCCGAAGGCGAAGGGCGACCCGTACTTCGTGAGCTGCAAGACGGGCGCGGACGAGGCGGCGAAGGAGCTTGGCGTCGAACTCCTCTGGGACGGGCCGACCGACCTCGACCCGGCGAAGCAGAACGAGGTGGTCGAGGCGTGGATCACGCGCGGCGTTGACACCATCGCCGTCAGCGTCGAGAACAAGGTCGGCATCTCGACCGTGCTCCGCAAGGCGAAGGAGCGCGGCATCAAGGTCGTCACATGGGACGCCGACGCCGAGCGCGGCGCGCGCGACTTCTTCATCAATCAGGCGACGCCGCAGGGCATCGGCCACACGCTCACCGACGAGGCCGCGCGCATCACCGGAGGCCGCGGCGACTTCGCCATCATCACCGCCTCACTGAGCGCCGCCAACCAGAACGAGTGGATCAGGTACATCAAGGAGCGGCTCGCCGAGAAGTACCCCGACCTCAAGCTCGTCGCCATCCAGCCGAGCGACGGCGACCGCGACCGCGCCTTCTCCGAGACGCAGACCGTGCTCAAGGTCTACCCGAACGTCAAGCTCATCATGGCCATCGCCGCGCCCGCCGTGCCCGGCGCGGCCGAGGCCGTCAAGCAGTCCGGCCGCACCGACGTGAAGGTGACCGGGCTCTCGCTCCCGAACATGTGCCGGCCCTACATCAAGGAGGGCGTCATCGAGTCCATCGTGCTCTGGAACACAGTCGACCTCGGGTATCTGACGGTATACGCCTCGAACGCGCTCGCGCAGGGACAGCTCAAGGCGGGCGACACGAGCATCACGGCCGGGCGGCTCGGGCGTGTAGAGGTGGCCGGCGAGGAGGTGCGGCTCGGCGCGCCCTTCATCTTCAACAAGGAGAACATCGACCGCTTCAACTTCTGACGGCGTTTCAAGGCGACGCTTAACTTCGGCAGGTCGGACTAATCTCGTGGGTGGAGGGGGAGACATCAATGGCAGTCGGCAGGCGTGAATTCGTGGGCGGCGCGCTGGTCGCGGGGGCGGCCGCGCTCGTCGCCCCGCGCGGCGCGCAGGGGGCGGAGGCGAAGATCGACGTGCTCTTGAACGAGCCCGTCGGCACCATCTCGCCGAACATCTACAGCCACTTCATCGAGCACCTTGGCGGCGTCGTCTACGACGGCATCTGGGTCGGCGAGAACTCGCGCGTGCCCAACGTCGGCGGCATCCGCCGCGCGCTCGTGGAACATGTGAAGCGCATCAAGCCGGGCGTCATGCGCTGGCCCGGCGGCTGCTTCGCAGACCAGTACGACTGGCGCGACGGCATCGGCCCGCGCGACAAGCGGCCGCGCCGCGTCAACTTCTGGGCCGACACCAACTACAAGGCCACCGACGCCTACAAGAACCTGAAGACCGGCCCGCAGAAGTACGAGCCGAACTGGTTCGGCACCGGCGAGTTCATGCAGTTCTGCCGGCTGACCAACTCGCAGCCGTACTTCGCCGCCAACGTCCGCAGCCTCCCCGTGCGCGCCTTCCTCGAATGGATCGAGTACTGCAACGCGCCGGCCGGCCTGACGACCCTCTCCGACCTGCGCGCCGCCTCGGGCGACCGCGAGCCCTACAACGTCGCCTACTGGGGCGTCGGCAACGAGTCGTGGGGCTGCGGCGGCGACATGACGCCCGAGGAGTACGCCACCGAGTTTCGGAAGTTCACCGCGTGGGTGCCGACCTACCAGAACGTCAAGTACAACTTTATCGCCACGGGGCCGAACGGCGCGGACGTGGGCTGGACGCGCCGGTTCTTCTCGAAGCTCGTCGAGAAAGGGTCGGGGCAGGTGGGCAAGGTCAACGGCTTCGGGCTGCACTACTACTCGGGCACGACGGGGAAGGGCGACCCCCTCGTCTACACGGAAGACGAGTGGTACGAGCTGATTCACCGCTCCGACCGCATGGAGTCGCTCATCACGCAGCATTGGGCCGTGTTGGGCGAGAGCGACCCGCAGCGCCGCGTGCGCCTCGCCGTGGACGAGTGGGGCGCGTGGCACAACACGCAGGAGCCTTCGATGCCCGCAGGCTACCTCTACGCCTACTACTCGACGCTGCGCGACGCGCTCATCTCGGCGCTCCACCTCGACACCTTCAACCGCCACGCCGACAAGGTCAACATGGCGAACCCGGCGCAGCTCATCAACACTATCCACTCGCTGTTTCTGGCCTACGAGGACAAGTTCATCGCCACGCCCAACTTCCACGTCTTCGAGATGTACACGCCGCATCAGGGCGCGCAAAGCTTACGCACCGAGTTCATCGCGCCGCGCGTCGCCTACACGCGCGGCGGGAGCAGCCCCGGCCGGCAGGAGTTCTGGGGGCTGGCCGGCTCCGCGTCGCTGAGCGGCAAGGTGGTGACGATCACGGCCGTCAACCCGGACGCTAGAGCGGCGCGCGAGGCGGAGATTAACGTCGTCGGAGGGCGCGTCGCCTCCGCGCAGGCGCGCGTGCTTGGCTCGGGCGACATACGCGCGCACAACAGCTTCCAGAACCCGCGCGGGCTTGAGCCGCGCGACGAGGCGGTCGGCGTCGGCGCGGGCGGCCGGCTCGTCTACCGCTTCGCGCCCGCCTCCGTCACGCGCTTGCAGTTGACGCTGGCCTGAAGCGAGTGGGCGGCCGGCGTGCGGCGGCAGGCGGTTAAGCGGCTAAACGTCCCGAACTCCCGTCTAACCTTATGATTCGCAAAGCTTTCCTGATGACGCTCAGACCCAGGCGTCGCGAGGAGTACGAGCGGCGGCACAACCCCGTCTGGCCGGAGTTGGAGGAAGTTCTGAGGGCGCACGGCGTGCGCAATTACTCCATCTTCCACGACCGTCAGACCGATAAACTCTTCGCGTACGCCGAGATAGAGTCGGAGGAACTCTGGGCGCGCATCGCCTCGACGGAGGCGTGCCGGCGCTGGTGGACGCACATGAAGGAGTTGATGCTGACGAACCCAGACGACAGCCCCGCCTCCGAAAATCTGGATGAGGTCTTTCATCTCGACTGAAGTCGGGCGTCTGTGCGGCGCGTCGGCCGGGACGTTCCGGCGCGTCCGTTGTTTGTTGGATTGGCGAAAAATCGCACGGAAATGCTTGCCAACCGCGAGAATGGTGCTACAATGCGCGCTCATCCATTACAATGTTTACACGTTCCCCCGAATCGATTATTTTGGATATCTCCCGGTTTTTGGATAAGGTAAGCCTTTAACTTTCCCCCAACACAACCCAAACCCGGACATTTTCATCAATGTTCCCGGCACATCGACCGGGAATGATAATTGCCTGAGTTAAACGCTCTACCGGCGGGTTTCCCTGAGAAGCACCTCTGGCAGCAGCATCTTAAACGTCCCAATAGTTACATCAGAGTTCGCC
>JBEVKV010000074.1:0-13449 GCA_040509515.1 Pyrinomonadaceae bacterium | reverse complement strand
ACTCTCGGGTCAAAGGGCGAACGCTCGAAAAATACTTTCCACCCACTTCGACGATTCATGGTGGAGAGAACCCATCCTCTTATACGTAGCGCAATTGGAGTCTCCTCTGGGGCTGATTGAACAGATATATAATGATTCATTTAAAGGTAGACACATTAATAATGTGCTCCTGGCCGCATCTTGTTTGAGTGAAGTGAAAGAGGACAAGACAAATGAGCTGTATAGGAAAGTATTTGACGAAGTGGCGTATATGTATTCGTGTGGGGAGCTTCAAAACTTAAAACTAGAGTTATTAAAGTCTGACAAGCACAACATGCTCTTAAGGCACATGATTAGCTATCTTCTGAAGGCAAATAATCAACAGGTGTCGGGGCTCGAAATATTACTTGCTATCAAACGCAATTTAAAAGTCGATAATGAGGCGATAGGGAAACTCATACAAGAGTATGGTGAGCTCGATGAAATTTCCAACTTCGATCTCAAGTTGGCATGGGCCATTTTTAAGCACTTTAAAAAGCCTTCGGCGCCTGTGATTTCTCTCGCCTTCAAACACTCTGATAATAATTTAAATGAGGAGCTGCCAATCTATGAACATATCTCCGGTAAGGAGTTCGTCGAGATAGCTGCGGATAAATCCGACTGGTCAAATATAGTTAAGAAGGTAAGACTGTTTTCGCCCTATGTAGACATGAGGGACGAAGTCCCGGAGTCGAATGTTAATGCGACTCAGACGTGGAAAAATGTAACTATTGGTAGAATGATTCATAACTTCAAGCTTATGAATGATTCGCCGGATGGGCATGGAGAGCACGTGGATGTGGTAAGAGAACAGGATTCTTCCACATACATCTCTTCAGAGAATAGAGAGGCGCTTTATAAAATTGTCACATTGCTTTCAAAGCAGGATTACTCGGAAGCGGCGATAATTTACCGCCATTTGCGAGGTTGGTTAGACTTTGAAGATGAATTTTCCGAGACAATAGTAAGTGTTTACAATCAAAGCGACGCGGTATTGACTAAATGCTTCTGCGTCCTGCTCATTTGTCGTTCTCGCGTTCTTACAAATAAGCTGGCTGAAGTCCTGGTAAATTTTGTATCGAGTAATTTGAGTTACTGGAAGGACTCTCAATTGTTTAGGCCCGCAGGGGTCGGGATGAATGCTTCAGAGGCATTAATTGTTAGTTTACTTCAGAGGTCATTGTCTAAATTATCAGATTATAAGAGATGTGATTATGTCCAACTACTCGTAGACTGTTGCTCAAGCGGTCTATCAGAAGCTACTGATTTTGCTTTGTCGAGAATTTCCGGGTTGGATAGCTTAGACCCTAAAGCGATTGACCTATGTTTAGAAATATTAGACGCCGAAGATATACAAAGAAGTTGGGCGACTCTACTAATACTGTCTCGTGCAAGGGATGAAGATGGTTCTATAACCGTGAGAGTTCTTCCCTATTTATATGATAAAGAACATGTTTTCTACAACAGAAGTGTTAGTGATACTGCGGCCTATTCGTTATTAAAGATAATGTCGAATTAGCATACAGGACGGCCCGCCCGAACCGCTCACGAAGGCCCTCGTCGAGCGCGCCCCTTTAGGGAGGCATCGAATTTTTCTCACTTTGTGCAGGAATTTTTCTCATATATTCATGTGCCGATTCTTACTTATTGATGGAACCGACAGCGCCGCCGGGTGTTGTTTCGCCGCCGGGGAGGCGCGGCGGGCTTGCCTGAATGAATACTCATTCAGTATGATGAGGGCCGTCTCCGGTCGGAGAAATCTAGGAAAGCTCGGAGTAGAAAATCCCCTATGCTTCGTTTCGACAAGGCCGCCGTCCTCGGGGCGGGCACGATGGGCGCGCAGATCGCCGCGCACCTCGCCAACGCCGGCATCCCCACGCTCCTCCTCGACATCGCGCCGAAGGAGCCCAGCCCCGAAGAGCAGGCGCGCGGGCTCAACTTAGAATCGAAGGAGGTGCGCGACCGCGTCGCGCGCGCCAGGCTGGAGGCGGCGAAGAAGGCCAAGCCCGCCGCGTTCTTCACGCCCGAGGCGGCCGCGCTCGTCACCGCCGGCAACTTCGACGACGACCTGCCGCGCATCAAGGACTGCGACATCATCATCGAGGCGGTCGTCGAGAACCTTGAGATCAAGCGCCAACTCTTCGAGCGCGTGGAGAAGTTTCGCAAGCCCGGCTCGGTCGTCGCGTCGAACACGAGCGGCATCCCCATCCGGCAGATCGCCGAAGGCTTCTCGGAAGACTTCCGCGCGCACTTTTTGGGCGCGCACTTCTTCAACCCGCCGCGCTACCTGCACCTCGTCGAGCTGATTCGCACCGAGTGGACGAAGCCTGAAGTCTCGTGCGCCGTCTACGGCTTTCTCGACCGGCGGCTGGGCAAGGGCGTCGTGGTGGCGAAAGACCGCCCGAACTTCATCGCCAACCGCATCGGCACCTACGGCGCGCTGGTGACTCTGCGGACGCTCGCGGAGGACGGCTACACCATCGAGGAGGTGGACAAGATTACGGGCCCCGCGCTCGGGCGTCCGAAGTCGGCCACCTTCCGCACCTTCGACATCGTCGGCTTAGACGTGCTGACACACGTCGCGCGCAACCTCTACGAGGCCGTCCCCGACGACGAAGACCGCGAGACCTACAAGCTGCCCGAGTTCGTCGAGCGGATGGTCGAGCGCCGCCTGCTCGGCGACAAGACGCAGGGCGGCTTCTACCAGAAGCGCAAGGGCGAGGGCGGGCAGAAGGACATCTGGACGCTCGACGTGGCGACGCTCGAATACCGCCCGCGGGCCTCGGCGAAGCTGCCCGCGCTCGACGCCGCGAAGAACATCGAGGACACGCGCGCGCGCATGAAGTCGCTGTTCTGGGGCAAGGATCGCGTCGCGGAGTTCATGTGGAAGACCTCTTCGCGCGTCTTCACGTACGCCGCCAACCGCGTCCCCGAAATCGCAGACACGGTCGTCGAGGTCGATCGCGCGATGAAGTGGGGCTTCGGCTGGGAGCTGGGCGTCTTCGAGGCGTGGGACGCGGTCGGCGTCGAGAAGGTGGTGGCGAAACTGAAGGAGGAGGGACGCGCCGTCCCCGCGAACGTGCAACGGATGCTCGACGCGGGCGCGACCTCTTTCTACAAGTCGGAGGGCGGGCAGGAGTCTTACTTCGACTTCGCGTCGGGCGAGTACAAGCCGGTGACGGAGCAGCCGGGCGTCGTCGTGCTGAAGTCTCTGAAAGACCGCACGGGCGTCATCAAGCGGAACGCCGCCGCGTCGCTCGTCGACCTCGGCGACGGCGTGGCTTGTCTGGAGTTCCACTCGAAGATGAACTCCATCGGCGGCGACACGCTCCAGATGGTGAAGACGGCGCTGGCGGAAGTCGAGAAGAACTTCTTGGGCCTGGTCGTCGGAAATCAGGGGCAGAACTTCTCGGTCGGCGCGAACCTGATGCTGGTGCTGCTCGGCGCGCAGGAGGAGGAGTGGGACGAGATAGACCTCGGCATCCGCGCCTTCCAGCAGGCGACGATGAGCCTGCGCTATTCGCCGAAGCCGGTGGTCGTCGCGCCGTTCCAGATGACGTTCGGCGGCGGGTGCGAGATGACGCTGCACGCCGACCGCGCGCGCGCCTCGGCCGAGACGTACATCGGGCTGGTCGAGGTGGGCGTCGGCTTGATACCCGCGGGCGGCGGGACGAAGGAGATGCTGGTGCGCGCGCTCGACTCCATCCCGAATGGCGTGACGGAGGCCGACCCGTTCCCGTTCGTCAAACGTGCGTTCGAGACCATCGCGACCGCGAAGGTGGCGACCTCGGCGGCCGAGGCCAAGTCGTTCGGCTTCCTGCGCGAAGAGGACTCGTTCTCGATGAACGCCGACCGCCTCGTCGCCGACGCCAAGCAGGAGGTTTTGTCACTCGCCGCGACCGGCTACACGCAGCCGCAGCAGAGGACGGACGTGCTCGCGCTCGGCAACTCGGCGCTCTCGACCATCAAGCTCGGCATCCACCAGCTCAAGCGCGGCGGGTTCATCTCCGACTACGACGCGCACTTGGGCGAGCGGCTGGCGCGGATTCTGACGGGCGGCGACCTCAACCACGAGACGCGCGTCTCCGAGCAGTACCTACTCGACCTTGAACGCGAGGCGTTCCTCTCGCTCTGCGGCCAGCGGCAGACGCAGGAGCGCATCGCGCACATGCTGAAGACCGGCAAGCCCCTCCGCAATTAAAAGGAGAGTGCGATGAGCGTCAGTCAGACCGTGAGTCGGACCGGCGGCGAGATAGACGGCCTGGTCGGGGAGTTGCAGGCGATCACCGAGGACGCGATGAAGGTCTTCGGGAACCTGAAGCCGGCGCAGCTCAACTGGAAGCCGTCGGCCGAGCAGTGGAGCGTCGGCCAGTGCTTCGACCACCTGATTGTGACCAACGACTGCTTCATCCCCGTCATGGTGAAGATCGCGGCCGGTAAGTACAGGAGCAGTCTGTGGGGGCGCGTCTCGCCGCTCTCGGGCTTCTTCGGCCGGTTCATCCTGAAGGCGCTCGACCCCGAGAAGGGGCGGAAGACGAAGGCGCCGCGCGTCTTCGCGCCGGCGTCGAGCGACGTGGGGGCGGACGTTATCCACAAGTTCGTTATGCGGCAGTGGGAAGTCGTCACGTACATGCGCGCGACCGAGTCGGCCGGCGTAGACATGGGGCGCACCATCGTCACGTCGCCGGTCTCTCCGGTCGCCACCTACAGCCTGCTCGACGCCTACCGCATCGTCGTCGCGCACGAGCGCAAGCACTTCGAGCAGGCGCGCCGCGTGACGCGCGCCGCGGGCTTCCCGGCGAATTAATTCAATTTCAAATCTCAAATTTGAAATTTCAAATTATCTTATGGACTACCCCATCACACCGGCCGTGAGGCTGCTGCGCGAGCACAAGGTGAAGTTCAAGCCGCACCTCTACGACTACGTCGAGCGCGGCGGGACGAGCCACTCGGCCGAGGCTTTGGGCGTGGACGAGCACGCGGTCGTCAAGACGCTCGTGATGGAGGCGGAGGGGAAGCGCCCCTTCATCGTCCTGATGCACGGCGACCGAGAGGTCTCGACCAAGAACCTCGCGCGACACATCGGCGTGAAGGCCGTCCACCCGTGCGACTTCGCGGAGGCGCAGAAGCACACCGGCTACCTCGTCGGCGGCACCAGCCCCTTCGGCACGCGCACGCACCTGCACGTCTACGCCGAGCGGACGATCTTCGACCTGCCCGTTATCTACATCAACGGCGGCAAGCGCGGCTTCCTCGTCTCGGTAGACCCGAAAGTCTTAAAAGACTTGTTGCACGCCGAGGAGGTCGAGGTCGCAATCGAGAAGGGCGGGTAAGCATCTAAGAAGGACGGCTCAGACCGGCAGCTTTTAACAAGAGGTTATTTATGAGAGACGCAGTCATCGTTTCCGCCGTGCGCACGGCGGTCGGCAAGGCCCCGAAGGGGACTCTGAAGAACACGCGGCCCGACGAGATGGGCGCGGCCGTCATCGAGGAGGCCGTGCGCCGCGCCGGTGGGTTGGAGAAGACCGAGATTGAAGACGTGGTGATGGGCTGCGCGATGCCCGAGGCCGAGCAGGGCATGAACGTCGCGCGCGCGGCCGCCATCCGCGCCGGGCTCCCCGTCGAGACTTCGGCGATGACCATCAACCGCTTCTGCTCCTCGGGGCTCCAGTCCATCGCCATCGCCGCCGACCGCATCCGCGGGGGCGGGGCCGACGTAATCGTCGCCGGGGGCCTTGAGACGATGTCGCTCATCCCGATGGGCGGCCACATCATCCGCCCGAACCCGTATCTGGTCGAGCACTACCCGGACTTCTACCTCAACATGGGGCTCGCCACCGAGAACGTCGCGCGCAAGTACAACGTCTCGCGCGAGGAGCAGGACGCCTTCGCGTTTCAGTCGCACCGGCGCGCGGCCGAGGCGCAGGACGCGGGCAAGTTCGACGACGAGATCGTCCCGCTCAAGGTCACGTTCGAGGAGTTGGACGCGAAGGGGAAGAAGACTTCGCGCGAGGTCAGCTTCACGAAGGACGAGGGCGTCCGCCGCGACACCTCCGAAGAGGGCTTGGCGAAGCTGAGGCCCGCGTTCCACGCGAAGGGGACGATTACGGCGGGCAACTCTTCGCAGATGTCGGACGGCGCGGCCGCCGCCGTCGTCATGTCCGGGGAGCGCGCGCGCGAGTTGAACCTCCGGCCGCTGGCGCGCTTCGTCGCCTACGCCACGGCCGGCTGCCCGCCCGAGGAGATGGGCATCGGCCCCGTCCACGCCATCCCGAAGGTCTTGAAAATCGCCGGGCTCAAAATCGAGGACATCGACGTTATCGAACTGAACGAAGCCTTCGCCGCGCAGTCGGTCGCCGTCATCAAGACGCTGGGCTTAGACCCCGAACGCGTCAACGTCAACGGCGGCGCAATCGCTTTGGGTCACCCGCTCGGCTGCACGGGCGCGAAACTGACCGCCACTATTCTCCGCGAACTCGAACGTCGAGACGGCCGGTACGGCCTCGTCACGATGTGCGTCGGCGGCGGCATGGGCGCGGCGGGAATCTTTGAAAGACTGTAAGCAACGAGAGTTTGAAAGGAGCACACTATGTCTGCCGTAGCCGAAGATAAAAAGATCGTCGTGGGCGGGAGTTTTCTCATCGAGGAGAGGACGCCCGAGGAGGTCTTCACCCCCGAGGACTTCACCGAAGAGCACCGCATGATCGCCGACACCGCGCGGCAGTTCATGGACGGCGAGGTGCGCCCGCGCCTCGCCGAGCTTGAGAAGAAGGACTGGAACCTCGCGCGCGAACTCGTCCGCAAAGGTGCGGAGATCGGCTTCGTCGGCGCGACCGTGGCCGAGGAGTACGGCGGTCTGGGTCTCGATCAGGTGGCGGGCGCCATCCTCGGCGAGGCTCTGGGGCGCGCCGCCTCGTTCGCGACGACGATGGGCGCGCAGGGCGGCATCGGGCTGCTCCCCATCGTCTACTACGGCACGGAAGAGGCGAAGCAGAAGTACATCCCGCGCATCGTCACGGGCGAGCTGATTACGGCCTACGCCCTGACCGAAGCCGGCTCCGGCTCGGACGCGCTCGCCGCGAAGGCCACCGCGCGTTTGAGCGAAGACGGGACGCACTACGTCATCAAGGGCGAGAAGATGTGGATTACGAACGGCGGCTTCGCCGACCTGTTCGTCGTCTTCGCCAAAGTTGACGGCGACAAGTTCACCGGCTTCATCGTCGAGCGGCAGGAGGGTCTGTCGAACGGGGCCGAAGAGCACAAGATGGGCATCAACGGCTCGTCCACGACCGCGCTCGTGCTCGACGACGTGAAGACGCCCGTCTCGAACCTGCTCGGCGAGGTCGGCAAGGGGCACAAGATCGCCTTCAACATTCTCAACATCGGCCGCTTCAAGCTCGGCGCGATGTGCCTCGGCGGGATGAAGCTGGCGACGGCCGAGTCCGTCCGCTACGCCAACGAGCGCCAACAGTTCGGCAAGCCCATCTCCAGCTTCGGGGCCATCAAGCACAAGCTGGCCGAGATGGCCATCCGCACATGGGTCGGCGAGGCGACGACCTACCGCACGCTCGGGCTCATCGAGGGCGCGATTAACGCGACGGCCGACGACTCCGACCCCGAGTCGAAGCTGCGCGCCATTGAGGAGTACGCCGTCGAGTGCTCGGCCATCAAGGTCTCGCTCTCCGAGTATTGCCAGTACGTGACCGACGAGATGGTGCAGATTTACGGCGGCTACGGCTACTCGGCCGACTACCCGGCCGAGGCCGCGTACCGCGACGCGCGCATCAACCGCATCTTCGAGGGCACGAACGAAATCAACCGCATGCTCATCCCCGGCATGCTCATGCGCCGCGCGTTGGGCGGCAAGCTCGCGCTGCTCCCGGCGGCGCAGGCTTTGATGGGCGAAGTGCTCTCGCCGTCGATGCCGACGCTCGACGAGGACGAGACGGTGCTCGCCGCCGAGGCGAAGCTCGCGAAGAACGCCAAGAAGGTCGCGCTGATGGTGCTCGGCACGGCGGCGCAGAAGTACATGACGGCGCTCTCCGAGGAGCAGGAGGTGCTCATCGGCGCGTCGAACGTCATCATGGACGTGTTCGCGATGGAGTCGGCCATCCTGCGCGCGCAGAAGATGGCCGCGGCGCAAGGCGAGGAGGCCGCGTCGCTCTACCTCGACATGGTGCGCGTCTTCTGCAACGACGCCGTCGAGCGCGTCGAGGCCGAGGCCAAGAACACGCTCGCGGCCATCAGCGAGGGCGACGAGCTGCGCACGCTGCTCGCCGCGCTCAAGCGCTTCACAAAGCACACGCCCACCAACACCGTCGTCGCGCGCCGCCGCGTCGCCGACGCGATGATCAAGGCGAACCGCTACGTCTACTGAAGGGTAAAGGGGAAGGGGCAAAGGGGAAGGGAAGGGCTCGATTCGTCGGGTCTGCCTTTCCCCTTTGCCCTTGCCCCCTTCCCCTTTATGATTTCATCCATGCGCATCATTCCCATCTCGGTGCCGACGCCCTTCTACGTGGGGCCCGTGAACGTCTACCTCATCGCGGAGGAGCCTTTGACGCTCATCGACACGGGGCCGAAGACGAAGGAGGCGATGGAGGCGCTGAAGGAGGGTTTGAGGCGCGCGCGCGTGCGCGTCTCGGACTTGCGGCGCATCGTGCTGACGCACGCGCACGAAGACCACTGCGGGCTCGCGAAATCTTTGCGCGACGAGGCGAAGGACGCCGAAGTCTTCGTCCACGGCTGGGAGACCGGGCACCGCAAGGGGCGTCTGGAGTACGGCGAGAACCGCGTCCTGCTCGAACGCGCGGGCGTCCCCGCCGACGAGTTGGAGGCGATGCGCCGGATGTACGAGGGCGTGCGCCGCTTCGCCGACGCGCTCGAAGACCACGAGCACGCGGAGCTAATCGACGACGACGAGCTGAAGTTCGAGCGCGGCGCGCTGCGCGTCGTCCACACGCCCGGCCACACGCCCGGGTCGTGCTCGTTTCTGCGCGAGGCCGACCGCACCATCATCGCCGGCGACTGCGTGCTCAAGCGCATCACGCCCAACCCCGTGCTCTCGCCCGACCCCGTCGACCCCACGCGCCGCTTCCGCTCGCTCGCCGAATACCTCGTCAGCCTCGCGCGCCTGCGCGCGCTCGCGCCCACGCTCGTCTACGGCGGCCACGGCGACGCGGTCGAAGACTACGAAGAACTCTTCAACCGCTACCTCCGCGCGATAAACGAACGTCAGACGGAAGTCGTCCGCCTCATCCCCAAGACGGGCGCGACCGCGTGGGACGTGGCGCAGGAACTCTTCCCCGGCACGGACGACGTGCACCGCTTCCTCGCCGTCTCCGAGACGGTCGCGCACCTCGACCTCGCCCACTCCGAAAACAAGCTCGCCCTCGAACTCTCCGCCGACGGCCGCGAAGTCTACCGCCGCCCCTGACGAAGAACACGGCCGCCGGCATCGACGCAAACAAACATCGGGCGACGAATCCGGCGTGAGTCTCCGATTCGTCGCCCGTGGTTCGTCAGCGGCAGATTAGCTACTCTCTCATTCGCGTAACGCCTCCTCGCCATTAAAACCTTAATCATCCGGTTGCAAAGAGTCTTCAGTCCCGGCCCCTGCCGAGCGGAGGATAGCCTGCTTTTGTTCCTCGTTCTGAAATATCACGTCTTTAAGCCTTGCGCCCGCGAACTTGGTTTCTTCGTTGAATCGGATGTCACTGAGGTTCGCATCGCAGAGGTTTGCTTCACGGAGGTCAGCGCCGCTCAGGTCTGCGGAGCGGAGATCCGTCCCACGGAGGTCTGCCCCGACAAGGTCTGCCTTGATGAAATATGTTTTGAAGAAGTCTGCTCCGCAGAGATGCGCCCCGCGGAGTCGCGCCCGTTGGAAGTCTGCTTTGCCGAGATACGCTCCGCTGAGGTCTGCCCCACGAAGGTCTATTCCGCGGAGGCGCGCGTTCCTTAGGTCTGCCTTGAAAAGCCGTGCCTCAATGAGGTGTGCGTCGCGCAGGTCTACCCCACGAAGATTAGACTTACTCAGGTCTGCATGGCACAAGTTGCCAAAGCGCAAAACTTGCCTCTCCAAGTTTAAGAGACCTAAATGTCCAAAGATAAATTCAACGCTTAGGCCGACACGATGTCCATGAAGGCGGGAAACAAGGCTACCGAACGAAGTAGGTTCGGGCCAAGCAATATTGGAGATTTCTCCTCTCACTCGGGCGCAGGCGTGTAGGAGAGCCATCAACCCCTCCTCCGCGTTGCGTGCCTGGCGTGATGATTCTTTGAAGGTCGGCAACTTGCTCAGCTCCATCGGCATGCCGTTGCGCAATTCGGACTCGATTAAGTCACGGAGCATTTCCTGCCACTGCGACACGTCCGACCCGGCCGACAGGCGCATCTCATTCTCAATGAACTTAAACAGGTACTCGTCCAGAGTCGCCGGACCACACAGCCTGACCCAGCGCACCAGAGCCTCGCGTTCGTTCCAACCCTTGTCTTCGTTCTCCCGGTGCCGCCACAATTCTTCGCGCATGTCACGCAGGAGACGCACGACGCGTTTAGCCGTTAGATATTCGCCGAAACTCTTGTGCGTGAACTCAAAGGTCTTTTCGCCCGATTCGCGTGCGCCTGCGTGCCTAAAGTAGAAGGCCATCAGAAGACGCGTGATGCCCTTGTCTGCGCCCTCTTCAAACAGGCTCAGTAGACTCACCGCTCCGCCGCTCTCGGCATGACCTTTAATATCTTCGACCGTCGTCGTCCGGCCGTCTCCGTGCCAAGCCGCGACGGCAATCTCTTCGAGCAAGCGGACAAACTTGTCTTCCGACACGCCTTGCAAGGCCAAGTTCCGGCCCCCGGCCCAGCCGCGTTCATAAACAGCCTTCAGCAAGTCCCGGTAAATGACGTTCAGGTTGCTTTCGGTCGCAAGGTCAACTTCGCCGCGGGTGAAACTAAGGGCGACCAGATAGTTCAACAAAGGCTGCGACGTGATTTCCGAAAGCTCATCCCTGCCCAACTCCCCCGGCAGACCTTCACACTTGTTGCCGCTGACTCTTCCGTAGTTCGCCCACCACTTCTGGCGCTGGTCTTGCTCTAATAAGTTTTGGGCGTCGTTATACTCCCTTCTTGAATCTTCGGGGACGAAATACGGGAGCACATGGAGGACTTGCTTTGGCCTTTTGAAATCGGAGGTGTTGGATTGCACGGCGAGCTCGCGCCCGCTGATTAAGACTTTGAGGCGGCTGCCGCGGTAGTTGAGGCGTTCTACTCGGTCGCGCACCTCGCGGACGAACTGTTGCGCGAGTTCGGCGGCGATTTTGCCCTGCATGGCGAGTTCGTCGAGGCCGTCGAAGATGATGAGGGAGGGAATAACGTTCTCCTCGGGGGCGAGCGGGTTGGTGAGTGCGGGGTCAAGGTAGCGGATGAACTTGCGCACGGCTTCTTCGAGGTCGTCCGATAGTTCGAGCAGGTGGAGCGGGATGAAGAGCACGCGCCGCGCGTTCTGCTCCGCGAGCTTCGCTGCGAGCATCCTGGTGAAAGATGATTTGCCACTGCCCGGGCCTCCGCTGATGATGCGCACCGCGTCAGACGCATCGTTGTTGGCGAGCCACGTCTCTAACTCCTTCTCTAAGTCAACGACGATGCGCTTTGCATTAGTCGCTTCGGCGGCGCGTGGGGCAAGCCTCGCCTCCCTCTCGGCCGCCGTCTTCTCGGAGTAGTAGGCGCGGAGGGGGACGTAGACTTGGCGGAGGCTGAAGGCTTCGACGAACATGGGTTCGTCAACCTGCTTTTGGAGGAGGGCGGCGTAGAACTGCCAGGCTTGCTCGGCCGCGCCTGCTTTGGTGAAGGGGGTGTCGAAGGCTTCCTTGAGGCACCTGTAGTCTTCGGGGCGTTCGCGCCACTGCTCGTTGAGGGCGTGGACGAAGTAGCTCGGCAGACGGTTGGCGATTGAGTCGGCCTCCGCGCCGTTGAGGCCGAACAGTTCGAGCCACTGCCGGAAGGGCGTCTTGAATTGTTCGAGGACGGGGAGCGTGCGGGGGTTGCGGAAGAAGTTCTCGTCGATGGTTATCTCGCCCTGTTCGAGCGAGAGGTCGAGACGGGCGGTGACGGCATCTGGGTCGTCCGCCGGGAGTCCGCGCCGCGAGAGGATGACCATCGGGTTGTCCGCGTCGCGGTAGATAAGCGCTTCGTTCTCCTTCAAGAGGTCGTGGACGGCCTGCAACAGCGAGCGCTGAATGAGCACCCACGCGACCTCGCCGCAGTCCTGACTGAGGCGCACCGAGGCCAGGGCGTCGGTCACGTCGCTGAGGGCTTCGGCAAACTTGCCCGTCGCGCCGTTGATGACCGCCTTAGTCGTGGACTTGAAGAAGTCTTTGAAGCTGAAGCCGATTGACCTGTTCAGGAGCGAGACGGGCTTGGTGACGTTGAGGCCGTGCTGGTTGCTGCTCATGTGTCTTTCCCTTGTGAGACGAGGACGCGGTCTGAACCATAGGCCGCGGCGAAGCAGTCGGCTTGCTGTCGCAGCTCGGGGCTCTTTATAGCTTAATTCGGTGAGTAGACGCGAGGGAATTCTAATGAAAGAACGTCGGTGAAGTCTCGCGCGGTGGATGGTTTTCCGGCGCGGTGGACGCGCGTTTGACGAGTCCGAATCGGCGCGCGGGCTGCCTCGTCAACGGCCAGTCCGATTAATCCCTGACACACGCCAGCTCGTCACAAGATTCTTCGCCGCCCCGGCGCGTCGCAACTAAGTCTACGGCAACGGCGTGCCCGCGCGGCACGTCGCCTCCGGGCGTCTCCCCTGAAAATCTTTGTTCGCCTTTTGGAGGACTACGATGAGACTCTCTCGCCCGTTTACCCTTGCGATCCTTTTTGTGCTTCTCGGCGGCGCGCGCGCGTCCGCGGGTCAGCTCATCCAAGACCCTTCCTTCGACCTCGGCCCGACCAACCCGTACTGGAAGTGCTCACACACTTGGATGGGGACGACGAAGAACGTCTGCACCTCGGGGGCCGACAACGTCATCGAGGGCGGGCAGGGGCACCTCATGGCCGAGTGGATGACGGAACTGCCCCTCGCCTACCGCAACCACGTCCACCGGCTCCATCAGGTTTTCTTCATCCCGTCGAACACCACCTCGGCGACGCTCGGCTTCTGGCTGTCGTCGAGCGCGTGGGAGGCCCCGGGGCTCCCCAACCCCGACAAGATGTACGTCGAGCTGTACGACATGAGCAACGGCTCGAAGCTCACGACCTTCGCCGTCTTCGACAGTTGGGCCACGCAGCCCTTCCAGTGGACGTACGTCAGCTTCCCCGGCCTGCAAGCTTGGAAGGGGAAGAACGTCCAGCTCCTCTTCCGCGCCGTGTCGAACACCAACGAAGACCCTTCGTGGTGGTTCGTCGACGACGTGACCGTGAACGCGACTCCCTAGAACGACCCGCGAATCA
>JBEVKV010000073.1:0-16044 GCA_040509515.1 Pyrinomonadaceae bacterium | reverse complement strand
GCCCTGTCCGCCGCCGATGCAGGCGGAGGCGAGGCCGTAGCGGCCGCCGCGCCGACGGAGTTCGTTCAGCGCCGTCAGCACGAGGCGCGTGCCCGAGGCCCCGAGCGGGTGGCCGAGCGCGATGGCGCCGCCGTTGACGTTCGTCTTCGAGCGGTCGAGCCCCAACTCCTTCTCGACGGCGAGGTACTGGCAGGCGAAAGCCTCGTTGACTTCCACCAGATCGATGTCGGAGAGCTTGAGGTTCGCCTTCTCAAGCGCCTTGCGGATGGCCGGGACGGGGCCGATGCCCATCACGTCGGGCTCGACGCCGGCGTAAGCCCACGAGACGATGCGCCCGGCGGGCGTCGCGCCCTGCTCCTTCACGAAGTCCTCGCCCGCGATGACGAGCGCGGCCGCGCCGTCCACAATCCCCGAGGCGTTGCCGGCGGTGACAAAGCCGTCCTTGCTGAACGCGGTCGGAAGTCGTGCCAGCACTTCGAGCGTCGTGTCGGGGCGCAGGTGGTCGTCCGCTTCAACGACCTTCGTCCCTTTGCGCGTCTTCACCTCGTAGGGGACGATCTCTTCGGCGAACAGCCCGGCGTCCTGCGCGCGCTTGGCCTCTGTTTGCGAGCGCAGGGCATAGGTGTCCTGCTCCTCGCGCGAGATTTCGTAGCGGCGCGCGAGGTTCTCGGCCGTGCCCGCCATCGTCGTGTTGCAGTAGGTGTCGAGCAGCGCGACCATCAGCGAGTCTTCGAGCTTGCCCTGCCCGAGTCCGAAGCCAGAGCGCGCGCCGTAGATGACGTGCGGCGCCATCGACATCGACTCCATCCCGCCGACGAGCGCGGTGCGCGCTTCGTTCAGGAGAATCATCTGCGCGCCGGAGATGACGGACTGGATGCCGCTGCCGCAGAGGCGGTTGACGGTCAGCGCCGGGCGGTCGGCCGGCACCCCCGCCTTGAGCGCGACGTGGCGCGCGCCGTAGATGGCGTCGCCCGAGGTCTGCAAGGCGTTGCCGAAGATGGTGTGGTCGATCTGCTCGGCCGCGACGCCCGTGTCGGCGAGCGCGCCGCGCGCGGCCGCCGCGCCGAGGTCGATGGCCTTCACGTCCTTGAGCGCGCCGACGTACTCTGTCATCGGCGTGCGTTTGCCGCCGAGGATGAAGATGTCTTTACTCATGATTGTTAGATGTACCTCTCTGCCGAAAATCTGCCCGCCAAAATAACCCGGCAGTTTACCAGCTTCCCCGTCACTCGGTGAAGCGGTGCGTGGCGCGGTAGCGGTGGAGGAGTTCTTCGAGAAAGCCTTCGTAGGTGAACTCGGCGAGGTCGTATTCGGGGCGGAGCTTGTGGAGGATGGGCGTGGCGATGCGCCACGCCATCCACTGGCGCGGCATCTCTTCCATGTCCCAGCGCCGGCGCAGGAACGCCTCGACCACCTCGACCTCCTGCGCCGAGAGCGCATTGAGGTCGGCGCGGAAGGCGACCGCCTTGAACGACCGCCTGAGCGCCGCGTCGGCCGTCGGCGCGGAGAAGACCTGCTCGAAGGACGGTGCCTGCGCCTCGCGCTCGCGCACGACGACGGTGCCGGCGACGAGGTCGCCGAGCCGCTGGTCGCGACTGCTGACGAAGACCGAGACGAGCCCGACCGAGTAGAAGGGGAACGGCTCCATGTCGAGCAGGCGGACGAGGTTGCGCGCCGAAGCCTCCCAGAAGGTGACGGGCCGCCCGTCCTCGCGTATCACGCGCAGGCGCAGCCAGCGCTTGCCCGGCGTCTGCCCCGACCACGCCCACTCGAAGAGCGCGAAGTAGCCCGACCAGATGAGAAAGACCGCGACGAGGAGGAGGGCGAGCATCCACTTGGGCGCGTTCTTCACCCAGCGGTCGAGGTCGGAAAAGCCGATCCACCAGACGACGACGAGCGCCACGACCGCTATCAGCAGCATCTGCAGGAAGTGGTCGAAGGCGCACGCGAGAAAGCGGTTCCCCGTCGAGGCCAGCGCGAAGTGCAGGGGCACGCGCTCGGGCGTCTCGATGACCAGCGTCTCGTCCGTGTTTGCGGCGGCGGACATTTAAGCGAGTAGACAGTAGACAGTAGACAGTAGAAAACCTTCTTTAGCGAATCGTCCGTGAGTCAGAGTCAACGCGCAGTAAGTGGAGCCTGCTTACTTCCGACTCCTGACTACTTCTTTTCCCCCCGGTGCGCCTCGGCGCGGAGGAGCCATTCGAGCCTCCGGCGGTCGTCCTCGTCGGCGAAGCGCTCGAAGTTGAGCGCGAAGCCGATCTCCTCGGCCTTGTAGACGACCGTGCCCCAGAGCGTGATGCGGCCGCCGCGCGGGAGTTCGATTACGAGCTTTACCGTCTCGCGCCTCTCGACGAGGTCGTCGCTGAGGACGAAGCAGCCGTACTCGCTGATGTCCGTCACCGTCGCGTCGCGCGACGCGCGCTGCCCCTCCCACCGCGCGCGCAGGTTGACCCTGTAGCGCTTCGCGCGCCTCCGCTCGCGCCAGCTTTCCCACCCTTCGCTCGATTCCATAAAGCCTGACTCCCCGGCCTCCCTCCCGCGACCTCTCCCGGCGTTTAGTCGAGCGACGGCAGCGCGTCGTCCGCGTCGGGCGGCTCGGCCGGCGCGTCCAGCCGGAGCGCGCCGAGCTGTTGGAACATCGACAGGAAGTCGAAGTTGTTCCACGCCTCGACTATCTTGCCATCGCGGACGCGGACGATGGCGATGCCCGTGAACTCGACCGGCCTTCCGGTGGCGGCGAAGCCGAGCTCGCCGCCGCCGTGGCGGCCCCTGATGGTGCAGCGCGCCGTAACCTTGTCGCCCTCCGACACCGTGTCTTCGACGATGACCTCCATCTCGGGGAACGCCCCGCGGAGCCTTCGGAAGAAAGGCTTGAAGCCCGCGGGGCCGCGGAGCGGCTGGCCCGTCTCGTCCGCGAGCCCGTGCGCCACCCCGTCCTCGTCGAACAGGTCGTCGATGGCCTCCTCACGCCCCTTGTTCCAAACCTCCTCGAACCAGCGGCGGATGAGCGCCGCGTTGTCGTCTGCCATGTGCTTCCTCCTTCAGCGCACCCCGCGCGGGGGGAGCGGTTTCAACATCTGCGAGGCCCAGCTCACGTACTCGGCGCGCAGCCGCTCGAAGACCTCGGGGCGCGCAAGCCGTACGTCCGTCCGCTCCCCCTCGTCGGCCGCGAGGTCGAAGAGGCGCTCGTCCGCTTCGCCGAGTTTAAGATACTTCCAGCGGCCGGAGCGCGCCGCCGACTGCACGTCGTTGCGCCAGAAGAGCGTGCGCTCGAACGGGGCGCGCGTGCCGGCCATGACCGGCAGGAGGTCGAGTCCGTCGAGCGGGTAGTCCGGGTGCGCGCGCGCGCCCGCGGCGGCGAGGATGGTGGCCGTCCAGTCCATCGAGACGGCGACCTGTTCGGTCGTGCGCCCGCGCGGGACGACGCCGGGGAGGCGGACGAGGGCCGGGACGCGGATGCCGCCCTCGTGGAGGTCGAACTTCGCGCCCGTGAAGGGGCGGTTGTCGGAGAAACGCTCGCCGCCGTTGTCGCTCGTAAAGACCACGAGCGTGTCGCGCGCCTGCCCCGCGTCGTCGAGCGCGCGGAGCACGCGGCCGACGCCCTCGTCGAGACTCCGCATCATCTCGGCGTAGACCTTCGGCGAGCCGCCCGCGGCGAAGCGGCCGAGGCCGCGCCCGAGCGAGCGGCTGACGGCTTCGTCGCGCGGCCCCTCCCACGGCCAGTGCGGCGCGGTGTAGTTGAGACTCAAGAAGAAGGGCGTCCCGTGCCGCCGCCTCAGGAACCCGACGGCGCGCTCGGTGAGGAGGTCGGTCATGTAGCCGACGCGCTCGACGGGCACCTCCGCCTCGAAGAGATCGGCGTCGCCGTTCGCGTCCTTGTGCGTGAAGTAGTCGCCGCCGCCGCTCATGATGCCGAAGAACTCTTCAAAGCCGCTCTTGATGGGGCTGTATTTCGGCAGGTAGCCGAGGTGCCACTTGCCGACGAGCGCCGTGCGGTAGCCGGCCGCCTTGAGCAGCGAGGCCACGGTCGGGTGCTCGGGCGGCAGGCCGGGGTCGCGCTTCTGCTCGCCGAGTTGCCGCCGCCAGCTCAGCGGCTCTTCGAGCCCGACGGCGACGCGCGCCGGGTAGCGCCCCGTGACGAAGCCGCAGCGCGTCGGCGTGCAGACGGGCGCGGCCGAGTAGGCGTGCGTGAAGCGCACGCCCTCCGCGGCGAGGCGGTCGAGGTTCGGCGTCCGGTAATCCTTCCGCCCGTAGCAACTGAGGTCACCCCAACCCATGTCGTCCGCCATGACGTAGAGCACGTTCGGCCTCCGCCGCTGCGCCGCACGCGAACCCCCGCCCGCCACGCCCGCCAACGCGGACGCGGCGACCGCGGAAGAGACGAACTCGCGGCGGCTGAGCTTCTTTGTCATTAAAGTCCTCGGGAGGTCGGTTGGGTAAAGCCTCTGCGACAAGACACGCGCCCGCGGTCATCGCCGTCGCACGCTAGACGCCGCGGACGCGCAGGAAGCGGCGTTTGCCGACTTGAATGAGCCGGCCGCTGTCGGCGTCGATTTGGACTTCGGCCTCGGCGCGTGTGGCGCGCTCGCCGTCGATGCGGACGCCGCCCTGTTCGATGAGCCGGCGTGCTTCGGCCATCGAGGGCGCGAGGCCGGTCTCGACGAGCAGGCGCGGGAGCTTCCAAGTCTGCGCGGCGACGGCGCGCTCCTCGACTTCGTCGGGGACTTCCTTGTTGCGGAAGCGGCGGACGAAATCGCCTTCGGCGGCGTCGGCGTCGGCCGTCGAGTGGAAGTCTGAGATGACGCGCTTGGCGAGCGAGACTTTGAGGTCGCGCGGGTTGGCCTCGCCCGACTCGGCGCGCTCGCGCGTCTGTCGGATGTCCGCGACCGGGATGTCCGTCAGCAGCTCGTAGTAGCGCCACATCAGCTCGTCGGAGATGGACATGATTTTGCCGAACATCTCCTGCGGCGCTTCGTCGATGCCGATGTAGTTGCCGAGTGACTTCGACATCTTCTGGACGCCGTCGGTGCCTTCCAAAAGCGGCGTGATGAGGGCGACCTGCGGCTCCTGCTCGTACTCGCGCTGGAGGTTGCGGCCGAGCAGGAGGTTGAACTTCTGGTCGGTGCCGCCGAGTTCCACGTCCGCTTTGAGCGCGACCGAGTCGTAGGCTTGCGTCAGAGGGTAGAGCAGCTCGTGGAGCGCGACGGGGCGCTCCTCGGCGAGCCGCTTCTGAAAGTCGTCGCGCTCTAAGATTTGCATGACCGTGACGTGCGAGGCGAGGCGGATGAAGCCGTCCGAGCCGAGTTTGCTCATCCACTCGGAGTTGAAGCGCACCTCGGTTCGCTCGGGGTCGAGCAGTTTGAAAATCTGCTTCTTGTACGTCTCGGCGTTGGCGTCTATCTCCTCGCGCGTGAGCTGCGGGCGGGTGGCCGACTTGCCCGACGGGTCGCCGATCATCCCGGTGAAGTCGCCGATGAGGAAGATGATCGTGTGGCCGAGTTCCTGAAAGTGGCGGAGCTTGCGCATGACGACCGTGTGGCCGAGGTGTATGTCGGGCGCGGTCGGGTCGGCGCCGAGCTTGACGCGAAGGGGGCGGCCCTCCTTCGCGCTCTTCAGGAGCTTCCCGCGCAGGTCTTCCTCGCGGATCAGCTCGACCGTCCCCTTGCGCAAAAACTCCAACTGCTCGTCGATGTTCATGGGCGAGAGTGTAAGGTCGTGAAGTTCAAAGTTCAAAGTTCCAAGTCGCAAGTTCAAAGTTGAAGGCCGGTGTTCTTAACTTGGAATTTTGAACTTGCGATTTGGAACTTAAGTCTTGACCACGCGGCGTCCCGTCACCTCGTAGCGGCCGGAGCAGACGAGCGCGAGCGCCTCGGGGTAAGCCTTGTGTTCTTCCCTGAGGATGCGCGCGGAGAGCGTCTCGGGCGTGTCGGAGTCGAGGACGGGGACGGCGCGCTGCGTGACGATGGGGCCGCCGTCGAGCGTCTCGTCTACGAAGTGGACGGTGCAGCCGGAGACTTTGACGCCGTGCTCGACGGCCTGCCGCTGCGCGTCGAGGCCGGGGAAGGCCGGCAGCAGCGAGGGGTGGATGTTGAGCACGCGGCCGCGAAACTCTTCGACGAAGCAGGGCGAGAGCAGGCGCATGTAGCCCGCGAGGCAGACCAGCTCGACCTCGTGCCCGCGCAGGACGGAGATAATCTCGCGCTCGTGCTCGTCGCGCGTGCGCCCCTTGCGCTCGACGAGCGCGGTCTTGAGCCCGCGGTCTTGCGCGCGCCGACGCCCGGCGGCCGAGGGCCGGTCGCTGACGACGACGGCTATCTCCGCGCCGGGCACGCGCCCCTCCCCGACGGCCTCGGCCAGCGCCTCCATGTTCGACCCGCGCCCCGAGATGAGAATGCCGACTCTCATAAACTCAAGCTCAAAGTTCAAAGTCGCAAGTTCAAAGTTCCGGGTTAAGCACGTCGGTCTCCAACCTGAAACTTTGAACTTGCGACTTTGAACTCAGACCAACCTGACGTTGCGCTCGCCCGCGACGACGCGCCCGACGGTGAAGCACTGGCCGGGGCTGTCGAAGTGGTAGCGAACCATCTCCGCGTCCTCGGGCGAGCAGATGACGACCATGCCGACGCCCATGTTGAAGGTGCGGTGCATCTCCGGCTCGGAGACGTTGCCGATCTCCTGCATGAGTTTGAAGACGGGAGGGACGGGCCACGACCCGCGGTCTATCTCGGCGGCCGTGCCCTCGGGCAGCACGCGCGGGATGTTCTCTAAGAGCCCGCCGCCCGTGATGTGCGCGAGCGCCTTGACCGCGCCCGTGTCGAGCAAGCCTTCGAGCGGGCGCAGGTAGCTCAGGTGCGGGCGCAAAAGCGCCTCGCCCACCGTCTCGCCGAGCGCGTCGAGCCGCGTGTCCGCCGCGTAGCCCGCGACCTCGAAGAAGAGTTTGCGCGCGAGCGAGTAGCCGTTGGTGTGCAGCCCCGCGGAGGGGAGTGCGAGCACAACGTCGCCCGCGCGGACGCGGCTCCCGTCGATGACCTTCGCGCGGTCTACGACGCCGACGATGAAGCCCGCCACGTCGTACTCGCCCTCGGCGTAGAAGCCGGGCATCTCGGCCGTCTCGCCGCCGAGGAGCACGCACCCGTTCTCGCGGCAGCCGCGCGAGACGCCTTCGACGACCGAGACGATGGTCTCGGGCGCGAGCACGCCCGTCGCCACGTAGTCGAGGAAGAAGAGCGGGCGCGCGCCCTGCACGAGGATGTCGTTGGTGCAGTGGTTGACGAGGTCGCGCCCGATTGTGTCGTGGACGCCGGTCATGAAGGCCACCTTCAGCTTGGTGCCGACGCCGTCGGCCGAGGCGACGAGCACCGGCTCGCTCATGCCCGGGAACGCGCCGTCGAACATCCCGCCGAAGGTGCCGATCTCCGAGAGCGTCCGCGCGTTGAAGGTCGAGCGCGCCAGCCCCTTGATTCTCTCGACCGCCGCGTTCGCCGCGTCAATCGACACGCCCGCGTCGGAGTAGGTGATTGATTTAGTCATCGTCGTCTTTATCTTCGCTCGTCGGAGGCAAGGCGACTTCCCTCACAGCTTGAAGTTCTTCTGACCCTCGCCGCCGCCGCGCTTTTCAAGGCGCTCCTGCAAGGCTTTGACGCGGTCTTCCGCGCCCTTGCGCGAGTCCTCGTCGAGCGAGACGTTGATGACGAGATGGCTGCCCGACTCCGCGCCTTCGGGGAGGAGCGAGGCGGGCAACTCGACTTTCGTCTCCTCGTCCTCGCCGACGTTGAGGACGGCCACGCCGCCGTCCTCAATGCGGTCAACGACGGCGCGTGTGCGTTTCGACTTGTCAGACATCTCGGCTCACCTCCCGCGTGCGCGGTTCGTGTTGGCGTTGGCGTTTCTGTTCGAGTTCGAGCGCGCCTCGTCCTTCGGCTTGGGCGCGGGCGGGAGGTCGCCGAAGTCTATGAAGCCGCGCCGCGCAGAGTCGTCGCGGAGCGCCTGACGGCCGGCCCACATGTCGTCGTTGGGCTTCGGCTCGCGCCCGGTGGTCACTTTCGCGTCGCCCTCCTGACCGCGCGTCGAGATGACGATGTCGCCCTGAAAGTCCGTCCGGAAGACTTTGACGCCGGCGGCCTTCAGGCGGTCGAGCACCTCCTGCGAGGGGTGGCCGTAGCGGTTATCCGTCCCGGCGGAGATGACCGCGACCTTGAACTCGCCGCGCTTGATAAAGTCTTCCGAGGTCGCGTACTTCGAGCCGTGGTGCCCGACCTTCAAGACCGTGGCGCGGATGTTCGCGCCGTTCTTGACGAGGCGCTCGCGCTCGGTCTGCTCCTCGGCGTCGCCCGTCAGGAGCATCGAGAACTCGCCGTAGTCGAGTCGCGCGACGACCGAGTTGGCGTTGGGCTCGTTGCCGCCCGAGCGCAGGTCTTCCTTCGTGAAGAGCGGCGCGATGGGAGCGAGCACGCGCAGCACCGCGCCGCCGCCCAGCTCGAACTGCTGGCCGGGCTCGGCGCGGATGAGCTCGATGCCTTTTTCGTCGACGGCCTTGAGGAAGTCTTCGTAGTTCTTCGTCGTGTGCGGGACGCCGGAGTAGAGGACGCGGCCGACGTTCGTCCCCTTGATGACCTCGTCGGCCGCGCCGATGTGGTCGGCGTGCGGGTGCGTGGCGACGAGCAGGTCGATGTGGTCGACGCCGTACTTCTTGAGCCCGGCGAGGATGATCTTGCCGTCGCCCGGCTCGCCCGCGTCGACGAGCGCGGTCTTGCCGCCCGGCGTGACGATGAGAATCGAGTCGCCCTGCCCCACGTCGAGCGCGACGACCTTCGTCTCGTCGCCCGAAGCCGGCGGCGGCGCCTCCTCGCGCCGCTTGTCCAGCAGCGGCTTGACGACGAACCACCCGACGACCGCCGCCGCCACCGCCGCCAACAGCACCGCCGCCGCCACGCACCCACACCCCCGTCTACCTTGCGCCACTCGAACTGCCCCCCTTATGAGTCAAGCTGTAAGCGGACATAAAATTTACACCGGGTCAGTCGGACGGGACGGGTTCGTGCTCGCGCGCGTATTGGGTCTCGGCGCGTGGGGAGATGCGCGTGGGGTAGTGACCCGTCCAGCAGGCGACGCAGGAGGTTTCGGCGGGCAGGCCGCAGGCTTCGAGCATCCCCTCCATCGAGAGGTAGCCGAGCGAGTCGGCCTCGATGAAGCGGCGCACCTCCTCGACCGACATCCGGGCGGCGATCAGCTCCTCCCTGTCCGGCGTGTCCACCCCGTAGTAGCACGGGCTCACCGTCGGCGGGCAACTGATGCGGACGTGAACCTCGCGCGCGCCCGCCTCGCGCACGAGCCGCACGATCTTCTTCGAGGTCGTCCCTCTCACGATTGAGTCGTCGATGAGGACGACGCTGCGCCCCTGTATGAGGTCGCGCACGGGGTTGAGCTTGAGGCGGACGCCGAAGGAGCGGATGGCCTGCCGGGGCTCGATGAAGGTGCGGCCGACGTAGTGGTTGCGCACGAGCCCGAAGCGGAAGTTGATCCGGCTCTCGGCGGCGTAGCCGATGGCGGCCGCGACGCCCGAGTCGGGGACGGGGACGACGAGGTCGGCGTCGGCCGGCTGCTCGACCGCGAGCCGCTTGCCCATCTTGTGCCGCGACTCGTTGACCGAGCGGCCGTAGACCATCGAGTCGGGGCGCGAGAAGTAGACGTGCTCGAAGACGCAGAACGAGCGCGGGCGCTCGGGGAGCGGGAACGTCGAGCGCAGGCCCGCGTCGTCGATGACGACCATCTCGCCGGGCTCCACGTCGCGGACGTACACAGCGCCGATGAGGTCGAAGGCGCACGTCTCGGAGGCGACGACCCACGCGCCGTCGAGGCGGCCGAGCGCGAGCGGGCGAAAGCCCCTCGGGTCGCGGACGGCGACGAGCGCCTCGGGCGTGAGGAAGAGCATCGAGAACGCGCCCTCGGTCTCGCACAGCACCTCGGGAATGGCTTCGAGCACCGTGCGCGCCGCGGCCTGCGCGATGCCGTGGAGCACGACCTCGGTGTCGGAGGTGGAGGTGAAGATTGCGCCGTGGCTCTGGAGCCGCTTGCGGTCTTCGGTGGCGAAGGGGAGGTTGCCGTTGTGGCAGACGGCGACCTGACCGTGCGGGCCGGCGTTGACGAGGAAGGGCTGCGCCTCGCGCACGGAGACTTCGCCCGCGGTCGAGTAGCGCGTGTGGCCGATGGCCGAGACGCCGGGCAGGCGGTTGAGCCGCTCCTCGTCGAAGACCTCGGAGACGAGCCCCATCGCGCGCTCCTGCCGGAGCACGGAGCCGTCCGTCGCGACGATGCCGCACGACTCCTGCCCGCGGTGCTGCAACTGGTAGAGGCCGAGGTAGGTGAGCCGCGCGGCGTCGTCGTGGCCGTAGATGCCGAACACGCCGCACTCGTCGCGGAAGCCGCCCCTCAGGATTTCGCTTGCGCCGCCCTCGTCTGGAGTCATCTGGCCGACCGTGTGTCCTTAAGTCCTTGACCGGGTTTGAAGCGACATTGTAGCAGGAAGAAGTAGCCGGTAGACAGTAGTCAGTAGTCGGTAGGAAAACCCTTACGGGTCGGCTATCATGGTCGGGCGGATTTCGGAAGGCGGAGGTGACGCCCGTGTTCGGAGTAAAAGTTTACGGCGCGGACTGGTGCGAGGACACGACGCACGCGCGCGAGTTCCTCGACCGCCTCGGCGTCCAGTACCAGTACGTGGACATCGAGCGGGACGAGGCGGCGGCCGGCTGGGTCAGGGAACACAACGGCGGCAAGGAGCGCAAGCCGACCGTGGACGTGGCCGGGCAGGTGCTCTCGACCCCGACCGACCACGAGCTGACGAGCGCGCTGCGCGAGCGCGGCCTGATGGCCTGAGAGATGGGCGACGACCGGAACGGCTTCGCACGCAGACTCGCCGCCGCCGGCGCGATGGTGGCGCTCGTCGCGGCGCTGGCGGGCGCGGTCTGGGGCGTCTACCGCCGGCTGCCGGAGGGCGAGCGAGCGCCGACTCGCGCGACCGGGCAGGGGCGGCAGCACACGACGCTGCTGCGTCTGCGTCTGCGGCGCGAGGAGGTCGGCTTCCCCGTCTCGGCACGCAAGATTCCCGTCCAGCTCTACCCGATCAACATGGCGGCCGCGCGCAGCGAGTTCGACTCCGAGCGCAGACCCGGCCAACGCTTCGAGGAGTTCGCGACGCGTCTGATGGGCGGCCGTCAGCCGCTCGGCGTCGAGCTTGACGAAGGCGGCGAGGCCGTCATCGCCGTCCCGCCCGGCAAGTGGTGGATACACGCCACCGTCGAGGGTGACCGCGAGCTGACCTGGCGGCTCTCCGTCAACGTCACCGGGCGCGAGAAGACCGTCGAACTCACGAAGGATAACGCCTACCTCCGCGCGAAAAGATTTTGAAGGCGCTAAGGTTCCAGAACAATCGACTGAGCGTGGCCGACGTGCCCGCGCCCGCGCGCGAGGGCGAGGCGCTGGTGCGCGTGACGCTGGCCGGCGTGTGCAACACGGATTTGGAGATCGCGCGCGGTTACGCGGGGTTCGAGGGGACTCTGGGGCACGAGTTCGTCGGCGTGGTCGAGCGCGCGCCGGGCGCGCCGGAGTTGGAAGGCCGTCGCGTCGTCGGCGAGATTAACGCGGGCTGCGGGCGCTGCCCATGGTGCCGCGCGGGTGACGCGCGCCACTGCCCCGAACGCACGGTGCTCGGCATCGTCGGCCGCGACGGCGCGTTCGCCGAGTACCTGCAACTGCCCGCCACGAACCTCGTGCCCGTGCCCGACGAGGTGCCGGACGAGCGCGCCGTCTTCACCGAGCCGCTGGCCGCCGCGTGCGCCGTCGCCGAGCGCGTGAGGTTCGAGCCCGAGACGCGCGTCGCCGTCGTCGGCGACGGCAAGCTGGGGCTGCTCTGCGCGCAGGCTTTGAAGGCGACGACGGGCTCGGGCGTCACGCTCGTCGGCCGCCACGACTCGAAGCTTGAGGTCGCGCGCGGCCGCGGCGTGCGCGTGTTGAGGACGGAAGACGTGCCCGCCTCCTACGCGCGCGCCTTCGACGTGGCGGTCGAGGCGTCGGGCTCGCCCGCGGGGCTTGAGACCGCGCTCAAACTTTTGCGGCCGCGCGGGACGCTCGTCCTCAAGTCCACGTTCCACGGCACGACCGAGCTGAACGCCGCGCCGGTCGTCGTGGACGAGATCAGCATCGTCGGCTCGCGCTGCGGACGTTTCCGCCCCGCGCTCGAACTGCTCCGGCGCGACGCGGTCGAGGTGGACGCGCTCGTCAACTCCGAGTTCCCGCTCTCCGAAGGCGTCCGCGCCTTCGAGCGCGCCGCCGAGCCCGGCGTCCTCAAAGTCCTCCTGCGCATGTGAGCCGCAGCTCGACGCTCCTCGTTCGCCGCCCCTCGTTCAAGCAGATGAGACTGAAGACGAACCTCGCCGCCGACGGCGCGATACTTTTGACGACGCTCATCTGGGGCTCGACCTTCGCCGTCGCGCGCGGGGTGCTCGACCACTGGCCGCCGCTCACGTACCTCGCGGTGCGGATGCCGCTCGCCGTGCTCCTCTTCGCCGCGCTCTTCCCCCGGCAGGTCTTCAAAGCCTCGCGCGAGGCGTGGCGCGCGGGCGCGACGCTCGGCGTGCTGATGGGGCTCGGCTTCATCGGGCAGACAATCGGGCTGCTCTACACGACGCCGGCCAAGGCGGCCTTCATCACGGGCATCACGACGCCGCTCGTGCCGGTCGTCGCCTACGTCGTCTGGCGCACGCGCCCGAGCCGCGAGAACCTCTTCGGCATCGTGCTCGCTTCCGTGGGCGGCGCGCTCATCCTCGCGCCCGCGAACGCCGGCGGGGTCAACGCGGGCGACCTCATCACGCTCTCGACGACGCTGCTCTTCGCCGCGCACATCACGCTGATGGGCCTCTACGCGCGACGCTTCGACCCGCGCCAGTTGAGCGCCTTGCAGGTGACGACGGCCGCCGCGCTCGCGCTCGCGGCGTGGCTCGCGCTGCGCGGCTTCGCGGCGCTGGCGGGGGCCGAGTCGCTCCCCGCGGGGCTCGCGCGCGAGGTCGAGTCTCCGGTGTGGAGCCCGGCCGTCATCTGGCAACTCGTCTACCTGTCGACGGTCGCGACGGTCGCGAGCTTCGTGCTCTGGACGTGGGGGCAGGCGCGCATGCCGGCCACGCACGCGGCGGTCATCTTCAGCCTTGAGCCGGTCTTCGCCACCGTCTTCGCGGTGCTGCTGCGCGGCTCGGCCGAATGGACGGGCGGGCGCGCGACGCTCGGCGCGCTCCTCGTCGTCACCGGCGTCGTCGTCTCGGAATTGCGTTGGGGAGGGGCGGGGCGGCGCGCCGACGGGTCGGAGCCGGACGCGGAAGATTCGGCGGGCGAGACGGAAGGTGACGGGCGCAGCGTGGTCGAGGGCTGAGGCTTACGGCGCGGCCTCCGGCCTCCCCGCGGCCTTCGGACTCTCTTCGTGCTGTGCTTCGGGGAGCAGTTCTTTCGTCGAGAAGCCGCGCCGCTCGCCGAGCCGCCGGATGATGGCGTCGGCGAACCTGTCGGCGGCCTCGCCGTAGCGCCCCGCGCGCAGCGAGGGCGTCATGACGGCCCCGAGTTCGGCGGCCACGTCGTCAGGGAGGTCGGCCTCAAGGCTTCGGCTCACCTGCAAGCGCCACCTGCTCTCTTTGACCGCGAACAGAAGGAGGAGCCCGCCGCCGTCCGCGCCCGCGGGCGGGCCGACGCCCCATCCGCGCGCGACCGCCAGCGAGTACTCGAAGATGTCGCGGCCGCCCGTCGTCTCGACCGTCACGACGGCGAACTCGATCTTGGCGCTCGCCTTCAAACGCGCGAACTTCGATTCGAGCGACGCCTGCGTGCCGTCATCGATGACGCCCGCGAAGTCGTTGACGAAACCCGCGGGCGGCGGGAGCGGCCGTCGCGGGCGGAGAAGTCTGGACTGGCGAGGCGCTCGCGGCGGACGTTTCCGGCCTCGCGTTCGCCGCGTCGTCACGGAGCGGCGTCGGCGTGCTCTGCGACAGACAGCCCGCCGCGAGCGCGGCCAGCGCGAGCGCCGCAACGCGGACGGCCGCGCGCGACAGGACGCCGAATCTCTTTGACTGCATCTTCATGTGAGTTCTCCCGCGGCGCGCTCGCCCGCACGGCAGGCGCGCGTTGTGTCGGGCGGGCGAAATTATATGGGAGGCGCGCCGGCCTTCGTCATATTATTTTAGGCGCGCGCCTACGCCGGCCGGGTCTTTGCGGCGGGTGGCCGTCTTGGTTATACTCGGGGCTCGCCACTGTGACTTTTTAAGTCTCCTCGTTTCGGCGCACACACGGAAGCGGCCCCGCCGCTCGGCGGAGGGCGGTGGTCGCGCACCCTCCATGCTCCTTTTGAAATTTAGAAGGTGAAGAGTTTTATGTTGCAAATCCCCAAGGGCCAGACGACTGAAGCGGAGCGCGCCATCCTGCGCCACCTGCGCGTGTGGATCGCGGCGCTGGCGGTTGGTTGCCTCCTCGTGGGCGTGGGCGTCGGCGCCATGCTCAGTCGCACCAGCGTCCTCGCCGGCGAGGAACAACCCGCGGCCTCGACGGCCGCCATCGCGCGCGCGCCCGAGGCGCTCTCGGCCTCGTTCGCCGAGATCGCGCGCCGCGTCGAGCCGGCGGTCGTCAACATCGACACCGTCTCGGCCGCGCCCGCCGTGGCCGACAAGGACGGCGACGACGACGACGAGCAGGAGGAGGGCGCGGAGAACCCGCTCCTCGACATGCTGCGCCGCCACGCGCGGCGGCCTTCGCGCGGCGTCGGCTCCGGCTTTGTCGTCGACCCGAAGGGCATCATCCTCACCAACTTTCACGTCGTCGAAAACATGACCGGCATCATGGTCAAGCTCCAGACGGGCGAGCAGTTGCGCGGCACCATGATCGCCTCGGACGAGGAGACCGACATCGCCGTCATCAAGGTCAACGCCGGCCGCGACCTGCCCGCGGTCAACTTCGGCAACTCCGACGACATGCAGGTCGGCGACTGGGTGCTCGCCATCGGCTCGCCGTTCGGCCTTGAGCAGACGGTCACGGCCGGCATCATCTCGACCAAGGAGCGGCAGACCGACCCGGGCGCGAGCTTCCGCCGCTTCATCCAGACCGACGCGGCGATCAACCGCGGCAACTCGGGCGGCCCGCTCGTCAACATGCGCGGCGAGGTCATCGGCATCAACTCGCAGATCGCGACCTCGACCGGCGACTACAACGGCATCGGCTTCGCGCTCCCGACCAACATCGCCTCGTCGGTCTTCAAGCAGTTGATGACGACGGGCAAGGTCAGGCGCGGCTACCTCGGCGTGTTCCTCGACTCCGTCAAGCCCGAGTTCGCGCGCGTCTACAACCTCCCGTCGGCTAAGGGCGCCATCATCAAGGACGTGGCCGACGACAAGGGGCCGGCGGCAACGGCCGGCATCCAGACCAACGACGTGGTCGTCGAGTTCAACGGTCAGGCCGTCGATAGCGCGCAAGACCTCATCAACAAGGTCGCCTCGACGCCGGTGGGCACAAGCGTCCCCGTCATCTACCTGCGCGAGATGTCCGACAAGCTCGAACGCCGCTCGACCAACGTCACGGTCGGCGAGCGCCCGCCGCCGCGCAACGGCGGCGCCACCGGCGCAGAGGTGGAGCGCGGCAGCGGCGGCGGCGGCGCGAAGATCGTCAAGCCGAAGGCCGAGGAAGAGGCATCGCCGAAGAGCGACCGCCCGACGCTCGGGCTCAAGCTGAGCGAGCTGACGCCGCAGATAGCCAACGAGCGCAACCTGAAGGGCGTGCGCGGACTCTTCGTGCAGGACGTTGACCAGGCCGGCATCGCCTTCGACGCCGGCGTCCAGAAGTTCATGGTCATCCAGCGCGTCAACCGTCAGGGCGTCTCGACCATCGAGGACTTCGAGCGCGTCATCAACGCGCTCAAGGCGGGCGACCCCATCGTCCTGCACGTCTCGTCCTTTAACGGCGAGCGCGTCACGCAGTCGATAGTCCAGTTCACATACCAGTAAGAGCCGTGAACCGCGAACC
>JBEVKV010000072.1:0-48242 GCA_040509515.1 Pyrinomonadaceae bacterium | reverse complement strand
GGTTGGCCGCCTTCTTGGTCTGGGCGGCGGCCCCTCCGCCGCCGTTGGCGTACTGTTCGAGGAACAAGCTTACCACGGCCGCCGTCTCGCGCGGCCTCTCGTCGAGCACGAGGTGTGTGGCCCCCGGTATTGTCCACGTCAGAGCGCGCGGTATCAGCTTGGAGGCCCGCAGCGTGTACTGACGCACGCGGCTCCGCTGCCCCGTGATGACCAGCGTCGGGACCTGTATGTCTCTCAAGTCTTCGTCGCCGAGTTCGTTGCTGATTCTGGCCTGCCACTCACCGGCCAGCCCGATGGCGTCCGGGTATTGTTCGCTGATGGCCTGCACCATGCGGGCGTGTGCCTTCTTGTCGCGCGACAATTCGGGCGCTATCTGCTGTAGGAGCAGCCTGATGCCGGCCTCCTTGTCTTCGAGCACGACCCGGATGCGCTCCTTGAGCTTGTTGCGGTCGAAGAAGAGGGCCGGCTCGATGAGTACGAGGGCGGAGACCCGCTCGGGGTGCTGTAGGGCGAAGTCTGCGGCGAAGTACCCGCCGTGCGAGTAGCCGATGATCGCCGACTTCTCGAAGCCGACCCGGCGGAAGAGTTGGTGCATGTCCTCCGTGTAGGCGTCCGCCGTGTAGGCTTCGAGCGAATCGGGGCCGGTGCTCTTCCCCGTTCCGCGGTAGTCGAAAGTGAGCAGTTGGGTGGACTGCTCCATGATGCCCTGAAACATCTCGTTGGAGCAGGCCATCATCGTCGCGGCCGAGAGCCCGGCCCTCGCGCCTTTCAGCCCCGAGAGTGAGTAGTTAATCTGCACGCCGTTCTCGATTTCAACTAAGGGCATGACAACCCCTTTCTGCGGCGCTTCGGCCGCCTCATTGCCACCAGACATTGTCGGTTAGTCCGACCCGCCGGCCGCGTCGGGCCCTCCGCTTTCGCGGCCAAAACCTCTACGGGCGGACCGGCCCCAAAAGTACCGCCCCGGGTGTTGTAACCGACTCCCCCCGGTGAATGTTCGTAGCGGCGAGGTGTTGAGACGTCGTTGCGCATCCCGCACATGCGGGCCTTCGCCGCACGGGACTCGTGGAAGGCGAAGGCGTCGGCCCGAGGGCGCCGTCGCGCCTAGACCCGCGGCGCGGCGGCGTTCGCAGGGCGGGTTGAGCTTCTTCAGGCGCGGGTGAGTCTGAAAGGCTGAGTGTGCGCGCCCCGCGCCCGAGAGGCGTGAAGTTCTGACTCTCGGGCGCGGGGGCTCTCAAGGCTTCCAGTCCTGCCAGCCTTAACCCATCGGGGGGCTCGACTTGCGCGCGCTGATGAAGGCGTCGATGGCCTCCGCTATCTCAGTCGGCTTCTCCTCCCAGAGGTTGTGCGTGCCGTCCAGCCACACGAGTTCCGCGCCGGGGATGAAGCGGGCCGCGCGCGCGATGTTCTCGCGCACCCAGCTCCGCTCGCCGCCGATGATGAGCGTCGGCACGCGAAGCTGGCCCAGCTCCTTCTCCGCAATTTCGTGGGTGGCGCGCGCGTACCAATCGCCCGCGAGGCCGATGGGGTCCGGGTAGTTCTTCTTAATATCCTTCACAAGGGCGTTGTACTCCTTGCTGTTCAAGGCCATTTCGGGGGCCATCTGCTTCATCAGCAGGTGAATCGCCCCCTCGCCGTTGCCCTGGCGGGCGAGTTTGATTCTGTCCTGAAGCTTCGCGCGGTCGACGAACAACGCCGGTTCGACGAGGACGAGTGCGGAGACCTGGTTCGGGTAGTTCAGCGCGTAGTCGGTCGCGAAGTACCCGCCGTGGGAGTAGCCGACGAGCGCGAACCTGTTGAACCCGACGTGTTCGGCCAACTGACGCGTGTCCTCCCTGTAGTTGTCGATGCTGTACTCGTCGAGGGAGCGGGGGATTGAGCTCTGCCCGCTTCCCCTATAGCTGTAGCTGAGGGTCGGCCTGTTGACCGACAGCCTCCCGCGGACGCCGCCGGACGCCCCCTGCGCGGTCATCGAGGCGTTTACGACCTTGGCGTCCTTGCCGTTCGAGGCTAACTTGAGGGTTTCGCCCTCGTAGCCTTCTGCCTGACAGGCCATGAGGAGGGCGGCGCTATCATCTACGAAGCGCACCTTCACTGTCCCCTCATCCACCCCTTTGCCCGTCAAACTATAGTGAATCTTTACATTGCTTTTGAGCTCGGCGAATGGCATCGTTGCCTCCTTCTCTTGTGGTCGGTTGAGATCCTTCTCACCGGAGTTCGAGGCTCGGAAGTGCTCGAAGCGCTCGCGGTCATGTCCGGCAGAGCGTTCTTCGGCCGCAGCCTCGACGGCGGTGTTTACCGGGCGTGCCAGCGCGCGATGCGCTTGTGGTCGGTCCCCGAGTCGCCGTTCGAACTCTCAGCCCACCCGGCGATGTACCTCTCGGTCGGGCCGGACTTCTCGAAGAACAGTCCGGTGAAGACCTGTAGCTCGGCCTGCCGCGACGGGTCGAATTTGGCGACGAAGGTGATCGTCTGGTCGCCGCTGTTCCAGGCGGGCGAGATCGGCCGGCCGGAGAGCGTGCCGGTCAGGTTCCCGCCCGCGTCCTTGCTGAGCACCAGCTCGCTGACCCGGCCCTCGTAGTTCAGCGCCCACGAGCCCAGAGGCAGGGACTTGTCCCCCGCCAGCGTCATCGAGTTGCCCGCCGAGGAGCGGTCGACGGCGGCGTCGGCATGCGTTAACGTGCCACCGAGCACGGGAAGGGCCACCAAGGCGGCGGAACCTACCCCGACCTTCTTCAGAAAGTGCCTTCTCGTATTCATATTCAGCCTCCTTAAGGTTGCGACCCGCCCAGGTGCGGCCCCCGCAACTTTGAGAACATTTACTGCGAATCCGGTGAGAAGTTGATTCAACCTGCGTTGTGCGTCGGAGTCCGGCCGCCTCGACCGGCCGCCCCCGCCACGCGGGGCACTGCAACACAGAAGGATGTGACGGCCTCCGCCTGCAACAGACTCGGAGTGGCCGTGTCCGTCCACCGGCCCGGCGGAGACGAGCCGCCGCGGGCCTCGATATTGCTTCTTGCCGCTGTCAGCTACGCGGAGTGCGTCGGATTCTGTGCGCCGGTGGAGTTGTAAAAATACATAAGGCCGGATTACATCACAATTCACATTACTTGGCGTATCCTGCTTTTTGTCGACTAATACTGCTATCAGCCCCTGCGGATGCTGTCCGTGTAGGCGTTCAGCCTCGCCGACATCCTGTACATGCCGGGTGGCTTACCGTAAGCCTTTTTGAACTCCCGGCCGAAGTGGCTGATGTCCTTCATCCCGACGCAGACCATCACCTGCTTCACGCTGAGCATGGTCGTGACGAGGAGTTCCCGCGCCCGTTCCAGCCTGAGGGAGTTGAGGTAAAGCCACGGGCTCGTGCCGGTCTCGGCTTTAAACAGGTGGTGCAGGTAAGAGGTGGAGAGGTTGACGCTCTGGGCCAACTCCCCGAGCGTGAGGTCCCGATGAAACTCCTGCCTCATTAGACTCAGAATCATTTGTACGCGCGGATCCATCGTTGATCAGAACCCCTCGCAATAATTTCAGAGCAGATTGGCAGGGCGCGCTCGGGCACACCCCGGTCACGCATCCGGGAGGAAAGTTGCCCCTCCCGCAACTAAGCGCCGATTCTGTAAAGCATCGGGTCAGGCGGCGGCCTGCGCCGCCGGTGAGCCTTAATCGCGTTAGTAGTGAGGTGCTACGGGGCGCAATTAACGGTCTTGAGTTTAGTGTGGGTGGAGCGCCGGCCGGTGGCGGCCGGCATTACCAGCAGGGTGCCCCTCCCGTGTACGTGCGCGGCGCGCCGGTGGCGTCCGGCGGAATCGTCTTCGAGCTGATCTCCCTCAAATCGACCCCCGCGCGGAACAGTTTTATCCCGAGTTGCAGGCGGCGCTTGCTGATCTGATCCATTCGCGACGAGAAGAGCCCTTCGAGTTCCGCGACCTGCCGCACCCTGTCGGCCGGGTCATAGCGGTCGGAGAGGACGGCTTCGAGATTTACCATGAAGAAGTTGTAGTTGAAGTCCGCGATGCCGCGGCGGATCTCCCAGACCTCAGACTGGAAACGGTCAAGCTCGTCCCTGACCAGTTCGAGGTGTCCGAATCTCCGGCGCATGCGCAGCATGAATGTTTCGAGGACGACGTTGAAGGTCTCGAATTTGAAGACCGACGACAGTCCCGTGATAACGCCTTTCTCGTGGTAGTCCTCGTTGTTGTAGAGCGAGGCGAAGTGGACGGCCAGCCGCCGGACTCGCTCGTCCCGGAACTTGTACCCGTAAGGGTTAAGGGTCGTCATGTAGTCCGTGTCGAGCAGGCCGTCCTCCTCCATCTTCTTGACGATGACGGTGCCGGGATAGATTTCGAGTCTCTCCGTCAGCCGCCGGAGGTTGTGCCCGGCGTGAAGGCGCAGGAACTCCGCGTTCGACCTGAGCGTGTCGACCGTGGAGTACGGGTGGAACTGTATGAACCCCATCGCTAGGTAGATGCCGTGCTTCTTGAGCAGGCGGATGATCCGCACGTTGTCCTCGACAGTCGCGCGCTTGTCCCACAGCGCCAGCTCCGAAGGCGTGCCCGACTCGATGCCGACGTTGACCTTCTCCAGCCCCGACCTGATGAGCAGTCCGATCAATTCGTCGTCCGCGTCCGACCAGTTCTCGGCGCGCATGCAGCAGTTGTAGTAGATGTCAAGGCCGCGGTCTAAAATCCCCTGCGCAATACGCGCGACGCGGGACTTTCCGATGCGCCCGCCGTCTGGGTCTTCAAAGGTCGAGTCGATGAAGTCGAAGGTGCGGAAATTGTAGCGCTTGACCAGATACTCCAGCTCGTCCACGACGGACTCGGGCGAGCGCGCGCGCCACGCCTTCCCGTCCTGCACCCTGTTGCTGATGTTCGGCGCGCTGCAGAACGTACACCTCGCCACGCAGCCGCGGCTGGTGCTCACGCGCATGTACTCCAGGCGGTCGCCGTTCATCTCGACCTGGTCACGCACGGGGAAGGGGAGGGCGTCGAGGTTGTGCATCAGCGGGCGGGCCGGGTTCAGCCGCGGCGTACCGTCCTCCTGCCGGTAGCAGATGCCGGGGCAGTCCTCCAGACTCTGTTTGAGGTAGAGGTGCTGCACGAGATCGAAGATAAGCGGCTCGCCTTCGCCCACGGCCACTATGTCTGCGCACGGTATCTGCCGCAGCACGTCAAGCGTCGCGTAAGTGCCGGCCGGGCCGCCGCAGGCGATAAGCGTCTCCGGCAGGCGTCGCTTCAGGCGGTCGCAGAGGCTGACGCACGACGGGACGTTGAGACTCATCAGCGTCAGGCAGATGAGTTGTGGATCGCAGTCGGCGAGGGCGTCGATGACCTCCTGCTCACGCCCGACCTTTACCTCGTAGATGTGCGCCACGAAGCCTGCCCGGCGCAGCACGGCGGCCATCAGTGCGACGCCCAGGTGTTCGGGCGACATGACGAGGTCACCGTCGAGCAGGATGAGGAACGCGACGCGGTACGTGGAGGGGTCCGTGATGCGCGGGTCGCGCGTGAAATCGAAGTCGCCCCTCGGCGGGACGGGACGTTCTGTTTGGGGATGCGCGTTCGCGCTCATGAGGTCACCGCTCCTTGCGGAGAGTCGCCGCGTGAAAGCGTACCGAGTCTAGCAGGGAGACGTTGCACCATCAATATTCTTCCCCGAGTGCCCTCGCTAGACGTCAAGCCCGCCGGAAACAGGGATCTCCGCGCCCGTAATGTATGAAGCCGCAGGCGAACAGAGGAAGTTGACTAGGGGCGCGACCTCTTCGGGGCCGCCCGCCCGGCGCAGAGGGATTCTTTGCAGCACCCGCTCCTCGGGCGGAGCCTTGTTCATGCCCGCCTCTATCCAGCCGGGCGAGACGACGTTGACGCGAATGTTGTAGCTCCCGACCTCCTGCGCCAGCGAGCGCGCTGCGCCGACGAGCCCGGCCTTGCTGGCGGCGTAAGCCGCGCGCCCTTCCAGCCCGCCGCGGGCTACGACCGAGCCGACGGCGACGATGGAGCCTGAGCGCCGCTGAATCATCCCTCGAAGGACGGCCCGGCAGACGTGATAAAAGCCGCTCAGGTTGGTGGCCAACACCGCGTTCCAGTCGGCAGGCGCGGTGCGCAGCAGCAACCCGTCGCGGACGACGCCCGCGCAGTGCACCAAGGCGCTCGCCGGGCCTTTCTCCGCGACCAGCGCGCCGACCACGCTTTGACAACTCTCGTAGTCGGTGACGTCGAAAGGCAGGACCTCCGCCGCGCCCTGACCACTGAGGATTTCTTCGCGCAGCTCGGTCGCCTCCTTTATGCGGCTTCTGCATCCGAGCCAGACCTCGAACCCCTGCGCCGCCAGCGAGAGCGCGACGGCCCGCCCAATCGCCCCGCTCGCCCCCGTCACCAGCGCCCTGCCCTGCTCGGCCATCACACTCGCCCCCGTCCTTCCTCCCGCGCCGCGACGAACTTTAAGCCGGGCTTATGCAGAGCGCGGCGACGGAGCCCGACCCCTCGCCCGCGATGACCAACGCGCGCTCTTGCGAGTTCGTCGCCGCGGCGACGGCGAAAAGGGCGTCGGCGGCCATGCAGTAGCGCGTAAAGGGTTGCAGTCTTTTGACGGGCGCGGTGCGCCCGACCTCCGCGAGCAGTTCGCCGGCCACGCGCCCCAACTCAGACTCGGCGGGGCCGGCCAGATAGATTACGTCCCAATCCTCGTCGCCCGCGCCCTCTGCCAGCTTCCGCACGACCGTCCGACGGGAAGCCTCGTCGCCGAGATCACCCGACGCCATGACGGAAGCGCCCGGCCGGGCACGCGGCGGGCCGGCGTCGCGCCCGCCGGCCCCGGCCGACCATTCCAGGACGACTGCGCCCGCCCCCTCGCCGAGTTCGGCTGAGGGGAGGCAGGCGTCGAGCCACGGCACGGCGCGGCGCAGCGGCTCGTCCAGCGCGTCGTGTCCGAGCACGACGGCTGCGTCCGCACGACCCCTCCTTAAAAGGTCGTGCGCCACGAGTAACGCTTGCAGACCCGAGACGCAAGTGCCGGTCAAGGTGTACGTGACCCCGTTGTAACCGAAGTGGCGTCGCACCAAGGCGGGCCCCAGATGCACGCCGTGGTCGAGCGCCATGTTCGGCGTAATGACGTTCGGGTTGTTCATCAACTCCTGACATATCACGGCGCTGGCCTGTGGCGCGCCGCCGAGCAGCGTGCCGGAGACGACCGCGACCCTGTCGCTCGCGTAGGCGTCGCCGAAGGCCGCCTCGCCGATTGCGATGGCCCCCGCCGCCGCGCCGAGTTGCGCCGCGCGGTTCATGTATGAGTAGTTCATCTCCTTAGGGTACCAGCGGTCGATGTCGAACCACTCGGAGGGCGCGGACCCGTTGGAGGTGGGAGGGCGGAAGGTGCTGAAGATCGAGCCGCCGCCCGCGCCGAGTCTCGAAATGCTGCCGGTGCCCGAGATGACAATGTCCCGCCCCGCGGCCGGCGTCGCCTCGGTTCGCGTCGGCTCACGTTCGTGCGGCGCGGTGACGAAGACGCTGGTACTCAGGCCGCCGCCACCGCACGCGTTGGAAAGCGCCCTCGTGACCCTTCGCTCGACGGCGCTTTCGCCGATCACTTCGACGGCCAGAACCGGGTCGACCTCGTCGAGGTCCGCGTGTGGATGCAGGAAGCCGTGCTGCATCTCCAGCAGGGTCGTGATGACCTCGACGACGCCCGACGCCGCGCCCATGTGCGAAGTCAGAGACTTTGTGGAGTTGACCGAAACGGCTGGCGAGTGGCCGCCGAAGAGACTCGCCACCGCAAGGCATTCGACGCGGTCGATGAGCGGCGTTCCCGGCGCGTGGGCGTTGACGTACTCCACGTCGGCGGCTTCGCGGTTGGCATCGGCCAGCGCGAGAGACATCCCGCGCCGCAGCCCCGACCCGTCGTCCAGAAGTGTTATCGCGGCCGCCCCGAGATCGACGCCGCAGCCGAAGCCCTCGACCCACCCGAGCACGCGCTCGGGCCGCACGTCATCGGGGTGTTCTACGACTATCGCCCCGGCTCCTTCCCCGAGAACACTGCCGTCGCGCTTGCTGTGGAACGGCCGGAGCTTTCGCCCGATAAATCCGGAACGCTCGGCGCCCCAGACCGTGCTCAGTTTGGTGAGCTCGACGCCGGGGACGACCGCCGCGCGGCAGCGCCCTAGGCGCAGCATGTCGAGCGCAATCCCCAAAGCGATGTTCCCCGACGCACAGGCGTTACTCACGACCATCCGCGGCCCGTAGAAGCCGAAGTGGTCTCCGAGAGAGTTGAGCAGCGTCCCATTCGAGAAGAGCTTCAGAGCCTGCCTCATTCGCTCCCCCGGTTCGCCGTCTTCGACGAACTCGGGATAAATCTCTTCCAGCGCGCGGCTGTCCGCGGTGACAGTGGAGAGTATCAAAGCGACCTCCCGCCCGTCGTCCAGACGAAAGCCGGACTGAGCCAGCGCCTCGGCGAGCGCCAACTTCGCCATGCGCAGGGCGCGGTCTGGGAAATCGAACGAAGACTCGTTAATCAGACCGACAGACGCCTTGCCTCTGGGCACGGGTACCCCTACGAGCTGGCTAAGGTTCTGTCGCCCGTGCCGCAGTGAGTCAACGAACTCGTCCGCGCCGATGCCTATCGGCGTCACGACCCCGACGCCCGTGATTGCAGCACGCATCTCGGAACCCCCAGAAACGCCATCCGAGCCGGTCGTTAAAGAGACCAGCCCGCACCGAAACTTCGGCCTGTAACTTTCTTGTTCAATTCGATCACACGCGCGACCCCTGAGGCTGTCGAGCGGTGTTGAGTGACCGTTGAGGCAAGAGCGGGCACCTACGTCATGAGAAGTTGTCAGTATGTCCTGCCCGCCGCGAAAGCACAAGTCCCCTTCACGGCCGGCGGCATATTAAGAGTGACGATTCAGACACGGGTGGGAGATAAAGCTTGGACGAAGTCGGCGCTGCCTAGTTCCAACATTCGGGGCAGACGTATTTAGCGCACGCGCCACGCCTTATGGTAGGGGCGCGCATCCGCGGGGAAAGGCGACGACCTTCTCCAGCACCGTCGTATCGACGTTGACCCGCTTGATCTCCGAAGACTTGAGCGCCGCACACCTCGATGCGCTCAGTGTTTTCGTCTACTTCTGACTTTTCCAGGGACGACTATTTAGAAAACACTCCATAGTGACGTCGTTCGACCGGCCAGATGTTATATCTCATAGGCTGGCGTGCAGGCGGGATCAAGGTCGGTGAAGTAGAAAGAGTATGGCTTAAACAGATTGCAGCAACGCAACCAGATGTCCGCCGTGAGTTTTAAGCTACCAAGACAGCCTCGGCGAAAGGGGGATTAAGCCGGAGTGCAGGTCATTAAGATCTGTGCATAATTTTTCTTCCAGCTCATCCAATGACTGGAGCGTATGGCTTCTGGTTATCCGTTTCAGTATTGGAGGCAGGAGGCGCGAATTGTCGCCCACAGTCAATGCGTAAAATAGTACCGGCTTTAGGCTGTTAATAGCTTGGCGTAATACGGAATCGCCATACAAGGGGCTGTAATCAGATGGTGTCATAGAGCTTGTTTGCGTTAAATCAGTTATCCAAACTATAGCTTCCGTCTCGTCAACGGCACGGCTTGGGTCCTGCACTCCGTCTATAGAAAACTCTTCCGCAGAACTATAAGATTCATGCCCCGCTTGGTTAATGATAGCCTGTGCCTTTGAATAGACGTCACTACCAGTATTGATCGCAATTAAAAAAACTCGCATATTTCATTCCCCGTACCTTTACCAAATCGTCGTCGGAGCCCAACTGGAAAAGCTGAACGCCGCATCAAGGGGTCTCTCAAACAGGTAGCGCAGACAAAGCGTAAGGTCAGCCTTTTGAAGCAGCTCAAAGTGTATCAGAGTCGGCTTACCCTGCGAAAAGATTCCTTAGCGTTGAGTCGTTTCAGTCCGCTTAGGATCCCGGTAATAGGATTAGAAATAGGTGATGGCGTGGTACTCGGCCTGTAACAGCCGTAGGCGGGCGCGCCGGTTCTGCCGCATCAGGAGCTACGTCTCGACCGCTCGCAAGCAGGGGCGCGGAGTGCTGCGGGCGCTCGAAGGGGCGTGCCGGGGAGCGCCGCTAAGTGTCAGAAAACGCAACAGATAGCTGAATAGTTACTTTGACAATAGATTTTGAAATGGAGCATGATTCACCTCGATTTTATTCGTTTTATTCGCTCAGGAGGCTCCGGGCCTTTGGCTACAGAAGCTCTAACGCCTGAAGTAATCCGCAGCGGTGAAATCTCGCTGAAGAGGTTTGACCCGCAGGATGCCTCTCCCTTTGTCAATAAGTCTGTGTCTGAGGCCACACGCCGCGCTTATGGCCGGGCCTTACGGGAGTTCTTCCAGTTCGCTGGCATGAAGCACCCGGAAGAGGTGATAGCACAGGACGTCATTCTCTGGAGGGACTGGTTGCGCTCGCGGAAGAAGAGCGCCGCGACCGTCGCTTTCAAGCTCTCGGTGGTGCGCTCCTTCTTCGAGTACCTGAGGGCGGCGGGAGCGGTGCCGCGCAACCCCGCCTCAACCAAGCTGGTGTCGCCGCCCGAGTTGCCGTCGGAGCCCGTGGGCAGGGCGCTGCCGGCGAAGGAGGTGCGCTACTTGCTGTCGGGGCCTGACCGTGAGAAGCCGGAGGGAGCGCGAGACTACGCGCTGATGCTCATTATGCTGAGGCTCTCGCTGCGCGTTTCAGAGGTTTGCTCGTTGAGGGCCTCCTCAGTGAAGTGGAGCCACGGGCGGTGGACGCTGCGGTGCAAGGTCAAGGGCGGCAGGGAGGAGGTCTGGCCGCTCCCGAAGGACGTGAAGGAGGCGATAGACGCCTACTTAGGGCTCGACCGGAAGCGGAGGGAAATTGTGCATTCGGGCGGGGCCGACGCCCACCTGTTCCAGCCGCACACGAACTACCGCACGCTCGACTTCGACAAGCCGCTCTCTACCCGGATGGTGCAGAAGATCGTGAAGAAGTGGGCCGACTACTCCCGGCTCGGAGATCTCTCGCCGCACGACCTGCGGCGGACGGCCATCACGCGGGCACTGGAGACGGGGCTCACCTACCGGCAGGTGCAGATGATGTCGAAGCACAGGGACCCGAAGACCGTCATGCGCTACGACCACGGGAGGGAGAACATGGAGCAAAATGCCGTCAACTTTCTGGGGTATGATGAGGAATGAGGGGTGTTTTGACTGATGGACGGTAGCGAGCGGAAAAACGTGAGGCCGGGGCTTACGGTCGACATAGTCCTCAAGCAGGACCAGCGCACCGGAAGGCTGACGCGCGGCGTCGTGAAAGAAGTGCTGACGAAATCCCCTCATCACCCGCACGGTATCAAAGTCAGGCTTGAGACGGGCGAGGTAGGTAGGGTTCAAGAGATCATTTCACTCTGAGGGACCGGCGGCCCTGTATTTACTCATACAAGGGGTTCATGAAGTCGTAGCTAGGCATCTTCGGCGGCGTACGCGGAACGGCGGCCGAACTCCCCGAGGGCTTCCGATACGAGCCCGAGCTTATCGAGCCGAACGATGAAGCCGCGCTCCTCGCGCGCGTACGCCGCCTGCCGTTCCGGGAGTTCGAGTTCCACGGCTACACGGGCAGGCGCCGCGTGGTCTCCTTCGGCTGGCACTACGACTTCTCGGGCCGCCGGCTCCTGAAGGCAGACCGACTCCCGAACTTCTTCCTCCCGCTCCGGCGGGCGGCCGCCGCCTTCGCCGGCATGGAGCCGCCGGCGCTTCAGCACGTGCTCGTCACCGAGTACGGCCCCGGCGCCGGCATCGGATGGCACCGAGACGGTCGGCGTCTCGCTCCTCTCGACGTGCGTGCTGCGGCTGAGGCGTAAGGCAGGCGAGAAGAGGTGGGAGAGGGCGAATGTACAGGTAGAGCCACGCTCGGCTTACCTATTGAGCGGGGCGGCGCGCTCGGAGTGGGAGCACGGCATCCCGCCGGTCGAAGCGCTACGATACTCGGTGACTTTCCGCAGCCTCCGCGAAGGCTGAGCGCATCACTTTCTGACGGCCGTTGAAGAGAGTGGGGGCGAAGTTCATTTAACTTCGCCCCCACTCTCTTGTTCAAACGAGCGAAGAATGTCGATATGAAAGCCGGCGGCAATAGACGGTGCCCCTCGAATCAAACGACGCCATCATCCTGAAAATTCTAACCCTATCTTTAGTAGGTATCCGGGCATATACTACCGCCAAATGAGCGACCAGCTTGCTCAGTTCAGGCAAGACGGCGACCGTGCCTCTGATGATAATCAAAGGACTGTTGTGCTGTCGCTAAGCGTCAGGCCGCGGAATGAAGGGCATTGCGACGAATGTCTCGTGCCGGCCAATCTCTACAGTAAAGCGCTGGCGAAACTGCTCGCCTGTCTGAGGTCGCTAACACCCACCAAGAGTCTGACGGATGAAATAGCCCGCACAATAGAGTTTGAGGAAGTCCCCGCACGAGATGTTAGTCATGGCTATCAGCCATGAATTTATATTCAGCGCGGTTTTCCGCTTGCCACGTCCCCGGCATAACAATTGGCTCGTAATTTCTTTTCGCCCAAGTAAGGCAGCTTTCAAAGATCCCACTTGAGTGGTATGACGCAGACTTTTTCATTGTCCCTAACGTGGGGCTGTGACTAAGGTGCTCGCCTCCCGGTGAAGGGATATCCCGAATGAGCAAATACACCGATGAATCAGAGAGACGGAAGACGGAAAGGAGGCGCACTAAACGCCGCCTGACTGACGAGAGCTCCGTCGAGATTCTGGAGCACATGTCGGACGCTTTCGCGGCGCTCGACCGCGAGTGGCGCTACACTTACGTCAACCGCGCGGTCGAGCGCAACACAGGACTCCGACGTGACGAGATGCTGGGGCGTACGGCGTGGGAGGTGTTCCCCGAATTCGCCGGCTCGCAGTTCGAGGGCGCGTGCCGCCGCGCGACGGACGAGGGCATGACCGTTCACTTCGAGGAGTATTGCGCGCCGCTCGACAGGTGGTTCGAGCAGACCGTGTACCCTGCGGCTGAGGGCATCACCGTGTACGCGCGAGACATTACCGAGCGCAAGCGCACGGAGGAAGAATTCAGAAGGCAGAACGAGGTGCTCCAAACGATCATTGACAATATCCCGGTGATGATTCGTTTCCTCGGCCCGGACGCTCGCGTCCAACTCGTCAATCGCGCGTGGGAGCAGACGCTCGGCTGGTCGCTCGAAGAGGTACAGCTTCGCAACTTCGACCTCTTTAATGAGCTGTATCCCGACCCTCGGGAACGTCGGCGGGCGCTCGACTTCGTCGCCGCGGCGACGGGTCAGTGGGCGGATTTCAGCATCCGCACGCGCGACGGCCGAACGATAGACGCGACCCTCGCCAACATACGCCTCTCCGACGGGACGAACATCAGCATCGGGCAAGACATCTCGGAGAGAAAGCGGGCGGAGGAGGAGCTGCGAAAGGCGCACGACAGGCTTGAGCGACGGGTCGAAGAGCGCACCGCGCGTTTGTCGGAAATGAATACCGCCCTGCAAGCGGAAGTAGAGGAGCGGCAGCGTGCCGAAGGGTTGTGGCGAGAGGCTAATCAGAGAGTCGAGATGATTCTCGACAGCATCACCGACAACTTCTTTGCCGTAGACAGCCAGTGGCGATACACCTATTTCAACAAGCACGCCGAAGAACAACTTAAAAACCTCGGTAAAGACCCCGCCCTCCTCATCGGGCGCGTGCTGTGGGATGAATTTCCGAACCCCGATTCCGAGGAACAGTTGCGTCGCGCCATGACGGAACGGGTCGTGGTCACGCATGAGCATTATTATCCACCGCTCAAAGAGTGGTATGAGAATCGATTCTATCCGAGCCCCGACGGCGGGCTAGCGATGTTCCAGAGATACGTCACCGAGCGCAAACGCGCGGAAGAGGAACTGCGCCGCAGTGAGACCTCTCTAGCCGAAGGACAGAGACTGACCCACACGGGCAGCGGCGTCTGGAATGTGGCTACCGATGAAGTCGTCTGGTCGCAGGAAATGTACCGCATCTATGGCTTCGAGCCCGGGAGTGTGACTCCCAGTTATGAGCTGTTCATGCAAATCGTCCACCCGGATGATCGGCCCCGCGTGGACGAGGTATTTCAGAAGGTAGTTCGCGAAGAGATCGGATACGAGGTGGAGTTTAGAGTCGTGCGTCCCGACGGCCGGGTCAGGCTCCTCCACAGCGCGGGTCATCCTGTTTACGACGAGGCGGGCAAACTCGCCGAGGTCGTCGGTACGATCCTCGACATCACCGAGAGAAGGGGCGCCGAGGAGGAGCGGCGGCAGTTGTTGCGTCGTCTCATGGCCGCGCAGGAGGAGGAGCGCCACAGGATTGCGCGTCAACTTCATGACCAGATGGGACAGGACGTGAGCGCGTTGGGCTTAATGCTCTCTACGCTCAAAGCAAGGTACGGCGCTCAAGCCGAGCTCGGCGAACAACTGGATTCCTTGACAGTGATTGCCAAACAGTTGAGCAAAGACATAGATTACCTCGTCTGGGAACTCCGACCCACGGCGCTCTCCGACCTCGGCCTTGTGGTCGCGTCCTCCAATTACGTGAAGTCATGGTCGAAGCATTTCGGCGTCCACGCGGAATTGCACACCACGGGGATGGAGAAAGATCGCCTGACCGACGAGGTCGAAACGGTTCTCTACCGCGTCATACAGGAAGCCCTCACCAACGTCGCCAAACACTCCGAGGCCGGCAGCGTCAGCATCCTTCTCGAACGCCGCTCGGATCAGGTCTCGCTCATCGTCGAGGATAACGGCGTCGGTTTTGACGGGGCGCAAGCCTTCGGCGCAAGGCGCAAGGGGGTAGGGTTGGTCGGGATGCGAGAGCGCGTGACGCTCGTCGGAGGGGCGATTGAGATAGAGTCTGTGCCGGGAGCCGGGGTCACCATTGTCGTTCGCATTCCCGCGCCGCACGTATCCGGTGGAGAAGAGCGAAATGAATAAGCTACGCGTCGTCTTGGCCGACGACCATCAGATCATGCGCAAAGGCTTGCGGCTGCTCGTCAACGAACAGGCGGACATGGAAGTCGTCGGCGAAGCCGACAACGGGCGCGAGGCAATCGCCGTGGCGCAGCGGCTCCACCCGGATGTCGTCGTGATGGATGTCTCGATGCCCGAACTCAACGGGCTGAAGGCGACGGAGAAGCTGAAGGAGTTGTGCCCCGAAACAAAAATCCTGACCCTGACGCGCCACTCGGACGACGGCTACCTGCAACAATTGCTACAGGCCGGTTCGAGCGGTTACGTGCTGAAACAGAGCAGTCCTGATGAGTTGGTGCGCGCAATCCACGCCGTCGCCAACGGTCAAATCTACCTCGACCCCGCGGTGGTGGAAACGGTCGTCAACAAACTCGGCAGGCATGTGCCTCGGGGCATGCCTCCCGGTAAGAAGTTGAGCGGACGAGAAGAGGAAGTCTTGCACCTCATCGCCCAGGGGTACTTGAGTAAGGAGGTCGCCGCCCGCCTCCAAATCAGCATCAAGACCGTCGAGGCGCACAAAGCCAACGGCATGGAGAAAATGGGCATGAAGAACCGCATCGACCTCGTGCGCTACGCCATGCTGCAAGGCTGGTTGCAAGACATCTGATGATTGATAAGCTTTCCGCTTCGGTCGGCCTCAGGAAAATCCTGACCCCCTGCCTGTTTTCCTAATATCTAAAAGTCTTCCCGCCTGATAGAACCGCAGGTCTCGAATACATGGCGAGAGATTCGCGCGAGCAGTCTGTACGGCTTGAAGGGGCCGGACAGCGCTGCAAGCGCAAGCGAGAGGACAAGGGGAAGTATGAGCGTTCCGGGTGCAGCCCAACATCAACTCTTCTCATCAACTCTTCTCCGCATCATTAAATTCATGGCTATGCGAGCGTGCGGGCGCGCTCGTCCACGCCGGTTTGCGCCGCACACTCTCCCGAAATGACGAACAACACGCACGCTCATCTCGCGGGCTCACCCTGCACTGCGCTCGCGCGCACGTCACTCACCGCCAGACCGCTCGCTCTCGTCGTAGAAGACCACGAGGACACGAGGTTCTTACTCCGCGTCATTCTGGAGAGTCGCGGGCTGCGGGTCGTCGAAGCCGCGGACGGGGAGGAGGGCGTGCGCGCGGCTGAAGAACTTCACCCCGACCTCATCCTGATGGACTGGAGCCTGCCGCGCATGGACGGGCTGGCCGCGATGCGCCTCGTCCGCGAGCGCGACGGGTTGAGACACATCCCCATCGTCTTTCTTTCCGGGCATGCCATCCCCGAGTGGCAGAGGGAGGCGCGCGAGGCCGGATGCTCTGATTACCTCGTCAAACCGCTCGACATGGGGCAACTGGATCGCGTCCTGAGCAGGCATCTCCTTCTGCGCGTGATAACCGGCCCCCCGTTTGCGGCTGCCCCCATCGACCGGACGGATTGCTAACGCCATTGATAATCATGCGAGAAGCAGTTCTTATCGTGGAAGAGGATCAGGCGGTCAGGCACACACTCGCACGCGCGCTGAGCAGTTGGGGCTGCCCGACGTTGGAGACGGCGACGGCCGCCGACGCGATAAAGTCTTTCGACAGCGAGCGCCCCGCCGTCGTGCTGCTCGACATGAACCTGTCCGGCGGCTCGTCGTGCGAAGTGCTGCGTGAGATTAAGGCGCGACGGCCGGACGCGTTAGTCATCCTCCTCACGGACGGCGTCCGCACTGAAGAGATCATGGCCGCGCTGTGCTCGGGGGCGAGCGACTTCATCCGCAAGCCGGTCAACCTCGAAGAACTCGAAGTAAGAATCCGCCACGCCGTCGGGACTACGGACGCGCCAAAAGATGCGGCCCCCGCACACAGGTCGCGCGCCGTGAAGTTCGGCTTCGAGCAGATTGTCGGGCGCTCGCCCGCCATGCAGGAGATGCTGCGCCTCGCGCGCAAAGTGGCCGAGTCGGAAGTCTCCTCCGTGCTGTTGCAGGGCGAATCGGGGACGGGCAAAGACCTCGTGGCGAAGGCCATCCACTTCGCCTCGAAGCGCGCCGACCACCCGTTCGTCGCCATCAACTGCGCCGTCCTCCCTCCGGCCCTGATCGAGACGGAGCTGTTCGGCCACGAGAAGGGCGCGTTCACCGACGCCAAGGCGCGCAAGGAGGGGCTGCTCGAACAGGCCAACGGCGGCACCATCTTCCTCGACGAGATCAGCGATCTTGACATCAACCTCCAAGCGAAGCTCCTGCGCGTTTTGGAGGAGGGCTGCTACCGGCGCGTCGGCGGGCTCAAAGACGTGACCTTCACGGCGCGCGTCGTCGCGGCGTCGAACCGCGACATCCGTGCCGAGAGCGCGACCGGGCGCTTCCGCCTGGACCTCTACTACCGTCTCGCCGTCATCCAGATAGACATCCCGCGCCTCGCCGAGCGCGGCGGAGACGTGCGTCTCCTCGCCGAGCACTTCGTCGCCTGCATCGGCCGCCGCAACATCCGCGGGCTCTCGCCGGAAGCCGTCCGCGCCTTCGAGTCCTACGACTGGCCGGGCAACGTGAGGGAACTGCGCAACGTCGTCGAGCGCGCTCTCATACTCGAAGACGGTGAACTGATTACGACGCGGTATCTGACGCCCGAGATCGTGCCAAACTCGGCAGGCGTGCATCCGGGTCGCGCCCGAGCGAGCGTGCTGGACGATGACGCGACCGTCAGCCTCCCTGAAGACGGTGTCTCACTCGACGAAGTGGAGACGGCGCTGCTCAGGCAGGCCCTCGCGCGCAGCGGCGGCAACCAGACCCACGCCGCCGAACTCCTCGGCATGTCCCGCGACAAGTTCCGCTACCGCATGAAAAAGCTCAATAACTCACCTCCGCATCGACGCGAGACGATTGCGCGGGCGCATTAAACCAACGCTCTGCCCTGCGACCGCTCACCACGCTCTGACCGCGAGCCTTTACGTCTTCACGGCGGCACACATTTTGCCGTAAACGAGAAGCCGGAGAGGAAGCTCACTGTCTTGGCGGAGCATTCACAGATGTTGAGCGTTGAGCGCATTCTCTGTCCCGCGGGCTTGCCGCCCGAGTGCGACGAGGCGCTCGGATACGCGGCGTCGCTCGCTCACGCCTACCACGCCAAGCTCTACGTGTGTCACTGCGCGAGCGCCTCGGCTCTGGTCACACTTCTCGGCGACGGTGCGTGGCGCGGACAGGTCAAGGAGCGGCTGGCCGACTCACTAGCACGTTACCTGGGCCGCCCCGGCCGGCGGGATTTCCACTGGAAAGTGGTCGCCGGCGAGGGCAGTGGTGGCGTCGGGGAGGAGATCGTCCGCGTGGCGCGCGAGCGGCGCGCCGACCTGATCGTGATGCGCTCGCGGCGCGCGGGCGCTGCTGCGCTGCTCGGCTCGACGGCCGAGGAGGTCTCGCGCACGGCGTCCTGCCCGGTGCTCGTCGTCCGCCCGAAGGAGCAGCCTCCGAACGGAGGGCGTGAGCGCGAGGTCGGGTTCCGGCGTGTGCTCGTCTCCCACGATTTCTCAAGCGGCTCGGAACTGGCCCTCTCTTACGCGCTCTCGATAGCACGAACGTACGGCGCAGAGCTGTACCTGATACACGTCCTGCCCGAGCCGGATGACGCCGGGCCGGAGACAGCCCGGATTGAGACGGGCCTCGACGGCCCTTACCACCGCGCGATGCGGCGGCTGCAAGCCTCTGTGCCCGGAGAGGTGTGTCTGGAATGTCGCGTGGTGTTCGAGGTGCGCCGTGGCAAGCCGTATCGAGAGGTGCTCGCATACGTCAGGGAGAAGGGGATAGACCTCGTGTGCGTGGGCGCGCTCGGGAGGGATTTCGGTCTTGAGACTCTCTTCGGCTCGAATGCCGACCGCATGCTGCGCCAGGCGCGCTGTCCCGTGCTCGTCGCGCGCCCGCTCATGCCTTCGACTTCAACGTCCCTCGATTCACGACTCGAAGTCGCGCGTTAGGATACCTCACATGATCCTGTATGCCGTTCACGCGCTGGGTGTTTTCACCACCCTGTTGGGTGGGTGATTTGCCGCTCCACGCGTCGCCCGGCGCGGCTTGCTTCGTCTCACCTCACGTCTTCTCGTTCAACTTCTCAGCCTCGTTCGGCTCCTCTCCGGGCTTGTAGCGCGGCTTAGGCTGCGGCAGCAGGAAGAAGGCGACGCACAGCAGCGCGATGGCCACTCCGACGCGCGGCGCCGCGACCGCGACCGGAACTGCGGCGATCTGGATCAGCGTCGCGATGCCGTAGCGGCGCGTCATCTGCCGGAGGAAATCGGGCGCGAGCCGTTCGTCCATCACCCGGTGGCCCGGCATTCCGTAGAACCACTTGCCCATCCAGGTGCAGGCGGTCAGGGCGAGCCCGGCAACCAGGGTCAGCGACGCGACGGGCTCGAAGCCCGTGCCGAGGTGGAAGCACCAGACGCGGATTGGATAGGGAATGACGACGATTGCCAACAGGAACAGGAGGTTGAGCGCGCCGAACCAGTGATCACTCTTTGAGTAGATGCGGCCCGAATAATGGTGCTGCAGCCAGTAGGCGCCGATCACGACGTAACAGAGAACCAGCGCGAGCCATTCGCGCCACTGCTCGGCCATGGCGCTCGCCAGTTCGCTGTAGCCGTGCGGGCCCTCGGGAGACCCGGGGACCTTGATCTCGACGATCAGCAGGGTCAGCGCGATTGCGAAAACCGCGTCGCTGAACCCCTCGAAGCGGTCGAGCCCGCGCACGGCGCCATGCGTTTCCGCGTCGTTGCGTTGGTTAGGTCCTTTGCGTAGCATCATGTCAGTCGTGTCTCCCATGCAGGAGCCGATCCGCGCGGCGCAGCAGTCGCTAAAGTAGCCACGCTATAAATCACCCGAGGAGCCCGCAATCTTTGTAGGACGATCTCCATAAGCCCCTAACGCCCGGCATCACCCGCCGCCCCAAGAGATTGCCGAAGAGGAGAAGCAGCGTGTCGGCGGTCGGGTGCATGCCAATGTTAGATGCGGCGTGAGGTCAGAGATCATTTTCGCTGAGGCCAGCCATCTTCATCAGATGACGGAGCAGCCCCGTTTTGAGCGCCTGATTGCCGTGGATGGGGACAGACAGGCGGACATCGCTCCCAGCCCTGCCATAGATATGATGGCTGCCCTGCACGCGCAATAAAGACCAGCCGTGACGTTCAAGAATCTTGGCGAACTCCTTACCGGAGACCGACCTCATACGGCGATCTCCAGCACCCTGTCACCGCCGGCGATTTGCGCTGGCGACACGTCAACGGACAGGCATCCCTCAACAGCCTCGTAGAGATTAGAAAGCAACTCCTCGAATGTCTCGCCCTGGGTGGCACAACCCGGTATGGCCGGGACTTCCGCCCAGTAGCCGCCTTCTTCCGCCTCGTGAACGATGACCTTGAGCTTCATGCCATGATTATACGTTCAGGCGAGGCCATGAGGCGAGCATCTAACTACCATTAGATCGGGCGTCGCGGTCTAACTCCGCCATACCGGTGAGAATGCCGCGTCATGCGGTCTGACGCCCGGCTACCCGGCTAAATGCCGGGCCGCCCGGCCTCAGCGGGTAAATCGCTGGCTTTTACCGGGTGGACTGTGCATAGCTAGGAGGTGCGAGTCTTTCACTCCCACCGAAACGGTGAGCCGAACGGCCTACAGCGTGGGAAGCTCGCGGGGGCGTGGGCCGCGCGGGAAGGCTTCGGCGACCCGCGCCAGTTCGGCCTCGGTCAGGTGGAGGTCGCCGGCGTCAGCGTTCTCTTCGGCATGTTCGGGGCTGCCGGCCTTTGGGATCGTGAAAGTAAAAGGCCAACGCAGCAGGAACCGCAGCGCTACCTGTCGAGGGGTCGCGCCGTGTGCGTCGGCGATCTCTTGCAGCACGCGACCGCCCTTCGTGCGCGGGCCGGGGAATTCCCCGTGACCGAACGGACTGTATGCGACGACGGCGACGCCGTGCTTCCCACACCAGGGGAGCACGGCGTGTTCAATGGCGCGCTCTTGCAGATGGTAGAGAACCTGATTGCAGGCTATGTGGCCCGCGCCGACGATCTCGAAAGCCTCTTCGAGATCGGGCACGTCGAAGTTGCTTACGCCCCACGAGAGAATCTTTCCGTCGCGTCGGAGCTGGCCGAATGCGTCGAACGTTTCTTCGAGCGGATACCGGCCGCGCCAGTGCAAGAGGTAGCAGTCGAGCCGGTCAGTCTTCAGGCGAGCGAGCGAGCGTTCGCACGCCGCCACCGTCCCTCTTCGCGAGGCGTTTTCGGGTAGCACTTTGGAGACGAGGAAGACCTCATCGCGCCGCCCCGCGATGGCCTCGGCGACCATCTCTTCGGCGTCGCCGTACATCTCGGCGGTGTCTATGTGGGTCATGCCGAGGTCGAGGCCGCGGCGCAAGGCGGCGACCGCCGAAGCACGTTCGCCCTCATCAATCTTCCACGTCCCCTGACCGATGACCGCGACCTCGCGTTCGGTGGGTCCAAACCGGCGTCGTTCCATACTTGTCCTCCGCCAACGGGTTCGTTCACATCTCACCCAGATACTGATGCACGAACATGACCGCCATCGCCCCTTCGCCGACGGCCGAAGCGACGCGCTTGGCCGAGCCCGCCCGCACGTCACCGGCGGCGAACACGCCCGCGTGGGTCGTCTCCAAAAGGTACGGCTGCCGTCGCGCCGTCCAGCGGGAGGATTGCGCCGCGGCCGGCCCCGTTCGGACGTAACCCTTGTCGTCCCGCTCGATCTCCTGCGGGAGCCAGTCGGCGCGCGGCGTCGCCCCGATGAAGCAGAAGAGCGCGGGCGTTTTTAGCGTCCGCGTCTCGCCCGTCTTGTTGTTGACGATCTCGACTTCGCGGAGATGGTTGTCGCCGCGCATCTGCTTGACCTGTGTGTTGAGCAGCACCTCGATGTTGGGTGTCTGCTCAATCCGCCGCACCAGATAGGCCGACATGTCCTTGTGCAGATCATCGCCGCGGACGAGGAGGTAGACCTTGCGCGCGAGGTCGGCGAGGAAGACGGCCGCCTGCCCGGCAGAGTTGCCGCCGCCGACGACTATGACCTCCGCGCCGCGGCAGAGCGGCGCCTCGGTCATGGTCGCGGCGTAGTAGACGCCGGAGCCCTCGAACTGTTCGCACCCTTCCGCCACGAGCCGGCGGTAGTCGGTACCCGTAGCAATCAAAAGGCACTTGGCCGTGACCGTCTCGCCGTCGTCTATCTTCAGCACCGGGTAGGCGTTCTCGAAAGTGAGGCCGACGACGGGCGTGGGGACAGGCAGTTGCGCCCCGAACTTGCCGGCCTGCACGACGGCGCGCTCGGCCAACTCCCTGCCAGTAATGCCGGTGGGGAAGCCGAGATAGTTTTCGATCCTCATGCTGCGGCTCGCCTGCCCGCCCGGCCCGGCGCGCTCAAGGACTAAAGTTTTCAGACCTTCCGAGGCGCCGTAGACGGCCGCGGCCAGCCCGGCCGGGCCGGCCCCGACCACGACCAGGTCATAGACCTTATTCTCCAGCGGGCGGCGGATGCCGAGGGCTTCCGCCAGCTCGCGGTCGGACGGATTGCGCAGGAGCAGTTTGCGGCCCCACGCGACCACGGGTGTGTCGGCTTCGCTCAGGCCGAACTGCTTGAGCAGTTGTTTCACCTGCGGATCGGTTTCAAGGTCGAGCCACGTGTACGGCACGCGGTTGCGTGTCAGGAAGTCGCGGACGCGGTGTGTGCCGCGCGAGTAGCGCGAGCCGATCACGCGCAGCCCCGTGAAGTGCCCCGGCTCGCGCAGGAGTTGCCGCCGCGCGATGAACGCCTGAAGGATAACGTCGCCCAAGTCGGGGAAGCGGTTGATAATCTCCCGCACGCCCTCGGACGAAACCTCGTATACTTCGCAGTCGCCCCGCGCGACGGCCGAGACGAGCGAAGGCCCGCCGGTCATGTGCGACACGTCGCCGGTGAATTCACCCGGCCCGAGGACGGCGAGTGTCTTCGGCGCGTCGCCCGACTCGTCCACGACCTCGATCTCGCCACTGCTGACGACGAAGAACTTGAAGTCACGCTCCCCCACCTCGATGAGCTTCCGCCCCGAAGCGTAACGCTTGAGCGTCGCCCCGCCGCAACGCGCGAGCGCGTTCATCTGCGCCTCGTCGAGCTTGGGAAAAGCGACGGTGTTCAGGTCGTGCCCGTCCAGACTTCCATTCGACTCAGACATAGGTTTCGTCCACGTAGCACCAGCGCCAGTCCTCTCCCGGCTCGAAGGAGCGGACTATCGGGTGCCCGCTCGCGTGGTGATGTTTCCGCGCGTGCCGGTTCGGAGAGGAGTCGCAGCAGCCGACGTGGCCGCACGTCAGGCACAGGCGCAGGTGAACCCACGGCGAGCCGATCCTCAAGCACTCCTCGCAGCCGTCGGCGCTCGGCGTGACTTGTCGGATATAAATCAGGTGCGGGTCGGCCATGTCGTTCACCTCGCATTCAGACCTGCGCGGCGTCGGCGGCTATTCGAGACATCTTCATCAACATTCAACCGGGCAGCTTGAACGCCAGAACGTCCGCCTGCTCGATGACGGGCGGCTCTACGAAAAGCTCCTCGGCTCTCGCCTTCAGCGCCGCGGCGACTTTACCCGCGAGGTGCGCCCGCCGGCCCTCCTCGTCCGGGAAGGCGTCGAAGATTGCGTAGGTCGCAGGGCCGAGGCGGACGGCAAACCAGCAGATCGTATCAGGCTCCTCCTCGACCATCTGTAGTCCGCTGCGGAGAAAGGTCTCCACCTCCTCCTCCTTCGAGGGTTTCGCTTCCAACCGAACGAGCAACGTGACCTTGACCATTTCAGACCTCCTTAATTCGACAAAGCCTTCGACTCACCCACGGCCGGACGCCGATCCGTCGGGTGGGCGAGAAGGCCCACTGGGTGAGATGACCCATCAGTGTTAACCCGAATCAGCCGTGTGCAACATCGCGGCAGGGCTCATGCCCGCAACGGCAAGTGACTACGGCGACGCCCTCCGCGTCACGGCAGTACTCGCTGCAATAGTCCTCACCCCCCTGAACCTGACAATGGCAACTGACGTGTGCACACTCATCCTGCTTCTGCTTTTCCATGATGCCCCCCCTTCAATCAACTCGCCAAGGCACTCAAGAAGCGTTCCGCTGCGACCCGGCGGCTCTCGAACCACTGGTGGAACGATGCTTGCCCCTCGGACGTAGCACAGACGAAAAGAACACGCACATCCCCGCTGCCTTCCCGTGCTGTTGAAGCGGCATGGGAGACGAAGGAGCCGAAGCAACAATCATGGCAAAGACAGGATCGGCGGCGACCGCGCAGACGGAACCGTTACCCTTCGACGGATTCGACAAGATATTTCTGAACGGCGAGTGGCGTCAGGGACGAAGCGAGAAGATTTCCGAAGACCTCGACCCCTACACGGGCGGGGTTCTGGTACGCATCCCGCTGGCCGACGAGCGCGACCTGAACGAGGCGTTCGGCGCCGCCGCGTCGGCGCAGGAGAGTTGGGGGAACACTCCCCCGGCCGAACGCGCGGGCATAGTCAGGAGCGCGGCCGCGATCATGGAGGAGCGGCGCGAGGAGTTGGTGGGCTGGCTCATACGCGAGTCGGGCAGCACGCGCATCAAGGCCGAAGTCGAGTGGCAGTACGCACACGCCGTCACGCTCGAAGCCTCGACCTTCCCGACGCGCGCCGACGGGATGATTCTGCCCGTAGACATCCCCGGCAAGGAGTCGCGCGTCTACCGGCGGCCGGTCGGCGTGGTCGGCATGATCAGCCCGTGGAACTTTCCGCTGCACCTCAGCAGTCGCTCGGTCGCCCCCGCGCTTGCGCTCGGCAACACGGTCGTCATCAAGCCGGCCTCGGACACGCCCGTCACCGGCGGGCTGCTCCTCGCGAAAATCTACGAGGAGGCGGGATTGCCGGCAGGTGTGCTGAACGTCATCGTCGGGTCGGGGAGCGTCATCGGCGACGCGTTCGTCAAGCACCCCGTTCCGCGCGTCATCTCATTCACCGGCTCGACGGAAGTCGGGAGGCGCATCGCCGAACTCGCCGCGCAAAGTCCAATCCTCAAGAGGGTTGTGCTCGAACTCGGCGGCAACTCCCCGTGCGTCGTCCTCGACGACGCAGACATCGACCTCGCCTCGCGCATCGCCCTGTTCGGTAAGTTTCTGCACCAGGGCCAAATCTGCATGGCGATTAACCGCCTCATCGTTGACGAGAAGGTCTTCGACGAGTTCGCCGATGCCTTCGTGGCCGGCGTCGGCGCGATGAAGGTCGGCGACCCCTCTGACGAGCGCACCGTCGTCGGGCCTCTCATCAACCGGCAGCAGTTGGAGAAGCTGCAACGGCACATCGAGCAGGCGCGGAGTGAGGGCGCGCGAGAGTTGGCGGGCGGCGGCGCAGAGGGACTCGTCCTCCCGCCCCACGTCTTCGACCACGTGACGAACAACATGACAATCGCGCGCGAAGAACTGTTCGGCCCCGTGGTCGGCATCATCAAGGTGCGCGGCGACGAGGAGGCACTGGCGGCGGCGAACGACACCTCCTACGGCCTTTCGGCGGCGGTCGTGACGCGCGACGCCGAGCGCGGGCTGAAGTTCGCGCGGCGTGTGCAGGCCGGCATGACGCACGTCAACGACTCGCCGGTCAACGACCTCCCGAACTGCCCCTTCGGCGGCGAGAAGAACAGCGGCCTCGGTCGTTACAACGGCCGCTGGTCAATCGAGGAGTTCACCACCGTCCAATGGGTCTCCGTCCAGCACGAGCCGCCGCAGTATCCGTTCTGAGCGCGGCACAGTGGGAAGGCGAATGAGGCTTACTCGGAGAAGAGACCATGGAATTTAAGACGAAACATTTAAGCGGCGCGCCCAACTTGAACGCGGGCCGGGCGCAGGAGTCGTTCGCCTAACTTGTAACCTCTACTGTACTCACGGGTCACGACCCCGTCCGCCTCGGCGCGCACCGGGACGGTATCAACCGCCTCGTGCACCTCCGGGTCGAACAACTCGCCGACAGACCTGACGGGTTCGACGCCGACCGCCGCGAGCGCACGCTCGAAGCCCTGAACCGTTCGCCCCAACCCGTCGATCAGGGACATCACCGAGCCGTTTGCGAGGGCGGCTTCGATGGAGCGCTGAAGGTTGTCGAGGACGGGCAGGAGGCCGACGACGAACTGCGTCTGCGCTCCGAGCGCCCGCTCGTCGGCGGCGCGGTTGAGCCGCTGCCGCGTCTCCTCTGTCCGGCGCTGCAATCCGTCGCGCAATTCTTCGTAAAGTGTCCGCAGAGCGCGCGCCTCCTGCTCGGCCGCGCGCGTGCGCGCTTCGAGTTCGGCGACGTAAGCGGGATTTATTTCCGGCTGTTCAGCCGCCCGGCTGTCCCCCTCACGCACATCTCCTGCTCTTGATTGCTCAGACATCCGCTCGCCCCTTCCTGACCGAAGATAAACGGCTCCGGCCAAAGGTCAGCGCAAGTTCTATTCCGGCGAGAACATCGGAGGCTCCCGTTAGAGTAACGGCGCAGACGTGCGCGGCGTCGCGGCCTCCTTCATTCAGACCGCCGGGTCATTTCACCCACTGGGCACTTTGGCGCACCGACATGCGACGCGCGGCCCGTGGGTTACCCGATTGTCGAGACCATAACCACGCCCCCCCGCACAGCAAAAAGTTCAGGAACGAACGCGCCGAGCGAGTGGCACGGCGTGTGCACCAATTGAGCAATCAATAGCTCAGGCAGAAGGTGAGCGCGGCGAAGCTCCGGTAAGTGAATGAACTTCTCATCCGGGCAGAGCGGTCGCGCGCGGGGAGGAGCCTGTCTCTCCCCGAAGAGGACACCCGAACGCGGCAAAAGGAGGTTGATGTGAACACTTGTAAAAGACGGCTCCTACTTCTCGTCATCATGTTGACGACGATTTCGGCATTCACGACGCCGCTCGCGGGTAGCGCCTTCGCGAGTGGCAAGCCGCAAAAGGACGCCCGTGCCCACATCATAAAAGAGATTCGACACGAGTTGGCGACGCTGCCCTATTACGGCGTGTTCGACTGGCTCGAATTCGAGGTGCGCCCCGGCAACACGGTCGTGCTGCGCGGGCAGGTAGTGCGCCCCACGACGAAGTCGGACGCCGAGGCCCGCGTCAAAGATGTAGAGGGTCTGGCGAAGGTGGTCAACGAGATTGAGGTCTTGCCGTTGTCTCCACAGGACGACCGGCTACGCGCCGCGCTCTATCGCGCCATCTACGACTGGGACGGGCCGCTCTTCCGCTACGCGACGCAGGCCGTGCCGCCCATCCACATCATCGTCAACAACGGGCGGGCCGTGCTGAAGGGCGTCGTCGCCACGAAGGCCGACAGCGACCTGGCCTACTTGAAGGCGCGGGGCGTGCCGGGACTCTTCGACGTGAAGAACGAGTTGCAGGTGGAGGGCGAACACGCGCGTTGACAATTGCGGAATGCGGATTTCGGATTGCGGATTGAAGGAGGAGAGGCATGGCGAAAGCGATAGGCATTGACCTCGGGACAACGAATTCTGCCGTGGCGACGATGGAGGCCGACAAGCCGGCCGTGATCGTCAACAGCGAGGGCGGCCGCGTCACGCCCTCCGTCGTGGCCTTCACCAAGACGGGCGAGATTCTGGTCGGGCAGGTCGCCAAGCGGCAGGCAGCCCTCAACCCGGAGCGCACCGTCTACTCGATCAAACGCTTCATGGGTCGCAAGTTCTCCGAAGTGACGGAGGAGCTTAAGCAGGTGACCTACAGGGTCGTCGCCGGGCCGAACGACGCCGTGCGCGTGGACATCGACGGCAAGCTCTACTCGCCGGAGGAAATCTCCGCGATGATTCTGCGCAAGCTCGCCGCCGACGCCCAAAAGTATCTCGGCGAGAAGGTGAAGGACACGGTCATCACCGTCCCCGCATACTTCAACGACGCGCAGCGGCAGGCGACCAAGGACGCCGGGCAGATCGCCGGACTCAACGTCACCCGCATCGTCAACGAGCCGACGGCGGCCGCGCTCGCTTACGGCCTCGACAAGAAGCGGAACGAGAAGATTCTCGTCTTCGACCTCGGCGGCGGCACCTTCGACGTGTCCGTCCTCGAAGTCGGCGACGGCGTTTTCGAGGTGAAGTCTACGGCGGGCGACACGCACCTCGGCGGCGACGACTTCGACAAACGCGTCGTTGACTGGCTCGTCGAAGAGTTTAAGAAGGATCAGGGCATAGACCTCTCCAAAGACCGGCAGGCGCTCCAACGACTCACGGAGGCCGCCGAGAAGGCCAAGATAGAACTCTCTTCGGCGGTCGAGACCGAAGTCAACCTGCCCTTCATCACGGCCGACGCCTCCGGGCCGAAGCACCTCCTGCTCAAGCTCACGCGCGCACGCTTCGAGGAGTTAACGCGCGACCTCGTCGAGCGCTGTATGCAGCCCGTCAGGCAGGCGCTCGCCGACGCCAAGCTCAACGAGAAAGATTTGGATGAAGTGATTCTGGTCGGCGGCTCGACGCGCATCCCTGCGGTCAAGGAGTTGGTCAAGCGTCTGACGGGCGGCAAGGAGCCGAACCAGTCCGTGAACCCGGACGAGGTCGTCGCTGTCGGCGCGGCGATTCAGGCGGGCGTGCTCACGGGCGAAGTCAAGGACGTGCTCCTGCTCGACGTAACACCCTTGAGCCTCGGCGTCGAGACGCTCGGCGGCGTGATGACCAAGCTCATCGAGCGCAACTCCACCATCCCCTCGCGCAAGGCGGAAACCTTCTCGACCGCCGAAGACAATCAGTCGGCCGTGGACATCCACGTCCTGCAGGGGGAGAGGGAACTCGCGCGCGACAACCGGACGCTCGGGCAGTTCCGCCTGGAAGGCATCGCGCCCGCCCCGCGCGGGCTGCCGCAGGTCGAAGTCGCCTTCGACATAGACGCCAACGGCATCCTCAACGTCTCGGCCAAGGACATGACGACGGGCAAGGAGCAGAAGATAACCATCTCGGGCTCAACCTCGCTCGACAAGGGCGACATCGACCGCATGATTAAAGACGCCGAGCAGCACGCGGCCGAAGACCGCCAGCGGCGCGAACTCATCGAGGCACGCAACGCGGCCGACTCGCTCGCCTATCAGGTGGAGCGCGCCATCAAGGACATGGGCGACCGCGTCCCCGTGAACGAGCGTGCGCGTGCCGAGTCGCTCATCAACGAGATCCGCAGCGCCATCAAGGACGACTCCGTCGGCGTCGAACGTCTGCGCCAACTGACGAGCGACTTGCAGCAGTTGTCGCACTCGCTTGCGAGCGCCGCATACGGTCAGGAGAGCGGGGCCGCGGCGGCGGGCGCTGGCGCTAGCGGCGGCGGAACCAGCGGCGGCGCTGGCGGCGGCGACGATGATGTCATCGATGCGGAGTACGTGCCGAAGTAAGGCGCTGGGGGAAGGGGGAAAGGGAAGAGGGTAAAAGGAGAAAAGCTCAGCCTTCATCAACCTTAACCTTCCTTTTACCCTCTTCCCCTTTCCCCCCTTTGCCTTGAAACGAGATGGCAGCCAAGACGAGAGACTACTACGAGGTGTTGGGCGTCGGGCGCGGCGCGAGCGATGCCGACATCAAGACTGCGTATCGCAAGCTCGCGCGCAAGCATCACCCCGACCTCAACCCCGGCGACAAGGCGGCGGAAGAGCGCTTCAAGGAGTTGCAGGAAGCCTACGACGTTCTCTCCGACGCTGAGAAGCGCAAGCTCTACGACCGGCACGGCGAGAACTGGCGCGTCGCAGGGCAGGGAGGCGGGACGCCGCCGCCCGGATGGGAGGGGTCGCGGGCCGGGGGCGGCGGCGGTGGCGGCCCGCAAGCCGGCGGGTTCGATTTCAGCGGCTTTGATTTCGGGGGCGGCGGCGCGGGCGGGTTCGACTTCGAGGACTTGTTCGGCCGCGTGGGGCGCAGGCGCGGCGGCGGGCGTCGCACGAGCCGCGGTTCAGATGTCGAGGCCGAGCTGGAGTTGTCGCTCGAAGAGGCGCACAGGGGCGGGCGCCGCACGCTGCAAATGCAGGCGGCCGAAACCTGCCCGACGTGTCAGGGCACGGGCGTCACGAGTGACAACAAGACGTGCCCGACGTGCGGCGGCGCGGGTCAGGTGCTCCGGCCGAAGACGGTCGAAGTGAACATCCCCGCAGGCGTGCGCGACGGTCAGACCTTGCGCCTTGCCGGACAGGGCGGGGCGGGAGCGAACGCAGCGCCGGCCGGCGACCTCTACCTGCGCATTCGCCTGCGGCCGCACCCCGTCTTCAACGTGCGCGGCGACGACCTCGAAGTCGAGCTGCCCGTCGCGCCGTGGGAGACGGTGCTCGGCGCGAAGGTCGAAGTCCCGACGATTGACGGCAAGGCGGAAGTGACCATCCCGGCCGGCGCGCAGAGCGGGCAACGCTTGCGACTGCGCGGGCAGGGGCTCAACAAGCGTAAGGGCGGCCGGGGCGACGAATACGTCCGTTTGAAAATCGTCGTGCCGAAAGAGCCGAGCGACGAAGAGCGCCGCCTGTACGAAGAGCTGAAGCGCGTCTCGCGTTTCAACCCGCGGGCGAGAAACCATTGAGATGGCGAATCAGGAAGCTCGAAGAGACGGGCAAGCAACGCGCCGAATGAAGGGCCGGAGGGCGGCCCGAAGGAGTGTATGCGGGAGACAGACTTCGACCTCGACGAAGCGCTGACGTTCGAGGTGGTGGCCGAGACGGTCGGCGCGCGCACGACGCTCGTCGCGCGGCTCGCCCGGCAGGGCTTGCTCGAAACCACGGGCGGCGAGCAGGGCGAGACGCTTTTGCCGCGGCGCGCCGTCGTGCGCCTGCGACGGATGCAGCGACTGCGCCGCGACCTCGGCGTCAACTTCGCGGGCGCGGCCGTCATCCTCGACCTGGTCGGGCGGCTCGAACAGTTGAACCGCGAGCTTTCGGCGATGCGCCGCAGGCTTGAAGAGTAATTTCCGAAAGAGGTGAGGACGGGAGGCTAAAGGCGATGGCGGCAAAAATGGTGGTGCATGGCGACCGGTCGCGTCATGCCATTCTCGAAGGCGTGAACAAGCTCGCCGACGCGGTGAAGGTGACGCTCGGGCCGAAGGGCCGCAACGTCGTCCTCGACCGGAAGTTCGGAAGCCCGACCATCACCAAGGACGGCGTGACCGTGGCGAAGGAGATTGAGCTTGAGGACAAGCTGGAGAACGTCGGCGCGCAGATGGTCAAGGAGGTCGCCTCGAAGACCTCGGACGTGGCGGGCGACGGGACGACAACCGCCACCGTGCTCGCGCAGGCCATCTTCCGCGAGGGCCTGCGGATGGTCGCGGCCGGGGCGAACCCGATGGCCCTCCAACGCGGCATACAGAAGGTGACCGAGCGCGTCGTCGAGGAGATCAAGAAACTCTCGAAGCCGGTCAAGGGCGAAGAGATCGCGCAGGTCGGGACCATCTCGGCCAACGGCGACCGAACCATCGGCGAGCTCATCGCCAAGACGATGGAGAAGGTCGGCAAGGACGGCGTGATTACGGTCGAGGAGTCGCGCACGATGGAGACGCTGCTCGAAGTGGTCGAGGGCATGCAGTTCGACCGCGGGTACCTGTCGCCCTACTTCGTCACCAACCCCGAGCGGATGGAGTGCGCGCTCGAAGACCCGCTCATCCTGATTCACGAGAAGAAGATTTCTTCTATCCGCGACCTCCTGCCGCTGCTCGAACAGGTCGCGCGCGAAGGCCACCCGCTCCTCATCATCGCCGAGGACGTGGAGGGCGAGGCTCTCGCCACGCTCGTCGTCAACAAGCTGCGCGGCACCCTGAACGTCTGCGCGGTGAAGGCCCCCGGCTTCGGAGACCGCCGCAAGGCCATGCTCGAAGACATCGCGGTGCTCACGGGCGGCCGCGTCATCTCGGAAGACCTCGGCATCAAGCTCGAAAACGTCCACGTCGATGACTTGGGCCGCGCGAGGAAGGCGACGGTGGACACGGACAGCACGACGATTGTCGAGGGCGCGGGCGGGCGTGAAGAGATAGACGGACGCGTGCGCCAGATAAGGGCGCAAATGGAGGAGACGAGCTCGGACTACGACCGCGAGAAGTTGCAGGAGCGTCTGGCGAAGCTCGTCGGCGGCGTCGCGGTTATCAAAGTCGGCGCGGCCACCGAGACCGAGCTTAAAGAGAAGAAGGCGCGCGTCGAGGACGCGATGCACGCGACCCGCGCGGCCGTCGAGGAGGGCATCGTCCCCGGCGGCGGCGTCACGCTCCTCCGCGCGCAGAAGGCTCTGGACAACTTCAAGCTTGAAGACGAGGACGAGCAGGCCGGCGTCAATATCGTGAGGCGCGCGCTCGAAGAGCCGCTGCGCCAGATAGCGCAGAACGCCGGGAACGAAGGCTCCGTCGTGGTCGAGAAGGTGCGCGGGGGGAAGCCCGCGAGCTATGGCTTCAACGCCGCGACCGAGCAGTACGAAGACCTCGTCAAGGCCGGCGTCATAGACCCGACCAAGGTCACGCGCACCGCTTTGCAGAACGCGACATCCATCGCCGGCCTCCTGCTGACGACCGAGGCCGTGGTGTCCGAGATACCCGAGGAGAAGGGCAAGGGCGCGCTGCCGCCGATGCCGGGCGGTGACATGGGGTATTAAAAGCTTTCAGCAGTCAGCGTTCAGCAGTCAGCCAAACCGAAAAGCTGTCTGCTGGCTGGCCGCTGACTGCTGAGTGCTGAGTGCAATTATGGACATCAATCGTCTGACCGAGAAGGCACAGGAGGCTTTGCGCGCTGCGCAGAGTGAGGCGACCCGCTTGGGCCACCAGCAGGTGGATGTCGAGCACCTTCTGCTCGCGCTGCTAGCGCAGGAAGGCGGGCTGGCGAAGTCAATTCTGGACAAGGCCGGGGTTGACGCCGAGACAGTGCGCCAACGCGTCGAAGCCGAACTCGCGCGGCTGCCGAAAGTCTCTTCGGCGAGCGGCGGCGTCGGCGACGTGTACGTCACTTCCCGCCTCAACCGGCTGCTCACGCAGGCAGAGGACGAGGCGCGCAAGCTCAAGGACGAGTACGTCTCGGTCGAACACCTTCTGCTCGCGATGGCGGATGACAGGTCGGGCGCGGCCGGCCGCATCCTGAACGAGTCGGGTCTGACGCGCGACCGTCTGATGCAGGCGCTCAAGAGCGTGCGAGGGAGCCAGCGCGTCACCTCGCAGAACCCGGAGGCGACCTACGAGGCGCTCGAACGCTACGGGCGCGAACTGACGAAGCTCGCCGCCACGGGCAAGCTCGACCCCGTCATCGGCCGTGACGACGAGATACGCCGCACCATTCAAGTCCTTTCGCGCCGCACGAAGAACAATCCCGTGCTCATCGGCGAGCCCGGCGTCGGCAAGACCGCGATCGTCGAAGGCTTGGCTCAACGCATCGTGCGCGGCGACGTGCCCGAGAGTCTCAAAGACCGGCGCGTCGTCGCGCTCGACATGGGCGCGCTCATCGCGGGCGCGAAATACCGGGGCGAGTTTGAAGAGCGTTTGAAGGCCGTCCTGAAGGAAGTGCAGGAGGCCGACGGCCGCATCATCCTCTTCATAGACGAGCTGCACACGGTCGTCGGCGCAGGCAAGACCGAGGGCTCGATGGACGCGGGCAACCTTCTGAAGCCGATGCTCGCGCGCGGCGAGTTGCACTGCATCGGCGCGACCACGCTCGACGAGTATCGCAAGTATATCGAGAAGGACGCGGCCTTGGAACGCCGCTTCCAACCCGTCTTCGTCGAGGAGCCGTCGGTCGAAGACACTATCTCCATCCTGCGTGGCCTCAAGGAGCGCTACGAGATTCACCACGGCGTCCGCATCAAGGACTCGGCGCTCGTCGCCGCGGCCGTGCTCTCGCACCGCTACATCGCCGACCGCTTCCTGCCCGACAAGGCGATTGATTTAGTTGACGAGGCGGCGGCGCGTCTGCGCACTGAAATCGAGAGCGTGCCGATTGAGCTTGATGAAGTGCAGCGGCGAGTCATGCAGTTGGAGATCGAGCGCGAGGCTTTGAAGAAGGAGAAAGACCGCGCGTCGAAAGAGCGTCTGGGGAAGTTGGAGAAGGAGCTGGCCGACCTGAAGGCGCGCGCAGACGCGCTGCGCGCGCAGTGGCAGGTCGAGCGGCAGGCGGTCGAGCGTCTGCGCAAGCTCCGCGAAGAGATAGACCGCACGCGCGTCGAGATCGAGCAGGCCGAGCGCGCTTACGATTTAAATAAAGCGGCCGAGTTGCGCTACGGCAGCCTGCAAGACCTTGAGCGCAGGCTCCAATCCGAAGAGGAATTGCTGGCGAAGAAGCAGGGCGGCTCGCGTCTCATCAAGGAGGAGGTGGACGAGGAGGACATCGCCGCGGTCGTCTCGCGCTGGACGGGCGTCCCGGTCTCGCGCCTGATGCAGGGCGAGGTCGAAAAACTCCTGCAACTCGGCGAGCACCTGCACAAGCGCGTCATCGGTCAGGACGAGGCCGTCGAGGCCGTGGCCGACGCCGTCATACGCGCACGCTCCGGCCTCAAAGACCCGCAACGCCCCATCGGCTCGTTCATCTTCCTCGGCCCCACGGGCGTCGGCAAGACGGAACTGGCGCGCGCGCTCGCCGAGTTAATGTTCGACGACGAGCAGGCCATGATCCGCATCGACATGTCTGAGTACATGGAGAAGCACGCCGTCGCACGCCTCATCGGAGCGCCGCCGGGCTACGTCGGCTATGAAGAGGGCGGGCAGTTGACCGAGGCCGTCAGACGCAGGCCGTACAGCGTCATCCTCTTCGACGAGATAGAGAAGGCGCACCACGATGTCTTCAACATCCTCTTGCAGATTCTCGACGACGGGCGGTTGACCGACAGTCAGGGGCGCGTCGTCGATTTCAAGAACACGGTCATCATTATGACCTCGAACATCGGGTCGCAGCGCATCCTTGAGTTCAGCGGCAAGGAAGGGGCTGAGGGTTATGAGTTGATGAAGGAGGCCGTGCTGGTCGAGCTGAGGCACCACTTCCGCCCGGAGTTCCTCAACCGCGTGGACGACATCGTGGTCTTTCATGCGCTCAGCGAAGAAGACCTCAAGAAGATTCTGGACATTCAGCTCAACCGTCTGCGCGCGCGACTGACCGAACGTCACATCCGTTTAGAGCTGACGCCGGAGGCCGCGACGCACCTTGCGCGCGAGGGCTACGACCCGGTCTATGGCGCGCGCCCGCTGAAGCGCGCCATCCAGAAGGAGTTGGAGACGCCCCTCGGACGGCTGCTCCTGCGCAGCGTGATAAGGGACGGGCAGATGATCGTCGTTGACTTCGAGGGCGGAAAGTTCACATTCACGCCCAAGAGGGCGGAGCAGGCGGAGGCCGTGGGTGTCGGCGGGTAAATCCGTGAATCCCCGGTAACCGACGGAAGGTGGAAGAGGGCTATGAGCGGCGACGGCGAGAGCAACGGAATTTACAGCGTCCTGATTGCGACGGACGGCTCGGCTCACGCGGAGGCGGCAGTCGAGTACGGCGCGTGGCTCGCCGCGCGCACGGGCGCGAGCGCGACCGCCGTCTACGTGATTGACGCGCGGCGGCTTGCCGTCCACTTCATCAGGCACTTCTCGGAGATCGTCGAAGGTCAGGCAGCGGGAGTCCCGGCGCGCATACGCGAAGCCGGGCTCCTTGAGCGTGTGCGCGCCTACTACCACGCTCACGGGCTGCATGTGCTCGAACGCGCCGCCGCCGTCTGCGAGCGCTACGGCGTGGCGTGCCGGACGGAGCTTGAGACCGGCAGCGTCGTGAAGATTCTCGCCGGGCGCGCGCCGCACGCAGACCTCCTGGTGATGGGCAAGCACGGCGAGGACGTAGACCTTGAGACTGGCTTCCTCGGCTCGGTCGCCGAGAAGGTTGTGCGCAAAGTCGGGCGGCCGGTGCTGATGGCACAGCCGCCGTTCCGCGAGTTCAAAAGGGCGCTGCTGGCCTACGACGGGAGCGAGGCGGCGCGGCGTGCTATGCAGGCGCTCGCTCGCCTCGCCGTCGTGCTCGGGATGGATGTTGACGCGGTCGAGTTTGTCGAGTGGAACGAACCGACGGAGGCGCTCACAGAGGTCTTGCGGTATTTCAAAGATTATCCGGTACACGTGTACACGCATTACCTGAAGGGCGACAGCCTCTCCGTGATTCTCGATCACGCGAGCGAAGCGAAGTGTGACCTGCTAGTGATGGGCGCCTACGCCGACCAGACCGCCGAGAGTCTCGGGCTTGGCTCGACGACGGAGTACCTGATGCGCAACAGCACCGTGCCGGTGCTCGTGCATCACTGAAGCGAAAGGGGAGGCGGACGTGTTCTGTCAGGTGAGTCTGCCTCCCCTGTTCGCGTAAGGAGGAAAGAAATGTTGCTCGTGTATTCGCGTAACTGGTGGACGCTGGCGCTGCGCGGCCTTCTGGCCGTTCTCTTCGGTATCCTGACCTTCGTCTGGCCCGGCATCACCCTACTGTCGCTCGTCTTCCTCTTCGGCGCCTACGCCATCACCGACGGCATCTTCGCCATCGCCGCCGGTGTCAGAGGACGAGAGCAGAATCGCTGGTGGTTGCTGCTCATCCATGGAATCTTCGGCGTCATCGCGGGCGTGCTCACGTTCTTGTGGCCGGGCATCACGGCGCTGTTGCTGCTTGGACTCATCGCCGGATGGGCGCTCTTCACCGGCGTGATGGAGATCGTCGCGGCGATACAGATGCGCAAGCACATCAAGGGCGAGTGGCTGCTGGCGCTGAGCGGAGCCCTGTCGGTGCTCTTCGGCGTGCTGCTGCTGCTGAACCCTGCGGCGGGCGCGCTCGCCGTAGTCTGGATCATCGGCGCCTACGCAATCTTTTTCGGCGTCTTACTGCTCGCACTCGGCTTCAAGCTGCGCGGCCTTGAGCGCACAGCACACCCGAAGATGTCGCCCAGACACGCATGAGTCCACGGCCCGCGAATGCGCGCCTGCGCGGAGCGCATGAGAGGGCGGGCTCAAGGCCCGAAACCCGGCGGGGCGGATTGGAAAAGGGGAGAGGAGGCGTGATGAGCGCGAGAAGATTTGTGCGCGCTGGGGCGCGGCCGGCCGAGCACTCACGAGTGGCGTCGGCTCTGGTCGCATTACTCGCATTGGCTCTATTGCTCGGGGCGTGCAGTCGGACGGAATCGTCGAGAGAGTCCTCGGCGCCCGGCGCCGCATCGGCGACGCCCCTCCCGGTGATTCACACCAGCCTCACGGACGGCGGCGGCGCAGGCGCGGGCGTCGCGGCGGTCCCGGTCGTCTCCTACGCCGACGTGGTGAGCCGGGTCGCGCCTGCGGTCGTCACGATTAACGTGCAGTCGCGCGCACACGCGCCGCAACAGTACCCGTTCGCCGACGACCCTTCGTTTCGCGACTTCTTCGGCGAGCAAGGCCCGTCCCGCCCGCCCGCCGAGCGGCGCGAGAGGGGCCTCGGCTCGGGCGTCATCGTCAGCAACGACGGCTTCGTCCTGACGAACCACCACGTCATAGATGGGGCCGAGCAGATTAGGGTGGCGCTCAACGACAACCGCCTCTTCGACGCGCGCGTCGTCGGCTCTGACCCGCCGAGCGATTTGGCCTTGCTGAAAATTGACGCGGGCAATCTGCCTTTGCTCAGTCTAGGCGACTCAGACCGCGTTCGGGTCGGCGATGTGGTGCTTGCCGTCGGCAACCCGCTCGGCATCGGCCAGACCGTGACCGAAGGAATCATTAGCGCCAAGGGCCGGCAGACGGGACTCAGCAACGGCAGCTTCGAGGACTTCCTCCAAACGGACGCCTCGATTAATCAGGGCAACTCCGGCGGCGCGCTCGTCAACATGAGCGGCGAGCTCGTCGGCATCAACTCGCAGATACTCTCTCCTTCGGGCGGCAGCATCGGCATAGGCTTCGCCATCCCCTCGAACATGGCCCGCAGCGTGATGGAGGAGTTGAAGCGTACGGGCAAGGTGCGACGCGGGCAGCTCGGCATCGTCGTGCAGGAGTTGAACTCGGAGACGGCCGCGGGCCTCGGCATCAGGGAGACGAAAGGCGTGGTCGTCAGTCAGGTGCAGCCCGGCAGCGCCGCCGACCGCGCGGGCATCAGGAAGGGCGACGTTATCACCGCTTTGAACGGTGTCGAAGTCGGCGACCCGAACACCTTCCGCAATCAGGTGGCGGGCACGCCGCCCGGGACGGAGGTGACGTTGACGATTCGGCGCGAGGGGCGGGAGCAGCAGGTGCGCGCCACGCTCGGTGAATTCAGCCCGCAGGCCGAGCAGAGAAGGTGAGCGGGCCGCGAACGAGGAGCGGCACATGATAACAATCGAAGAGCACGTCCAAAGGATTGTCGCCGCGAGTCGGGGCGACGAGCAGTCATTGATTCACATGATTGCGCGCGAGCTACAACTGCTCCACGCGGCCCTGCCCGCCCCCGCTTACCTTGAGTCGGTCGCGGTTCACCTTGAAGTGAGTTGTGTTCAAGACTTTGATTTGCCCGACGGGACGACTTTCGACGGGCCGGTATTCCTGCGGCACGCTGCGCGACTCGTGCGCCTGGCGTTAAGCGAGGAAATAACGGGGCCGTCGGGCGAAGGCGACGAGTCAGGACGACATGCGAATCGTCGCGAGGGGCGAACCACAATATCCGAGCGGGCATGACGGGGCTTAATACATCCATCATCTTCGAGCTGGTGCTGGTCGGCTTTCAGGTGCTCATCTGGGTCTCCCTTCTGGTTCTGGCGGTCTTCGGCTTCGACTGGTTGAACCTCGACGGCCTCAAGCAATGGAGCGCGCAACTGTCAGCCGGGCTGATCGGCATCGCGTACATGTTCGGCCTGATCTTCGACAAGGCCGTGAGCGCGTTACCTTATAGTTGGATAGTCGGCGGGGGCGCGCTTCATCAAGTCGGTGACTTGCCAAGTCCTTTGGCGTTGCGAATGGACATACTGGCTAAAAAACCGGAGGTCTACGAAGCACTGGAGAAGCGACTCAACCAGCACCGCCTCGTCAGGTCAACTGTTTTCAACCTGGCGTTGATTTCGCTCTCGGGTTTGATCTTCTTCATGGCGCGGATAGGTTTCACCGTCCGACTGTTCGTGGTCTTCCTCTTTCTTTCCGTCATGTTCCTCGGTCTCGCGCTCTTTACGGGACGCCGCTCGGCGGAGGCGCTCTACTTTGAACTGGTTCACGCGCGCGAGGCGATTGATTCATCCGAACCCGCCGGTGCGGGCGAAAAAGATTCCCCATCGTCGTCGCAAACGCGGGATGCCTAGAGCTGTTCCTTTGCAATTAAAAGGGGAGGGAAAACAATGCAAGGTGAGATAGAGCGCAACCGTTGGAAAACTTTTCTCGACGAGTTCAGCAAGCGCAACCAGATGCGGTCCGCGCGCCTTGAGGTCATAGGGGCGGACATCGGCGCGCAGGAGGAGGAGAAGTCCCTGCCCTTCGTCGGCGTCAGTTTCGAGCCGAAAGGTTCCGCGGCCGGGAGCGTCGAAATCATCCTCGGCGTCGAGACGAAGGCCGACCCGAGGCACGTAACCCACACCGTCCCGAACGTCCGGCGCATCGTGCCGCTCGTCGGCATTAAGGGCGTCGAAGACGGTTTAGGGGTTGAAGACGGAGACGGCGGGAAGACGCTGCTCCGCTTCGAGATTTTGCCGGAACTTCCGGACGGGACTTCGGAAGGGCGCGAGTAGGCATCACCGGCAAAAACAGGTAACCGGCCGTCGGCAACAAGGCTCGACTCGCCGGATCGCGTGGACGGCTGGCCCGGGGCCTGCGGACGTATGTTTGCTCTGATCTCTCTGCTGGTCGTAGTTTCGCTCTCGATGCTGGTGATACGCATCGGCACGCTGGCGCTCGGGATGACGGGAATGTCGCGGGAGGCAGCCGCCTTCCAGTCGCTCTCGGCCTTTTCCGGCACCGGCTTTACGACGGGCGAGGCCGAGATGGTGATCACCTCGCCCGAGCGCCGGCGCATCATCTCCTATCTCATCCGCATCGGGAGCGGCGGCGCGATTTCCGCCATCGCCTCGCTCGTCCTTTCGTTTACGTCCGCGGGCGGGGCGGCCACGCCGCGGCTGCTCATCCTCGCGTGCGGGATCGCCGTGCTCGCGGTGCTCTCGCAGAGCGAGTGGTTCAACCGAATGCTGACGCCGGCGATCAAGTGGGGGCTGCGGCGTACGACCACGCTCGACGTGCGGGACTTCGCCTCACTGCTCCACCTGCGCGACAACTACGGCGTCGCCGAGCTGGAGGTGGATAAGGGCGACTGGCTGGCGAAGTCGCGCCTCAAAGACCTCAACCTTCCCGGCGAAGGCGTGGCGGTGCTCGGCATTCTACGCGGCGACGGCTCCTACGTCGGCGCGCCTTCGCAGGAGTTCCAACTGCGCCCCGGCGACACGCTCATCGCCTACGGCCGGGGCGAACGTCTACGGGAGTTGGCCGGTCGCAGCGAGACCGACCAACACTCCCACGAACACGCCATCGCGGATCAGAGCAACCGCGCGGCCGTAGCAGATCGGGCCTGACGACGCCCCACGTCAGCCTGGCCCCGATGTACGCGTTACTTAACACCAGTTGCGCGCATCAACCGCCGCGACGGGGCATGATAAGTCAGAGTTCCCGCGGGCGGGGCGTGCCGCTGTCGGGCGGCGTGGGCGCGGCTGTCCGCCGTCGTTGACTACTCTGTCACTGGCGCCTTCCGGCGGTGCTAGAATCCCCGGTGATGAACGAGCGCCAGCAGGCACACATCAACTTTTACCTCCAGCGACTCGAATACTGGAAAGGTCGCAAACCCGCTTACTCGACGGCCAGGCTGTTGGCCGCCAGGGACGCCGACGAGGCGCACCCGCTGCGTACGGAGGAGGAGGCGACGGAGGTCGTAGAGTACCTTTGGCGGCTGGAACGGGAGCAGGCCGCCAGCTGAGCCCCCAAAATAAGACACGTAAAGGCGAACAGGCGCGTTAGCCTTGGGGGGCCTCGCGCCTGTTAATATGTGCTCACTGTCCTCACCCCAGCAAGCACTCGGCGGACACGTTCAGCACCCACCATGTTGATTAAAATATATCCGAACCCCTTAAACTTGTCTGGCACTTGTCTATCGCCGCCGGCCTTATACCCATCAGGTGAAATTTTCTGATGGGTTCACGAATGAGACGCTTGTGGATCCTACGGCGACAATTGTGGAATCATGATTAGGCATAGCCCATCCCCGCGAAATGAGTAGGGGAGGGACTGCCCTAGCACCCCCGCGGCGGCCGGGGAGAACCCCAACCCGTCGGGAAGCTCGCCGTGTCGTCCCACCTTCCGCCGAATTGAGCCATCAGGTCTTCATTCAGCGTCACGAAATCTCGGCTCTCGAAGTAGCCATCGGGGTTATTCGGGGAAGGCCTGTCGAGTTCCTCCTCCGGCCCGAGGAAGGCCCCGCACGCGTGCAGAAGTCTGGCGACCATCGAGGTTCCTGAGCGGTGCATGCCCGTCACGCAGAATGGCGTTGTCAGGGCGTTGGGCGCAAAGTCACCGCGGGCGGCCGGACCCGGTCGAATTTCGACACTGGATGGCTCCATCGTGTTTAATGACTCCCGTCTCCGCGCGTCTCTTGATCAAGGATTCGCGGTCTACCGTATCAGACAAGTCTCGGCCCGTGGCCGCGAATGTCCGCCACGTCGGCAGTAACCTTTGACGAAGTGCTCGCCGCAGCCCGGTGCGGGGCAGGTGCGGGTTGGGAGTAGCGCGTTGTCTCTTTTCCAACGTTTGATGGCGGCGCGCCGCGCCCGGCGGGCTCCGGCGACGGTCGAGGCGCCGGAGCCCTTCGCCGCGGCGCGGCCTGACGTCGGGTTTGTCGCGTGCATTGAGGGGGGCTTGCTCGAAGCGCAGACGCTCCTGCTGTTTGACAGCATACGCCGTTACGCGGGGCGCCTCAGCGGCTGCTCACTCTACGCCCTCTCGCCGCGCGCGGGGCGGGCCATCTCGAACGACGCGAGGCGAAAGTTGCACGAGCTGGGCGCGGTCCACATCGAAAGGCTCCTCAACACGGAGTGCCCTGAATACGGCTCCGCGAACCGCGTGGCCGCGGCCGCTTACGTCGAGGAGACGCATCCGCACGAGCTACTGGTGATTCTCGACAGCGACACGCTCTTCCTGCGCGAACCGTCGGAGCTGCTCCTTCCCCCCGACGCGGATGCGGCCGTGCGCCCGGTGGACGTTAAAGGGATGTCGACCAGCGGGCCGTCGGATTCGTGCGACCTGTACTGGCAGGAGCTTTGCCGCTGTTGCGGCGTGGGCTACGACGAGATTCCCTGGGGCGAGTCCTTCGTAGACCGTCGGCGGATCAAGGCGAATTACAACGGCGGGCTGGTCGTGGTGCGAAGCGGGCTCGGCATCCTGCGCCGTTGGGCCGACTTCTTCTTCCGCTCCGTCAGAACGGGGCTCAGGCCGTTCACCAACGCGGGTTCGTTCCGTACCGGCGCCGGCTGGATCGAACCGGCCGCCGGCAACCTCTGGGGGTCGAATCAGGCGGCGCTGTCGCTGGCCCTCTGGAGCACGAGCCGGCGCGTCCGTGAGCTGCCTCCGACCTACAACTATCCGTTACATCAGCATGGGCTGGTGGACGCGGCGCTGGCGCGCAGAGTTTTTCCGCAGCTCGTACACGTTCATTATCACTGGCTGTTCGCGCCCGACGTGCTCACATCAAACCCGCTCTTCCGGCGGCGGGGGCCTCTGTCTCCGTCGCAAAGGGACTGGCTGCGCTCCGCCACTCCCCTCAACTGATTTCGGTTCGCCCCGGCACCCGCGCCGGCCGGTACTCTGCCCTCTTCCTCGTACCACTCCTCGCCGGGAAGTTAGACCAGCTCTCGATAGGGCATTGGACGGAAGTCAGGCCGGCTGCCTTCTCAATCAGCGTGAGTGGAGCAGGAGCATTCTGCCGCTCACCTCCGTCGCACCGCCCTGCGGGCATGCCGATGTCGGGCGGCGGCCGGAAGAGACCGCCGCCCGACCACTATTTAGGTTGGCTCACCGGGATGAAACCGTTCGTCCGCGTGAGCGTCGGGCGAGCTGCTCTTCGACGAAATCCACGAAAGCCGTTAGGCCGGTGGTTTTCCTCCACCCGGCACTCTTGTCCAGGGCCGATTGGCGCAAGGATTCTAAATCCCTTACGCAGCGGGCGATGGCATCGGCGACGGAGTCGGGCCGCAACTCCTCCGAGATGACCCCCGCCGCGCGGCCGGCCTCTATCTGTTCCGCCATCCACGTCCCGCGCGTCGCGACGACCGGCTTCCCGTATGCCACGGCCTCAGCAAACACCCCGGAAGTCCTCTTGCGGTATGGGATGATTTCGTAGGGGAATAAGGCAATGTCCGCGCCCTTGAGTGCGTCGTGATACGCCGGCATGGAGACCTGTCCGGGAATGACTATCACATGCGGCTCTTTGGCGACGCGCTTCAGTCTTTCGGCCTCCTCAGGGGAAAGGTCATTGTTCTCCAACTGGATCAGGAACTCCACCTGCACGTTGGAACGGCAGGCGCGGACGATATCAGGAATGAGATGCGAACCTTTTTCGCGCCGCATGCCGCCGAGCACTGCCACGCGAGGCAGGGGTCTGTCAGAACTCAGTCTCAAACCTCGGAAACCGCGTAAAACCCGGAACGGAAAGGGGAGGCGGGGGGAGGGTCGAATCTTGGCCGAAGCGTGCAGCCCGGGCTCACCAAAGGGGAGCGGGATCGGCGCGAGCTCCACCTGCGTGCCGAGCAGCTCGCCCAATTCCTCCGCGAGAAGATCGGTCAGGGTACAAAAAATCAGCCGGCGCGCATCCTCGGGGGCGAGCCGTGTAAGCTCGGCGTTAAGTATCCGGAACTCGGCGGCCTGCCTCGCGTACTCCTCACGCCCCGAGCGGTTCCAACGGTCGCTGAGGAAGAGAATAACCACCCAGGGCTTTTGGTCACGCGGCAACTCCCGCAGCCAGCGCACGAGCGCGTGGGCTTCGAGCTGGGTCGAGACCGTGAGCATCACACAGTCATCCGCGACGAGGTCGGCGTCGACCTCCGAGTGCAGCATGGCCAGGAACCGCCGGCTGCGTTCCCGGAAGCTCCACTCCAGGCGGAAGGTAGGATCATCCAGAACGGCGCGGGCGCGGAGCTCGGCAGCGATCCGGGGGCTCGCATGGGTGTTGATGAGCAACAGGAACTCTTTCCCCCGCCGGCGGAACTCCTGCGCGTAGCCGTATGACTCGTTGAAGTGGTGGCTGGTTAAGGAGGCAAAACGCGGGTGGATACAGATGAACTTCAGAAAGAACTCTCCTCCTCGGAAAAGGTTCACGGTCGCGCTGCCCGGATTGGAGCCGCCCGACGTCTGCGTCTTTGTTGTCGCCTCACGTTCAAGCTCACCGGCGTGGCGGCGCGTCAGCGGCACCACGTCCGGGTGCGGGGCTTTATTCGCCCGAAGAATTTTCGGTTCTGTTGCAGGAATAACTTCTCCGGCTATAATCCGACTTCCAGCTAGGCCATCATACTCCCGGAATCATATTCCCAAATCCCCGTTCAAGTGGCGCCACTTCGAGCCGGCTATCATCCTTTTGTGCGTCCGCTGGTATTGCAGATACCAACTTTCTTATCGCGACCTGGAGGAGATGATGAGCGAGCGCGGCCTCTCCGTGGACCATACTACCGTGTGGAGGTGGGTACAGCGTTACGCCCCGGAGATTAATAAGCGCATCCGACCTCATTTGAAGATGAGCGGCGCGCCCTTCCGTGTTGACGAGACTTACATCAAAGTCGGGAAGACATGTAAATATCTGTATCGCGCCGTGGACAAAGAAGGCCAGACTATTGAATTTATGCTCAGCGCTAAACGCGACGTTTCCGCAGCGGAGCGGACGCTCGAAGGTGTTGAGGCGATGAACATGATAAGGAAGGGGCAGGTCAAAAGATTAGCCGGCAGCGATGCGATGGGTCAGGCAAAGTTCGTCGCTGCGCTCTTTCAGATCGCCGCCTGAGAAAGAGTCGCTGGTGACCTTCTGCGTCCGAATATATTTTTCGCAACACTGCCGTCGATCTCACCCGAAACGTTGACGAACTGGGTCAAGCGGGCCAAGCACGGAGACTCACCCGAGGGGACGCCCTTGCAAGATGTAGGCGAATTGACGGCAGAGCTTTCAGCGATGCTGCTCCGACGAGTTTACTCGTTGGTTGAAGGGACCAATCGAAAAGTGTTAGTAAACCATAAAAATCGGCTCTCATCGCATATAGGTCATAACAAGCCGTTAGAGCATGTTCCTCGTCCCGCCTTATTCATGGAAACAGCTACAAGTATTGCAGGCAAGCAGCTTACGTCATTTCGCTCTTTGGAAATTTTACGCCAAAGGTGATTCCTGCAACAGAGCCGAGGCCAAGACCCGTAACCAAAAGCGGCTTTCAAAGTTCACACTTGGGTGGTATAAGGCTGATTATCCAATCGTCCTCAACGTGGAATTATGATGGAACCCCTCGCCGCCCGGTGAAAGGACTCCCTCGGAATGAGCGAATCCGCTGACGGATCTGAGAGGCGGAGGGCGCAAAGAAGGCGCACGCGCCGCCGCGCGACGGACGGGAACTCCGTCGAGATTCTGGAGAGCATGTCGGACGGATTCGCAGCGGTGGACCGCGAGTGGCGTTACACCTACGTCAACCGCGCGGCGGAGCGCATCGCTCGCCTTCGGCGTGAAGAGATGCTGGGGCGTACGTTGTGGGAGGTGTTCCCCGAATTCGCCGGCTCGCAGTTCGAGAGCGCGTGCCGCCGCGCGATGGACGAAGGGGTAACCGTTCACTTTGAGGAGTATTACGCGCCGCTCGACACATGGTTCGAACAGACCATGTACCCCGCGGCTGACGGCATCACCGTGTACGTGCGAGACATCACCGAGCGCAAGCTCATGGAAGCGGCGCTTGATGAGCAGCAGCGGTTCATTCGCGGCGTTACCGACCTCAGCCCGGTGATGCTCGACGTATTCAACGTTGTCACGGGCAGCCACCTCTACTTCAGCAGCGATGTCGTCAACCTGCTCGGCTATACGGCGGATCAGATCGCACAGATGGAAGACAAGTTCTCCACACTGTTGCACCCGGAAGACGTACCCCGCCTGAGAGAGAATATAGAACGCCTGAAACGGTTAACAGACGGTGAGATAAACGAGTTTGAGTGCCGTGTGCGACGCGGCGATGAGTGGCGATGGGTGTCGGCCCGCAGCATGGTCTTCGCGCGCGCTGAGCGGGGCGACGTGCGGCAGGTCGTCAACGCGACCTTCGACATCACGGAGAGAAAGCAGGCGGAGGAAACCCTGCGCCGCTCCTATGAAGAGGTGGAGCAGCGGATTGTAGAACGCACCCGTCAACTTTCAGAGATCAACGAAGCACTGAGGGCGGAGATCGCCGAGCGTAAGCGGGCGGATGAGGAGTTGCGGCGCAGCGAGGCCCACCTGGCCGAGGCGCAGAGGTTAGGTCACGTCGGCAGTTGGATGTGGAATGTTGTCACCGGCGAATGCTTCTGGTCGCTGGAACATTTTCGCCTTTTCGGCCTCGATCCTGAGACTTTTAAGCCGACTGTAGAGAACACCCAACGACTGATTCACCCCGAGGATTTGCCCATCGTAGAACGGGTACTTGAGAAGGCGGTTCGCGAACTAATCGATTTCGAAGTGGAATATCGAATCATTCGTCCTACTGACGGGACGATAAGGTATCACTGCGGTCTGGGCCACCCCGTTGACAAGGGGCACGGCGAGCTTGAGTTTATCGGCATGGTCGTGGACGTGACCGAGCGAAGGCGGGCGGAAGAGGAACAGCGCCGTAGCGAGGCTTATCTGGCGGAGGGGCAGAGGCTGAGCCACACCGGCAGTTGGGCGTGGAATGTTTCCACCGGAGAGGTCTTCTGGTCACAGGAGATGTTCCGCATCTATGGCTTGGATCTTGGGCAGACGAAGCCGGGCTACCCCAGCGTTCTGCAATACATTCTGCCCGAGGATCGGCCCTGGGTGCAGCAGACCTTCGAGGACGCCGTCCGAGAAAAGAGAGACTACGAAGTAGCCTACCGGGTCGTGTGGCCGGACGGGATTATCAGGCACGTCAACAACCTGGCCCGCCCCGTTTTCGACAATTCCGGCGCTCTTATCGAATACGTCGGTACGACCATAGACACCACCGAGCGCAAGCGCGCGGAAGTGTTGCACAAAGAGCTGTTGCACCGCCTCGTCCTCGCGCAGGAGGAGGAGCGCGGACGTATCGCGCGAGAGATGCACGACCAGTTAGGGCAGCAGTTGACCGCGCTGATTCTGAAGCTGGGGATGCTCAAAGGAGGCTTCGGGGAACAGGAAGAGCTGCGCGGGCAGTTCGAAGCGTTGGAAGCGGAGGCCAAGCAACTCGACCGGGACGTTAGTTTTCTCGTCTGGGAACTCCGCCCGCCCGCGCTCGACGACCTCGGCTTGCAGGCGGCGCTCACCAAACACACGCGGAATTGGTCGAAGCATTTCAACATCGCCGTCAAATTGCACGCGACCGGAATGGAGAAAGACCGCTTGACGCCGGAGATCGAGACGGCGCTCTACCGCATCGCGCAGGAGGCTCTCAACAACATCGTCAAGCACGCGCGAGCCACGAACGTGGACATTATTCTGGAGCGCCGCGCCGAGGAAGTGTCGCTCATCATCGAAGACGACGGCGTCGGTTTCGACACGGAGGAAGTATCCGGCGCGGCGGGCGGCGGACTGGGTTTGACGGGGATGCGCGAGCGCACCTCGCTCGTCGGCGGCACGGTCGAGATTGAATCGCGTCCGGGAGACGGCGTGACCGTTTTCGTCCGCATCCCCGCGCCGAAAGTCCCGAATGGAGGCGGGCCGAATGAATAAGCTGCGCGTCCTCCTCGCCGACGATCACAAAATCGTACGCGAAGGCTTGAAGTTGCTCGTCAACTCTCAGCCCGACATGGAAGTGGTCGGCGAAGCGGATAACGGGCGCGTGGCCATCGCGCTTGCGCGAGAGCTACAACCGGATGTCGTCGTGATGGACGTTTCGATGCCGGAGTTGAACGGGCTGGAGGCGACGAAGAAGCTGGTGCGGTTGTACCCGGAAATTAAAGTCCTGACTTTGACGCGCCACGCGGATGACGGCTACTTACAACAGCTTTTGCGGGCGGGCGCTTCCGGGTATGTGCTGAAACTGAGCGCGGCGGACGAACTGGTTCGCGCGATCCGCGCCGTCGTCGCGGGGAAAATCTACCTCGACCCGGAGATGACGGAACACATCGTCGAAGCCGCCGTCGGGGGGGGGGGCGGCCGGGGGGCCGCGCCCCCCCCCCCACCGACCGCCCCCCCCCCCCCCCCCCC
>JBEVKV010000071.1:0-28640 GCA_040509515.1 Pyrinomonadaceae bacterium | reverse complement strand
CGACGAGGACTCCGGCCCGCCAACGAGCGCGACCGAGCCCGACGCGCTCGCCTACATCCAGTACACGTCGGGCTCCACCTCCGCGCCCCGCGGGGTGCCGATTCGCCACGGCCAGTTGATGCACAACCAGCAGATGATTCGGAGCGCCTTCGGGGTCGACGAGGAAGCGACGGCCGTCTCGTGGTTGCCCCATTTCCACGACATGGGGCTGGTCGGCATGGTGCAGCAGCCGGTCTACTCGGGCTTTTTCACCGTCATGATGTCGCCGCTCGAATTCATCCGTCGCCCCGCCCGGTGGCTGCGCGCCATCTCGAAATACGGGGCGCACACGAGCGGAGCCCCGAACTTTGCCTACGACCTCTGCGTCGAGCGCGTTACGACGGCCGACGCCGCCGCGCTCGACCTGAGCCGCTGGACGAGGGCTTTCAACGGCTCGGAGCCCGTCCGCGCCGAGACGCTGGAGCGCTTCGCCGCGCGGTTCGCGCCCTGCGGCTTTCGGGCGACGAGCTTTCGCCCCTGCTACGGACTCGCGGAGGCCACGCTCTTCGTCGCCGGCGGGGGCGAGGCGCGCGCCCTGACGCTTTCCGCGCCCCCCGTCGGGGCGGGCATCACGACGCCGCGCGGGGCCGCGTCCGAGGTCACGCGCCGCGTCGTCAACTGCGGGCGCGCGTGGGGCGGAGGCCGCGTCGTCATCGCCGACCCGGAGACGTTCGCGCGCAGCGGCGCGGGTGAGGTGGGAGAGGTCTGGGTGGCGGGGCCGCACGTCGCCGCGGGCTACTGGCGACGACCCGGCGAGAGCCTTGAAACTTTCCGGGCGTACCTGTCCGACACCGGCGACGGCCCCTTCCTGCGCACGGGCGACCTCGGTTTCCTCGACGGCGGAGAGTTGTACGTGACGGGCCGTTTGAAAGACCTCATCATTCTGCGCGGCAAGAATCATTACCCGCACGACATCGAAGCCACGGTGGCCGCGAGCCACACGGACTTACGCCCGAACTGCGCCGCCGCCTTCTCCGTCGAGGTCGGTGGCCTTGAGGAACTTGTGGTCTTGCAGGAAGTGAAGAGCGCGACGCGGGCCGAGCGGGTTAGCGAGATGTCGGCCGCCATCCGGCAGTCGCTCGCCGAAGACCACGCGGTGAAGGCGTACGCCGTGGTGCTGCTCAGGCCGAACACCGTCCCGCGGACTTCGAGCGGCAAAATCCGCCGCTCCGCCTGCCGCGACAAGTTCGTCGCGGACGCCTTCCGCACGGAGGCGTTATGTTAGACGCCGGTTCCGTTTGCCGCCGATGACACTACCGCAATACAAGCTGGCCCTCGACCTTGAGGCGCATCTCGGAGACCCCTTCGACCCGCTCAACGACTGTTCGCTGAGAGCCGCCGTCGCGTGGGACGAGATGGAGGCGTATCCCGAGCCCGGCGTCGGCGCGCTCAACGCGTGGGGGCTGCCGCGTTGTTACGTCCCCGCCGACCTCGGCGGCAGACACTGCTCCTACGAGGAGCTGCTCCACGTCGTGCGCGCCATCGCGAGGAGGGACGTGACGCTGGCGGTCGCGCACGGCGGCACATACCTCGGCGCTGTCCCCGTCTGGCTGGCCGGCGATGCGGGCCAGCGCGCGAGACTGGCGCGCATCATCCTTGAGGGCGGTCAGGTCTCGCTCGCCCTGACGGAACGCGCGCACGGCGCAGACCTGCTGGCCGGTGACGTTCGTGTCTCCCGCGGCCGCGCCGGTTACACGCTCTCCGGAGAGAAGTGGCTCATCGGGAACGCCGGCAGGAGTCACGCGGTGACCGTGCTGGCGCGTACCGAAGCCGACGGCGGAGCGCGCGGGTTTTCGCTACTGCTGTTGGAGCGTGCGGCAGACGAAGAGGGACGCTGTCGTTCCCTGCCCAGAGTCAAGACCCACGGCGTCCGCGGGGCAGACATCAGCGGCCTGCACTTCGACGAGCTTCCGCTGCCGGCGGACTCGTTCGTCGGAACGGTCGGCGGCGGGCTGGAGACCGTGCTCAAAGCCCTGCAGGTGACGCGCACGCTCTGCGCCGGTTTTTCGCTCGGCGCGGCCGACACCGCGCTGCGCATCACGCTCGACTTCGCCGTGCGGCGGAGGCTCTACAACGGCACGGTTCTCGACATACCTTACGCGCGCGAACTCTTAAGGGACAGCTTCCTCGACCTCCTGATATGCGACGCCGTGGCCGTCTGCGGCGCGCGCGCCCTGCACGCCGCGCAGGGGCAGACGAGCGTCTGGTCGGCCGTCGTCAAGAGTCTGGTGCCGGCGACGGTCGAAAGGCTGGTCGGGCGGCTCTCGGGCGTGTTGGGGGCCAGATTTTACCTTCGCGAGGGGCACGGCGAAGGGGCCTTTCAAAAGATTCTGCGCGACTGTGCGGTCGTCGGCCTCTTCGACGGGAGCACGGCCGTGAACCTCGAAGTGATCGCCCTCCAACTCGGCCGACGCCTGCGCGCGCGGCAGACGGAGCGGGCGCTGGCGGCGGCGTGGGAGAGCAGCCTTGCCACTTTCGACCTCGCCAAACCCCTCCCCGAGTGCCGGCTCGAAGAGCTTGACATGGTGTGCCGTGGGGCAGACCCCGTCCTCTCCACGCTGCCGCTGGTCGAAGACGATTTGGCCGCGGCCTGCGAAGACTTGCCACGCGCGGAGTCCGCCGCCTTGAAGCTGCTCCTCGCGGAACTCCGCGGCCAGCTCGCCGCGCTGCGCTCGGAGGCGGACGAGGCGCGCGGCCCCATTCTTCCGGGCAGGCGTCCGCCGGCGCGGCTCTTCGGACTCGCGGAGCGATACGGCGAACTGCACGCGGCGGCGAGCTGCCTGCACCTCTGGCTGCGGAGTCGCACGCGCCTCGACTCTTTTTTCGGCGACGGCGTCTGGCTGATTCTTTGCCTGCGCCGCCTGCTAAAGACCGGCGTGCCGGTCTCGGACGCCGCGGCGCTGCCGCGCTGGCAGGAGAGCGTCGACGCGGAGATGCTGCGCCGGCACGCGGAACACGACCTGTTCTCGCTGGCCCCGCTCGCCCTGCCGAAACAGCACGCGGAGAAGAACTCTTACGCGCCCGTCGCTTAGCCACGAACCCCGGAAAGCCTGATGACGAGTGAGATGATGATGACGCACAACGAAACGGCCGCCGCGCTGACAGAACCCTCCGGACTTCTACAGTGGCTCGTGCTGAAGTTCGCCGAGTGGCTGGAAGCGGAGCCGTCCAGCCTCGACCCGAGCCAGCCCATCTCGGCATACGGGCTCGACTCGATTACCGCCGTGACCCTCTCAGGCTCTCTGGAGGACGAGCTGGGGATCGAGCTTGAGACCGCACTTCTCTGGGACTACCCGACGCTGGAAAGTCTCGCCGCACACCTCGCGGGTGAGATGGCGCGGCAGGGCACCGCGGAACTCCCGGCCCTTTCGGCGACGTGAGCCGCCGCGGCTCGCGGGCCATCGACCTGACCTCTGAATAGGAGACGGCACAAGATGAGTTACGTTGAAACGGTCAACCCGGTGGCTGCCGCCGCCCGGCCGGAGAGCGCGCGCTGGCGACAGACGCTGACGTGGGCGGGCGCGGCGACGCTCGCCGTCCCGGCCGCGATTCTGCTGCACGAGGCCGGACACCTCCTCGCGCACGTCTGGTTCGGTTTCGCGGACTCGACGCTCCACTACAGCTCCGCGACTTACGGTGTGGAAAAGGCGTTCTGGCAACAGGTCAACGCCGGGAATCTTCAGGCGGCCGCCTCGCTCGTGCCACTCCGGCAGGCCGCGGCTTCAATCGCCGCCGGCCTCTTCGTCACGTACGCACTGGTCATCGTCTGCTGCTGCGCGGCCGCGCGGTTCAGGCCGCATCCGGCGCTGGTCGCGCTCGGGCTGGCCTCCCTGATGCGCTTCCCTGCCTGCCTGCCCCTGCTCTTCAAGTCGTTGGCGGGCCGGCCCCTGAGGTCTGGGGCTGACGAAGTTCACCTCGCGACGCTGACGGGGATTCCGCCCGCCCTCCTGCTGGCGGCCGGACTCCTGACGCTAGTCGTCGGCGTGCTCTGGCTGGCACGAACCATTCCGCGACAGACGCGCGGCCCCGCATTCGCGGGGCTCGCCGCGGGGCTCGCCGTGGGGCTCGTGCTGTACCTGTCTCTGCTGGGCCCGTGGCTGCTTCCATAGATTTGGCGGGACGCACGGAGGACTTATGAAGCTCAAACTAAGCGTGCTCGACCAGTCGCCGATTCGCAGCGGCGGGACGGCGGCCGACGCCGTGCGGGAGACGCTGCTTCTGGCGCAGGCAGCGGAGCGGCTCGGGTATCACCGTTACTGGGTCGCGGAACATCACAGCGCGGCCAGCTTCGCCAGCTCCAGTCCGGAAGTGCTCGTCGCCGGCGTGGCCTCCGCCACGTCCGGCATCCGGGTCGGCTCCGGCGGCGTCATGCTGATGCACTACAGCCCGCTCAAGGTGGCGGAGAATTTCCGCATGCTGGAGACGCTGTTCCCCGGCCGGATAGACCTCGGCGTCGGCCGCGCGGCAGGCGCTGACCCGCGAACCGCGCGCGCGCTGCAAGCGGCGGGCGGCGAGCCGACGCTCGAACGGTTCCCCTCACAGGTCGCCGACCTGCTCACGTACCTTCACGACGCGCCGCCGCAGGGCCACCCGCACCGGCGTACGCACGCCGCGCCCGAATGCGAGGGTGCCCCGGAACTCTGGCTGCTCGGTTCCAGCGGGAGCAGCGCGCAGCTCGCCTCGCAACTCGGCTGCGCATACTCCTTCGCGCAGTTCATTCAGGGGGCGGACGGCGCGGCCGCCGTGCGCGCTTACCGCCAGCAGTTTCAGCCCTCGGCTCACCTCGCCGAGCCCCGGGCGAGCGCCGCCATTTTCGTAATCTGCGCGGAGACCGAAGACGAGGCGCGGCGGCTGGCGTCGAGCGTCGAGCTGTGGCGGCGGCGCATGGAGCGCGGGGTCGAAGCCCCGTTCGCGTCGGTCGAGGAGGCGCGGGCGCACGCTTACAGCGAGGCCGAACTGTTGCGCCTAACGCGCGACAGGGAGCGCATGGTGGTCGGCGATGTCGCGCAGGTGAGGGGGCGCTTGCTGGGGGTCGCGGAACATTACGGCGTCGAGGAGTTGCTGCTCGTGACCATCACACACGACTTCGAGTCGCGCCTCCGCTCTTACGAGCTGATCGCACGCGCCTTCGGGATGGAGGGACGGGACGGCTAACGGCGGTCAGACGGGCGCGGCGTAAAAGGCGGCGACGGAGTGCGTGTAGACCACGTCACGGAGGGGTTGCCCCTGAAACGCCCTCGGCCTCTTCGCGCCGAGCGGGACGAGCATCAGGCTGTGCGGCTGCTGCACGCAGCCGAAGCGCGTGTCGAATTTCGTGTCGAAGTAGAAGAGGTAGGGCGCGACCCAGTTGAAGTATCTCCCCGCCCAAGCTTGCGTGGCGCGGTCGAGTGCGGGCTCGTCGGCCGTGTCTGCCAGCGCGCGCTGGAAGTCCACGGCGCTCAGCGGCCGGCCGTCCAGCGTCGGGACGACATCGAGCTGCGGGTCTACCATCACCCAACGCCCCTCATCCGACAGGTAAGCCTCGGCGACGACGTGGCCGGCCCCGCGCTCGCGCGTCTCTACGTCCTCGGCCTTCAGCCCGACGACGCGCGCCGGGATGCCGAGCGCGTCGAGCGCCGCGCTGAGCACGACCGCGTACTCGACGCAGCGGAAGCGCCCGCCCCGCGCGGCCTCGCGCAGAATCGAAATCGGGTCGGGACGCGCGGGCGCGAGCGCGCCGTCGTGCTCCCAGCGCGAGCGCGTCCAGCGGCTCACGGCGCGCACCTTCTCGTAACAAGTCTCCTTCCCGGCGACCACCCCATCGAGGTCGTAATCGGCGCGCAGTTGCGCGAGGTAAGGTTCGTCACGCGCGCTCCGGCGGAACGCGTAAGGTAGGGGCTCCTCTTCGTCGTCGAACCTGAGCGGTCTCGTCAGCGGCTCGCACCGGACGCCGGCGCCGGCCGCCGGCGCGGCGCGCGCTTCATCCCGTTCCCACATGACAGCTTCTCCCCGGGCGGTGGTGTCGCAAAAAATTTCCGTGTGCCCAGTATACCGAGGCAGACGCATACGCTGATGCGCGACTAATTGTAGCCAAAATATTTTTTGCGACACTACCCTTTTCGGGTCGCGTCGCAAAGATTATTTTCGGGCGCGAACGACTCGGTTCCCGCCTGCCGATTCAAGACCCGTTTTCTGCCTTAATCATTTACCCCCGAGCGGAATGCCGAGCACCTTCGGGTCACGCGCGAACTTCGCCAGCGCCTCCGGGCTCACCTTGGCGCGGATGACGGTCGCCTGCTCCCCGTCGAGCGTCACGATCATCAGCTTCAGGTTGTCGCCCGCGTCCCTGACGTAGACGTGAGTCTGCTCGGCCCCGCGCCCCGAGCGCACGCGCACGAGCGGCCTCCACTCCGGCCCGAGCGATTGCCGAATCGCCGCGCCGAGCGCCGAGATGTCACCCGCCCTCGTCACGTCCTCGAACACAGCCAGCTTGAAGCTCTTCACGCCGGCCGGGCGAACGATTCTGGTCGCGAAGCTGGCGAGACCGAGGAGCGGGATGCGCACCTTTTTGCCGCCGCACGCCGCGCGCACGTTCCGCACGACGGCGTCGAAGTCGTCGGCCCTCGCGGTCGCGGTGGAGGAACAAACGAAGACCACAACGAGCGCCGCCAAGACTGTCCGCGAGCTTAAACGGGTCACGCCACTCACTCCTTCCCGTCCCTGTAGAGTTCGAGTTTGGGCACGCTGAAGCGCCCTTCAAGGTCACGAAGCCTCTCCAGGTCGATGTCTCCCGAGACGTGGACGTAGACCAGCTCGCGCGGGGCGGCGACGACCACGGCCACGCCCTTCAACTGTTCCCCCGACGAGGAGAGGTAGACGTCGACGTTATCGCCGTACTTTCTGCTCCGCACCCCGACGACCCTCGACCACTCGGGGGCGCGGAACCGTGCCCGCAAGGCTTCGGCCTCGGCGGGTTGATAGACGCCTTCGCGGTCGAACCCGAACGCGCGCACGTAGACGCCCTTCAGCCCGCCGATCAGCGCCTTGACGGCCTTCTCTTCGGGTTTGCTGTCGGAGAGCGCCCGGGCCGCCAGTCGAAGCACCTTTTCGTCGACGGTAATCTCGACCGAATCGGAAGCCTCGGCCTCATACCTGTCCAGACCGGACGGACGCTGAAGATTGAAGTCCTGCCCGCCGGCCGCGGCCGACAGCGCGAAGAGCAATGTGAGTGCGAGGCAGGCCGCCACGCGCGCCGGTAGTTTCATACGATTCTCACTTTTTGATGTGTTGGCTTGACGGGCGGTGACCACGACACCCTGCCCGTTCGGTAGTTAATGACGCGCCGGCGGCCGGGCGCGTTAACGACCGTCAGCTATCTGCCGGCGGAAATTCGTTCTCGACTTTTGTTCATCGGCCGCCGCCGGAATGAGTCTTGCCATAGAAGCATTGGGTTGGTCGCGGGCGCACTAAACGTTTACATCCCGCGCACTCTGAGCAGTTTCGTGGTACTGATTCCATGCAAGAACCTCGCGCGACGGTAAAGACCGTTCTGTTGGCTGAAGATTATGAAGACAGCCGCTTTATGCTCGGGCGGCTGCTGGAGATGAGCGGCTACAGGGTGCTCGAAGCCGCCGACGGGCGCGAGGCCGTACAGGTCGCCGAGCGGGAGCGCCCCGACATCGTCCTGATGGACTTGCAGATGCCCGTGCTCGATGGCTTCACGGCCACCAGCCTCATCCGCCGCAGCGAGAGCATCTGCCGCGTCCCCGTCATCGCAGTCTCCGCCCAATCTACCGACGATTTCATCTCTGCGGCCGCGAGAGTCGGCTGCGACCACTTCGTCCCAAAGCCCGTGGATTTCGACCTGCTTCTGGAAATCATCCGGGAGTGTACAGAAGGGGCCGACGCGCGTACTTTCGCCGCCCCCCCGAACGCCGTAACGATTAGACAACCCTGCGTGTGAGTGGTGCGGCCGCACCCGGTTGCTCTCCCCGAGCTTCTAAAAAATTAGGGATGGAAGACCGCGTGAACGCATACGGGCAGGCCGCGTGCGACGGCTGGGCCGAGAGCCTGCGCTCGTCCGAAGCCGGACAGGTGTGGCGCATGCTACACCGCATCGTCCGCAACCACCCGCTGGCCCGGTCGTCTTCCGCCGCGTCTTCGGCCGGGTGGGCGACGACCGAGTCGCACGAAGACCTCACGCAGGAATTGTTCGTCACCCTCCTCGGCAAAGACCGCTTCCGCCACTACCTCAACGCGGGGATGTCCGACCGGGAGATCGAGACCGAGATAGGGCAGATCGAGCTTACTAACCTGCTGACGACGGGTCTGCGCAAACGCTACCCGGAGTCTTACAGGCTGGCGCGGCGCATCTCCGTGCTCCTTCAGACCAGCCGCCGGTTCCGGCGCTTCGACGGCGCGGCGAAAAAGGGCGCGCGCCACCTGCGGCTGACCGAGCAGGTCTACGGCCTGAGCCGTTGGCCGGACGGGATGCCGAGCCGGCCGGCCGATGAACTGGAGCGCCGGGTCGGCGTCCTGCCCGTCCGGCGGCGCGACCTGAGGTTGAAAGGCTGCTCCGGTGACACACAGTTGGTCATCGGTAACACAGACCTTGAGGGGCTGATCTTTGAAGTGCTGGAGGCGATGGAAGCGCCGGCGGACGTGCGGACGATACGCTCCCTTGTGATGTCACGCCTGCCGGTGCTCGACGCCCGCCTGACACAGTTCCGCGTGGCGCAGGACGAGGAGGACGGGAGGGGCAGGCCCTTCGAGCCGGCGGACTGTAAGCCGTCTCCCGAACAGGTGGCGCTGCTCCGGGAATCGGAGGGGCGCGCCGGCGAGCACGTCGAAAAGTTTTTGACGCGCCTGAGCGCGGAGGTCAAAGGCAAGGCCAGACAGTACGAGCGGATGCTGTGCGTCCTCTGGCACTGTTACCTGTGCGCCGACCATAAAACGCAGTTGGAGGTGGCGGCGCTGCTCGGCGTCTCCGACTCGCTGGTCTCGGACTACCGCCGCCGCATCGAGCTGGCGCTGCGCTCGCTCTCGCTCGCCTCGGTCGAAGAGGCACGCCGCTTCGAGGAGGCGCTGCTGACTCACGTAAACGGTCAGCAGGCAAGACGCGTCTCGTCCCGTGTCGACGACGTGACGCAAAGGCACGCGGGGGGCGCTAGGCATACGACAGGCCGCCGTTCCACTCAACGGCTCAGCGAACGACTTTGAGGTCGCGTTCCGCGGTAATCCTCCACTCCGGCTTCAATTTCCGTATCCACGGATTGACCGAGTTCCGGTGCGTTTGAATCGCTGTATTGGTTTCTTACAACGCCTGTTGATAAAGATGTGCGGGTGCGAGTTTGAATTTCCCGCAAAGCATAGTGAAAGTGCTCAGGAGGGGTATGTGGGGCTCCCGCGTCGTGGCCCCCACGTTGAGAAAGGAGTGCGATGAGCGAGAAGAGTGCGAGGACGTTGGTGCTGACGGACAGGGAGGGCCTGCGCGGCTTTATCGACGAACAGGACGCCGGGTGGGATGACAAACACGGTCAGGTGCTCGTCCGCCTCGAAGACGGCAGGCAGGCGCTGGTGCCCGCCGACGAGCTACGCCGCGACAGCGACGGCGGCCTCCACCTGCCTTTCAGCCTCTCCGAACTGACACAGGTGTCGCCGAGGGCGTCCGACGCGCCGCAGGGCGACGGCGCGAGGGGCGACGGCGGGGCCTTCGTCGTGCCCATTATCGCCGAGCAGCTCGAAGTGCAGAAGCGCACGGTCGAGGCGGGCGGCGTCCGCATCCGCAAGACGGTCAGCGAGCGCGAGGAGGTCGTCGACGAGCCGCTCATGCGCGAGGAGGTGCAGGTCAGGCGCGTGCCCGTGAATAAAGTGGTCGACGACCCCGTCCCCGTGCGCCACGTCGGCAACACGATGATCATCTCGCTGCTCGAAGAGGTGTTGGTCGTCGAGAAGCGTCTGATGGTCAAGGAGGAGCTGCACATCACAAAGGAGCAGGTCGAGTCCCACAGGCCGCAGCGCGTCCGCCTGCGAACGGAGGAGGCGGTCATCGAGCGCGTCGATGACGAGCGCGGCGGTTACGTCGAGGACGACGAAGCCGAAGGCGGACGGCCGTCATGAACTTTCAAGGCCCCTTGCGGCTGATTCAGGGCAGGTTAAGAGGTTGGACGGCAGAGACTCAGTGGGGCAGGCGAAGTTTGTCGGGAGCCTGTTCGGGGTAGCCGCGTAGAGATAGGGCGCTTCACAGCCTTTCTCGTTTCAGTTCAATCTTTGCGACGCAACCCTTTCTGGCATCAGAACCCGACGGGCCGACGCGAGCCCGAAACGGTTGACTTTTCCGGGGGGCGGCGTTACTCTCCGCGTCCTCACGTATCGAGTGGGCGGCCTCTCGCAATCTTTACAGGTCGTCTGTAAATAGACCCGGACACGCATTGCCCCGCCGGTTCTAGTTGTTCGTTGAGGCGCTCGCTTAAACCCGACGGGAGTTCTCTCAAAGGGCAACCCACAGCACAGTTATTCCCGTCCCGTCGTCACATCCGTTTTATTCAGCACCTATAGCAGTGTGATTTAAGCGCGTGAAGCCTTAAGCCTTCTGTCGGAAGTCCGGATAGGTATAAAAATGTCTCCCCCCGCCCCCCCGATGGCGCAGCCGCATGCCGTCCGCCGCAGGCCGCATGTGGCAGGCAAGTTTATTTATGCCGGCGACGAAAAGCTCTACGTACGCGGCGTGACCTACGGCACGTTTCGGCCCGGCCCCGACGGGCGCGAGCTGTACGACCCGGCGCAGGTCGGGCGCGACTTCGCGCAGATGCGCGAGGCGGGCGTCAACGCCGTCCGCACCTACACGGTGCCGCCGCCGTGGTTCCTCGACGCGGCGGCCGCGCACGGCCTGTACGTGATGGTCGGGCTGCCGTGGGAGCAGCACGTCGCCTTCCTCGACGACGCGGAGAGAGAACGGGACATCGTCCGGCGCGTGCGCGAGTTCGTGCGCGAGTGCGCGGGATACCCGGCCGTCCTCTGCTACACCATCGGCAATGAAATCCCTGCGCCGGTCGTGCGCTGGCACGGGGCGCGCAAGGTCGAGCGCTTCCTGCGCCGCCTCTACCACGCGGTCAAGCGCGAAGACCCGGCGGGGCTGGTCACCTACGTCAACTACCCTTCGACCGAATACCTGCAACTGCCCTTCGTCGATTTCCTCTGCTTCAACGTCTACCTCGAAACCGAGCCGGCGCTCGACGCCTACCTCGCGCGCCTGCAAAACATCGCCGGCGACCGCCCGCTCGTGATGGCCGAGGTCGGTCTGGACAGCCGCCGCAACGGCGAGCCGGCGCAGGCCGAGACGCTCGCGTGGCAGGTGCGCGCCTGCTTCGCGTCGGGTTGCGCCGGGGCGTTCGTCTTCGCGTGGACTGACGAGTGGTGGCGCGGCGGCCATGACATAGAGGATTGGGACTTCGGGCTCGTCACGCGCGAGCGAACGCCGAAGCCGGCGCTGGCGGCCGTCGGCCGCGCGTTCGCCGAGGTGCCTTTGCCGCTCGACGCCCGGTGGCCGCGCGTCTCGGTCGTCGTCTGCACTTACAACGGGGCGCGCGTCATACGCGACTGCATGGAAGGTCTGACGCGTCTGGAGTACCCGGACTTCGAGGTCATCGTCGTCAACGACGGCTCGACCGACCAGACCGCGCAGATCGTGAGCGAGTATCCCTTCCGCCTCATCAGCACGGAGAACCGCGGCCTGAGCGCGGCGCGCAACACCGGGATGCTGGCGGCGACGGGCGCGCTCGTGGCCTACACCGACGACGACGCGCGCCCCGACCCGCACTGGCTTCAGTACCTCGCGCACGCTTTCGGGAAGTACGGCTTCGCCGGCGTCGGCGGGCCGAACGTCGCGCCGGCCGGCGACGGCCCCATCGCCGACTGCGTCGCCAACGCGCCGGGCGGCCCCGTCCACGTCCTCCTCTCCGACCGCGTGGCCGAACACATCCCGGGCTGCAACATGGCCTTCCGTCACGACGTGTTGCAGGAGGTCGGCGGGTGCGACCCGCTCTACCGCGCCGCGGGCGACGACGTTGACCTCTGCTGGCGCGTGCAGCAGGCGGGCGGCACGCTCGGCTTTCACCCGGCGGCGCTCGTCTGGCACCACCGGCGCAACTCGGTCAAAGCCTACTGGCGGCAGCAGCAGGGTTACGGCAAGGCCGAGGCGCTCCTCGAAGGGAAGTGGCCGGGGAAGTACAACGCGGCCGGACACCTGACGTGGGGCGGCCGGCTCTACAGCAAGGGAGTCACGCGGGCGCTCGTCTTCGGCCGCGGGCGCATCCACCACGGGACGTGGGGGGCGGGACTCTTTCAGTCGGTCTACGAACCGGCCGAGGGCACTCTGAGGTCGCTGCCGCTGATGCCGGAGTGGCTACTCGTCGTCCTCGCGCTGGGCGTGCTGACGGCGCTCGGGTTTGTGTGGCCGCCGCTGCTGGCCGCCGCGCCGCTCTTCGTCTTCGCGCTCGCCGCGCCCGTCGCGCAGGCCGTCTTGAGTGCGCGCCGCGCGCAGTTCACGAGCAGTCCGGCGACACGCCGCGGGTTGTTGAAGCTTCAGGCGGTGACGGCGCTCCTGCACCTGATACAGCCGTTGGCGCGTCTGAAGGGGCGTCTGCGCTGGGGGCTGACGCCGTGGCGGCGTCGCGGCGTGCGGGGACTTGCCGCGCCACGCGCGCGCTCGACGACGCTGTGGAGCGAGACGTGGCGCGCGCGCGAAGAGCGTCTGGGCGAGCTTGAGGCGAGGCTGTGCGGGGCGGGCGCTTGTGTGCTGCGCGGCGGCGAGTTCGACCGCTGGGATTTGGAGGTGCGCGGCGGGATGTTCGGCGGCGCGCGCCTGCTGACGACCGTCGAGGAGCACGGCGCGGGTCGCCAACTCGTGCGCGCGCGCTCGCTGCCGCGCGTCTCGACGAAAGGGCTGACGGTCGCTCTCCTCTCTGCGGCGCTGGCGGGGCTTGCGGCGTGGGACGGCGCGTGGCTGCCCGCGCTCGTCTTCGCCGTCGGCGCGCTCTTTATCGCGGCGCGCGTTCTGCTCGAATGCGGCGCGGCGATGTCTACGCTGCTGCGCGCGCTCGACGCGGAGGCCGAGACGGCACGCGTGCGGAGCGCGGACGAAGACGCTGCCGCGGAGCCGTCGCCGTCAAACGCGCGGCCGGAACCGCCGGCCGCGCCCGTCTCCGTCGCGCAGTTCGAGGCGGAAGGATAAGGCTGGTTTCTACTGTCTACTGTTTTGTGATGAGAGAGCAACTGACATACAGGCTCTTCGAGGACGGCGACCTGCCGGGGCTCCTGCGTTTGTGGGAGGAGGCGGGTTGGGGGACGCTCGCCCCCGAGCAGTGGCGCGCGTGGTTCGTGGACGGGCCGCAGGGCCCGAGCCTCGTGACCGTGGGCGTTGACGTGCGCGGCGAAGTGGCGGCGCAGGAGATGTTCGCGCCTTCGCGCGCCGTCGTGGGCGGGCGCGAGGTGCGCGCGCTCAGGCTCTCGGCCCCCATCGTGAGCGAGAGACTGCGCGGCGAATCTCTGAACGACAGCGCGCACCCCGTCTTCGGCCTCTTGAGGGTCGCCGAGGCGGAGGCCGCGGCGCGCGGCTTCTCGGTCGTCTACTCTCTGCCCGAGCACGCGTGGCTCCCCGTCTTCCGACGCCTGCCGCGCTTCGGGCTGCGCCCTTTCGCGGAGACGTCTTACGCGTGCGCGTCTCTGCCGTTAGAGGCGGCGCGTGCGCCCGAGGTCGAACGCGCGGCGCGCGGGCTTGAGGCGCGCGGCGTCGCGGAGTTCGGCGACGAGTACGAAGGACTCTGGCGCGAGGCGAAGGAGAGTTTTCCGATTGACTGCGGCGTCGTGCGCGACCCCGCGTGGCTCCGCTTCCGCAACTCGGGGCGCATCGCGGTCGAGGTGCGCGAGCGCGCGGGCGGAAGGCTCGTCGGCTACTCGGCGACGAAGAAACAGACGGGGCTGGTGGCCGACCTTCTGGCGCGCGAGCCGGGCGAGTTGAAGAACGTTCTGGCCGCCACGCTCCGCTGGCTCGACGCGGAGCGCGACGCCGCGACGCCGGCTCAGCTTACGCACCTGAAGGTCATGCGGACGCCCGCGCTCGCGCCCGCACTCGACGCGCTCGGCTTCGCGACGAGCGACTACAGGTTCGCCTTCACCTGCAACGCGCTCGACTCGTCGGTCGCGCCCGGCGATGTCGCGCCCGACCGCTGGTACATCCTGCCGGGCGACTGAAGAGGAAACCGACCCGTTGAGACTCGCTTACAGACTCGTGCAGGAGGACGACCTCCCCGGCGTGCAGCGTCTCTGGAAGGAGGAGGCGGGCTGGGGCACGCTCGCCGAGGAGATGTGGAGGCGCTACGTCGTCGATGCGCCGATGGGCGGCATCTCGGGGACGGTGGCGACCGACGCCGAGACGGGGCGCATCGTCGGGCAGTTCATCTTCGTGCCTTCGCTCATCTCGGTGGACGGGCGCGAGGTGCGCGCCTTCCGTCCCGGCGCGCCGATCCTCGCCAAGTCGTTTCGCTTTCGCAGCGCGAACCCCTTCAGCCACCCCGTCGTGGCGATGTACAGGCACGCGGTCAAGGCGCTGCGCGCGCGCGGCGACGGCCTCATCTACATGGTGCCCGACCCGCGCTGGGTGCGACTGTTCAAGATGTTCCCGTTCTTGCAGACGGGCTCTTTCCCTCTGTGGCGTCTGGGACTTCCGCTCGCCTCTCCGCTGCCGCTCCCCGAAGGCTACACGGCGTCGCCGCTGGCGGCGTGGGACGAGCGCGTCGACCGCCTGTGGGAGACGGCGCGCGGGCTCCACGGCTGCATGGTCGTGCGCGACTCGCGCACGCTGCCGTGGAAACTCGGCGAGGCGCGGCACGAAGTGTTGGCCGTCGAGCGCGGCGGCGAACTCGTCGGACTCACGGCCTCGCGCCAGCGCAAGAACGAGGAGCAGTGGCTCGTCTGCGAACTGCTCGCGGCCGACGGCGGCGACGCCCTGCGCGCGACCCTCGCGTCGGTCGCCAACCTCGCGCACGCGAAGGCGCTCGAATCGGTCTCGTCCTCAAAGCCGCTCCGCAAGGTGACGCTGCTCGTCACGCCTTCGATGGAGCCGGCGGTGCGCTCCTTAGGCTTCGTGCGCGACGAGTACGACTTCCCGCTCGTCGTCCACGTCCTCGACGAGTCGCTCCGCGCCGAGGACGTGAACCCTTCACGTTGGTACGTGACCGCGAACGATTAGTTTGCCGACAGGCGAAGGACGAACATGACCCTGACGCTCGAATTTCATGACGTGGCGGACTTGCCCGGTCTCGACCGGCTCTGGCAGGAGGAGACGGATTGGGGCGAGCAGACCGAGGAGCTGCGGCGTTGGTTTATGGAAGCGCCGTTCGGAAAGCCGGCGGTCGTCGTCGCCTCCGACGGCGAGACGGGTAAGGCGGTCGGGCAGTTCCGCTTTATGCCGATGCGCGTGTCTGTGAACGGCCGCGACGTGAGCGCCGTACGCCCCTTCGGCACCATCGTCACCAAAGAGGCGCACGAGGCCGCCGCCGCGCAGGGCGTGCTCGACAACCCCATCGCGGCGATGTACCTGCGCGCCGTCGAAGAGTTCCGCGCGCGCGGCGTCGGGCTCATGTACATCGTCCCCGACGAGCGTTGGGTCGGCCTCTTCAAGCGTTGGGCGAGCGCGCTCAGGATGTTTCAGATCGAGTACGCTTCCTTCCCGCTGTGGAGTCTGCCGCTGCCACTGGCGGACGGGGCGCTGCCGCTCCCCGAAGGCTACACGGCGTCGCCGCTGGCGGCGTGGGACGAGCGCGTCGACCGCCTGTGGGAGACGGCGCGCGGGCTCCACGGCTGCATGGCGGTGCGCGACGCGGGCGTGCTGCGCTGGCGGCTCGCGCAGGCGGCCTACACGGTCACGGCCGTCGAGCGCGGCGGCGAACTCGTCGGCCTCGCGGCCTCGCGCGAGAAGGGCGACCGCCAGTGGCTCGTCTGCGACCTGCTCGCGGCCGACGATGGCGACGCGCTGCGCGCGACTCTCGCGGCGGCCGCCAACGCCGGGCACGAAGAGTCCGTCGCGCACGACGGCGCGGACGGGCTGCGCAAGGTCGCCGTGCTGGCGACGCACGTCATGGAGCCGGCGGTGCGCTCCTTAGGCTTCGTGCGCGACGAGTACGACTTCCCGCTCGTCGTCCACGTCCTCGACGAGTCGCTCCGCGCCGAAGACGTGAGCCCCGCGCGCTGGTACGTCAGCGCCAACGACTGAGAGGCGAAGCGCGGATGCCCAGATACAGAACTGAGGTCGCACACACGCTCGGGCAGCCGGAGGCGCTGGCGCGCGTCAGGGCTCTGGCCGAGTACGCGCGCCGCACCTCAGACCTGAAGGGCGCGTGGAGCGAGAACACGTTCGAGTTCTCGCTCACGGTTCAGGGCGTGAACCTGCGCGGCACGCTGAGCGTCGAGCCGGACGCGCTCAAGTTCGACGGCCGCCTGCCGCTTCTCGCCATGCCGTTTCGGAACTGGATTCCGCGCGCGCTCAAGAAGGGGCTCGCGCAGGCCGGGCCGGGCGGGGCGATGAGCGCGACGCCCACGGACGTTAACTCGACGGACGCGCAGACCGAATTAGAAGCGCCGGACGCGCCCGCCGTTCTCTTCCTGCACGTCCCGAAGGCGGGCGGCAGCACGCTCGGCGAGTACGTCTACAACCAGTGCCGCGCGGACGAGCCGAGCGGCGACGGTCTTCTCGACGCGGGCGTCGCTTATCTCGATTACGGCTTCATCAAAGAGCCCGAACTCGCCGTCCCCGGCCACGCTAAAAGCCTCCTCGGCCGCCGCGACCTGCGCGCCGTCGTCGGCCACTTCTGGTTCGGATTGCACGAGCACGTCGCGCGCCCCTCCGTTTACATCACGCTGCTGCGCGACCCGGTCGAGCGCGTCGTCTCGCTCTACTACTACGCGAAGCTCGACGAGACGACGAGCCTCGAAGAGTTCGCGCGCACGCCGCCTTTCAGAGAGGTGGACAACGACCAGACGCGCCGCATCGCGGGCGTGAACCCGCCCGTCGGCGGCTGCACGCGCGCGACGCTCGACGCCGCGCGCGCGAATTTGCGGCGTCACTTCGCCGTCGCCGGCACGACCGAGCGCATGGAGGAGACGCTCGCCCTGCTCAACGTCAAACTCGGCTGGAGCCGCGCGGTCGTCTCCTACCCGCGCAACGTGAACGCCGCGCGCCCGGCGTCGGCCTCGCTCACGCACGCGGCGGCCGAGGCCGTGCGCGGTCGCAACGAATTTGATTTCGAGTTGTGGCGATTCGCCTCTGAGTTGATGGACGAATCAATCGCGGCCGAGGGGCAGAAGTTTCGCGACGAGCTTGAAAGGTACAGAGCCGGGACGCGTGCATGAAGGAGAGGCTGCGCATCGTCGTCGGCGGTTACGTGGGGCTGCTCCCGGCGGGCGGCGTGACGTGGGACTACGTGCAGTACCCGGCGGGGCTGGCCGCGCTCGGGCACGACGTTTACTACGTCGAGGACACGCGCCTGTGGCCGATCTACCAGCCGGAGGGGAGCGACTGGGGCGACTGTTCGGCGTCGGTCGCGCACCTGCGGCGACTGATGGACGCCTTCGACCTCTCGTCGCGCTGGGCCTACCGCGACGAGGCGTCGGGCCGGACGTTCGGCATGGGCGAAGAGAAAGTTAAAGAGGTCTGCCGCACGGCCGACGTGTTCGTCAACGTCTCCTGCTCGACCTACATGCGCGACGAGTACCGGGCGATCCCCGTGCGCGCGTTGATCGACACCGACCCGATGTTCACGCAGATTCAATACCTCTCGCAGCAGATGTTCACGCCGGGCGAGCCCGGCCTGCGCGACCTCGTGGACGCGCACAACTTTCACTTCACGTTCGGCGAGAACGTCGGCGGCGACGACTGCCGCATGCCGGACTGCGGGCTCAACTGGCGTCCTACGCGACAGCCGGTCTGTCTCCAGCACTGGCGCGCGAGCGCGCCGCCGCCAACAGTAGCCGCCGACGGCGACGAGGTAAGCCGTCCTGCCTACACGACGCTGATGAACTGGACGGCGGCGCGGCCGCTTCAGTACGAAGGCGAGACGTGGGGGCAGAAGGATGTCGAGTTCCGCCGCTTCATCGACCTGCCCGGCCTCGTCCCGGAAGTGGCGCTCGCCGTCGCCGTCGGGCAGACGGGCGGCGCGGGCGGGCCGTTCCCCTCCGACGCTTCGCGGGCGGCAGGCTGGCGCGTGCTCGACCCGCGGGCGTGCGCGCCCGACTGGCGCACGTACCGCTCGTTCATCGAAGGCTCGCGCGGCGAGTTCTCGATAGCTAAGGAGACTTACGTGAAGGGGCGCACAGGCTGGTTCTCGTGCCGCTCGGCCTGCTACCTCGCGGCGGGGCGCGCCGTCGTCACGCAGGACACGGGCTGGTCGAAGCATCTGCCGTCGGGGGAAGGACTGCTGGCCTTTGACGACATAGAGGGCGCGGCCGAGGCGCTCAGGCACGTCGAGTCCGACCCCGCGCGCCACTCGCGCGCCGCGCGCGCCGTCGCCGAAGAGCATTTCGACTCGGCGCGAGTCCTCACGTCGCTGCTCGCGGAGGCGGGCGTCTGATTCGGTTTCAGGGGAGAGACGAAGGAGTTGAAGAGAGCATGCAGGAAGCGATTGAAGAGAGGGTGAAGCGCGCCATCGCGGAGGCGTCGCACACGGCCGTCGAGCGGCTCGCCCCCGAGACGACGTTTGAGGAGTTGGGCATGACTTCGCTCGACGCGCTCGCGCTCGTTGCCGAACTCGAAGAGGAGTTCGGCGTGGAAGTTCCGAACGAGGACGCCCTGTCGCTACGCGACGTGCGGCAGGCCGTCGAGTGCGTGCGCGCTTTGACGACGACCGCCGAAGCTTCGGAAGCGGGGCAAGTATGAACACGTCGCGCCGCGTCGTCATCACAGGGCTCGGCGCGGTCACGGCGCTCGGGGCCGATGTCGCGCAGTTCCGAGACGCGCTGCGCGCGGGGCGTTGCGGCATCCGCCCGTTTGAGACGGTTGACCGCACGCGTCTGCGCTTCACGAACGGCGCGGAGGTCGAAGGCTTCACGCCCGGCGAACACTTCACCGAGAAGGAACTCGACCTGCTCGACCGCTTCGCGCAGTTCGGCCTCGTCGCCGCGCGCGAGGCCGTGCGCGACTCGCGTGTGGAGTGGACGCCCGCCTTGCGCGAGAGCACGGCCGTCGTCACGGGCTGTTCGCTCGGCGGCAAGACCTACGAGGAGCAGGCTTACGCCGGACTCTTCGGCGAAGAGAAGCGCCGCCCGCACCCGCTCACCGTCCCGCGCGGGATGTCGAACGCCGCGGCCAGTCACATCTCGATGGAATTTGGCGTCCGCGGCCCCGTCTACAACGTCTCGACCGCGTGCGCCTCGTCGAGCCACGCCATCGGACAGGCGTTCTGGCTGGTGCGCTCGGGCGCGGCCGAGCTGGCGCTGGCGGGCGGCTGCGAGTCGCCCTTCGTGCACGGACACCTGCGCATGTGGGAGGGTCTGCGCGTCGTCTCGCCGGACACCTGCCGGCCGTTCTCGAAGGACAGGCGCGGGATGATACTCGGCGAAGCGGGCGCGATGCTGGTGCTTGAGCCGCTCGACGCGGCGCTCGGGCGCGGCGCGCGCGTCCACGCCGAGGTAGTGGGCTTCGGCATGTCGGCCGACGCGCACCACGTCACGCAGCCTTCGGCCGAGGGCGCGGCGCGTGCCATCGCGGCGGCGCTGCGCGACGCGGACGTGAGTCCCGAGCGGGTCGGCTACGTCAACGCGCACGGCACCGGGACGACGGCCAACGACCCCGTCGAGACCGAGGCGCTGCGGCTCGTCTTCCGCGAGCACGCCGCGCGCCTCGCCGTCAGCTCGACCAAGTCGATGCACGGGCACGCGCTCGGCGCGGCCGGCGCCGTCGAGGCGGTGGCGACCGCGCTCGCCCTGCGCGAAGGCTTCCTGCCGCCGACGGCGAACTTCACCGAGCCCGACCCGGCCTGCGACCTCGACTACGTCCCGAACGAGGCGCGCCGCGCCGAGGTCGAATACGCCATCTCCAATTCGTTCGCCTTCGGCGGCCTCAACGCCGTCCTCGTCCTGCGCCGTTGGAACGGGTGAACCGCCATGACGACCGAGACGCGACTCTTCTACAAGCTTGAGCCGGGGGCGAAGCTTCCCGGCGACTGGTTCGCGGGACGCATTCCGCTCAACGTCGTCGCGGGCGAGGGGACGGTCATCGACTCTTCGTTCTGCTTCAAGCACTTCTACTCTGCGCGGGAGGCGGGCTTGCGGGTCGGCCGTCACACGACCATCTGGCGCGCGTCGCTGGCGGCGGACGAGGGGGCCGTCATCGAGATCGGCGATTACTGTTACATCGCCAACGCTTCGCTCGTCTGCTCCGAACGTATCCGGATAGGCTCGCGCGTGCTCGTCGCGGGCGGCGTCACCATCGCCGACTCGGACTTCCACCCGCTCGCACCCGCCGCGCGGCTCGCCGACACCGTCGCGCTCTCGCCCGTCGGCGACCGTAAACGGCGACCCGCTGTCGAGACACGTCCCGTCGTTATCGAAGACGACGTTTGGATCGGCTACAACGCGACCATCCTGAAGGGCGTGACCGTCGGCGCGGGCGCGCTCGTCGCGCCGGGCGCGTTAGTCGTGCGCGACGTGCCGCCCGGGGCGGAGGTGGCCGGCAACCCCGCCGTGGTGGTCAGTCAGTAAGAGTGATGAGCGAGAACATTCCGACTGAGTTGGTCTCGAACGGCGGCGCGCGGCGTCTCGAATACGACTGGTACCCGGGCTGCATCCCCGCCAACGTGCGGCTGGGCGAGCACGTCTACATCGACACCTCTTACGGCTTCGCGCCGTTTCACTCCGAGCACGACACGGGGCTCGCGCTCGGCGACGCCTCCGGCGCGTACGACCGCACGACGTTCGTCGTCGGCCCGCGCGGCCGCATCGACGTGGGCGCTTACACCGTGCTGAACGGCGCGTATCTGGTCTGCAACGGGCGGATTGAGATAGGCGACCACTGCCTGCTCGCGTGGGGCTCCGTGCTGACGGATACGTGGCCCGCGGACGCGGGTTCGCTGCCCGTCGCCCTGCGCCGCGAAGTCTTGCGCGCCGCCGCTCACGAGCCGACGCGCAGTCTGCCGGTCTTCGCGGAGCCGCGCGCGGTCGTGCTCGAAGATAACGTGTGGGTCGGGTTCGACGCGGTCATCCTGCCGGGCGTGCGTCTGGGGCGCGGCTCGGTCGTGGGCTGCAAGACAATCGTGGCGGCGGACGTGCCACCTTACGCCGTCGTGGTCGGCTCGCCCGCGCGCGTCGTCCGCTACCTCGAAGCCGACGACACGGAGGAGGCGCGCGCGCGTGCGCTACGCGAGTACGCGCGCTGAAGGATTGAGAGGACGCCCGAACGACGCGAAGCATGAAACGCCGAGTCTCCATCGACCTCGTCATCTGCACCTACAACAACGCCGCGCTGCTCGACGCGACGCTCGACGCCGTCTCGCGCCAGCGCGTCCCCGAGGGCGTCGATTGGCAGGTGCTCGTCGTCGATAACAACTGCACCGACGGGACGCGGGAGGTGTTGGAAAGGCACGGGAGCGCGGGACGCGCGCGGCTGCGCGCGGTCATCGAGCCGAGTCAAGGGCTGACGCCCGCGCGCCTCCGCGGCGTGAAGGAGACGCGGGGCGAGTGGGTCGCGTTCGTGGACGACGATTGTCTGCTGGAAGAGGACTGGGTCGAGCAGGCGGCGCGCTTCGCCGCGGAGCACGCGGAGTGTGGAGCCTTCGGCGGGCAGGTCATCCCGCGTTGGGAAGTGACGCCGCCGCCCTACGTGCTCAGCCGCCGCTACGCCTACGCGTGCAAGTATCACGGCGAGACGCCGCACCGCCGCCCGTGGCTCGCGGGCGCGGGGCTGGTCGTGCGGCGCGAGGCGCTGGCGGGCTGCGGCTGGCTCGAACGGCAATACCTTGCAGACCGCACCGGCGACCTTTCCGTCTCGGGCGGCGACATGGAGATTACCTTGCGCGTCGGGGCGAAGTACGAGCTTTGGTACAACCCCGCGTGCAGGCTGCGACACGTCATCCCCGCGCGCCGCATGTCGCGCGAGTACGTGCGGCGCGTCACGCGCGGCCTCGGCGCGGGCAGGCATCACGCCGAAGCCTTGCAATGGGGCGGCTCTTACGCCGGGTGGTTGCTCTACTCGACGGCCTTCGGCCTCGGCTTCGGCGCGCGCGGCGTGGCCGAACTCGCGCGCGACGCCTTCAAGTCGGGTGTCGATTTCAAGACCGCGTTCAGCCCCGCGTCGGGCTGGTGGGCGGCCGTTTGGGAGATGCTTCGCATGGACGCGGGCGTGCGGCGCGGACTGCTCGGCTGCGCCGCCGCGCGCGGGTCGAGGCGCGGCAAAGACGCGATGCGTTTGAGAGAAGAGGGATGCAGTTAAGAGAGTCGCAGTTGAAAGGGGCGTTCGCGTCTCCGCTGGCGTCCGGCTCGGTCGCGGGCGTGCCGGCCGTGTTGAGCGTCGCGCTTGTCGATTGGACTCAACTGCTCGAAGACTATCTCGACAACATCGGTCTCTCTTTCGAGTCGTTCCGCGACGAGATGAGCGGCGGGTGGATGTTCGGCTACGTCGAGGCGCTGCGCCGGGCCGGGGTACGCGCGACGCTCTTCTGCGTCTCGGCGCGCGTCGCGGAGACGACACGCGTCACGCACGCCCCGACGGGCGCGACAATTTGCGTGCTCCCGGCCCCGCGTGCGTACCGCGCGCTGCGCCGGCGCGTGCTCAACCCTTACGCCGCGACGCTCGCAGAGGCGGTCGGAATGGTTGAAGGTCGCGCGCGCCGCGCGTGTTGGTCGGCCGCGCGGGAACTCATGCCGTACCTCTCGACGCCCGTCGTCGCGCTCGCGCGCGAGTTGCGGCGCGAGCGGTGCGACGCGCTGCTCGTGCAGGACTATGAGCACGCGCGCTTCGACGTGTGTCTGCTGTTGGGGCGTCTGACGGGTCGGCGTGTCTACGCCACGTTTCAGGGCGGCGATTGTTCACACGGGCGACTCGAACGCGCGTTGCGGCGTCTCGCCGTGCGGCGGGCCGACGGACTGTTCGTCGCGGCGGGCGGCGAGGCCGCGCGCCTGCGCGGGCGTTACAGTTTGACGGGCGAAACCATCGCGCGCGTCTTCAACCCGCTCGATTTGTCGGAGTGGCAACCGGGCGACCGCGCAGCGGCCCGCAGAACGCTCGGCTTGCCTGAAGCGGCGCGCGTCGCCGTCTGGCACGGCCGCGTAGACTTTCGCCGCAAGGGGCTCGACGTGCTGCTCGAAGCGTGGCGGCGCGTGTGCGACGAACGCCCCGGGCGCGACCTGCGCCTGTTCCTCGTCGGCACGGGCCACGACGCCGCGGAGCTTCGCGCGGCGGCCGGCGGCGTGCGCGGTCTCACATGGGTTGACGAGTACGTGCGCGAGCAACGGCGGTTGCAGACGTACCTGCAAGCAGCCGATGTCTACGCCTTCCCGTCGCGGCACGAGGGGTTTGCCGTCGCGCCTTTGGAGGCGATGGCGGCTGGGCTACCCGTCGTCGCCGCGGACGCGCCCGGCGTCGGCGACCTGCTCGAAGGCGGCGAAGACGCGGGCGGCGTGGTCGTCCCGCGCGGGGACGCGGCGGCCTTCGCCACGGCGCTCGCGCGACTGCTCGACGACGCGGCGCTCTGCCGCGCGTTGGGCGCGCGTGCGCGCGTGCGTGTCGAAGGAAGTTTCGCGCTCGAAGCAGTGGGCGCGCGTCTGAAAGAATTTCTGATGAAGGGGGCGAAGCAGGGTTGACCCGTCTGCGTGCGGAACAGAAAGTCTTCGGGCTCGGCCTGAGCAAGACCGGCACGTCGAGTTTGACGGAGGCGCTCAACCTGCTCGGCATCCCCGCGGTGCACTACCCGCACGACGAGCGCACCCTGAGCGAGTTGCGCTCGGGCCGTTACAGGCTCTCGATCCTCGAACAGTTTCAAGGGGTCACGGACATCGCCGTCGCACCTTTCTACGCGCAGCTCGACCAAGCCTTCCCCGGCAGCCGCTTCGTCCTCACGGTGCGCGAGAAGGAGGCGTGGCTCCGCTCGTGCGAGGTTCACTGGCGTCTGCTGATGCAGTGGTGGGAGAACTTTCCGGACTTCAAGCGCTTCCACGAGTTCGCCAGCGCGTGCGCGTACGGCGTCGTCGAGTTCAGCCGCGAGCGGTTCTCGTTCGTCTACGACACGCACGCCGCAAACGTCCGCGCTTACTTCCGCGAACGTCCCGGCGACCTGCTCGTCATGGACATCTGCGCGGACGAAGGCTGGGAGAAGCTCTGCCTGTTCCTCGGGCTCGACGCGCCCGCCACGCCGTTCCCGCACGCGAACGAGTGGATGCACCTGCTGCTCGAAGCGGCGCGTGACGTTTCGCGGACGATTCCTGAGGGCGAGACTTTCATCCTCGTTGACGAGCAGGGCTTCGGCCGCGACTTCGCGCGGGGGCGGCGCGTGCTTCCCTTCCTCGAACGCGAAGGCGTCTACTGGGGCGCGCCTCCGGACGGCGCGACGGCCGTGCGCGAACTCGAACGCCTGCGGCGCGAGCGCGGCGCGGGCTTCATCGCCTTCGGCTGGCCCGCTTTCTGGTGGCTCGAACATTACGCGGCGCTCGCCGCGCACCTGCGCGCCCGCTACGACTGCGTGCTCGACAACCGTCGGCTCGTCGTCTTCGACCTGCACGGCCGGGGGGTTAAAAAATGACGCGTCCGCAGCCGCTCTTCATCATGGGCAACAAGCGTTCCGGCAGCACGCTGATGACCGACCTGCTCAACTCGCACGCGAACGTCTTCGTCTCGCACGAGTCCGACATCGCCTGGATTCTGTACCAGTCGAGGGGCGGGAGACCCGCGCGCTACGAGACGCACCCGCTGGACAGCAGGCTGATGCTCGACTCCACTTTGAAGAGCTGCCGGCGCATCCTGAAAGAGACCCTGAGCGGCGAGCCGACGCACGCCGACATCGTGGAGGCGTTCTACCGCGCACAGGCGCGCCTCTTGAACCAATACCTGCGGCCGTCCCTCAAGCAGCGGCTCAAGCGCGCCGCCAAGATCGTCGGTAAGAGGCCGACGCCCGGTCGCGTGCTGCGCGCGCTCAGACAAGACCCCGAACTCTTACAGAAAAAAGACCTCGCATGGACGGGCGACAAGAAGCACGCACAACACCTCGACCCGGCCGTCCGGCAGTTTCTTCGGACGCACTTCCCGGAGGCGCGCTACGTCCACGTCATCCGGCACCCGCGCAGCGTCGTGGCGAGCACGATGGAGGCGGCCCGGCGTTGGAGCGAGAAGCCGGAGTATTTCAACGGCCTCGCCGAGCAGATTCTCGAACAGTGGGCCGTGCACGAGGAGTGGGTGCTTCAAGCGAAGGAGCGCGAGGCGAGTCCGATCCTGACGGTGAGGCTTGAAGACTTGTGGTCGGAGCCGGTCGAGACGATGTCGGGCGTCCTGCGCTTCCTCGATCTGAAGATGACCGACGCCTTCGCCGGGCTGGTCAGACAGATCGTCTACCCCAAAGACCCCAACATCAAATACGCCTCGTTCCCGCTGCCGGACGTGCCGAGGGCGCGGCGGATTATGGAGCTGTACAGTTACTGAGCCGGATTTTAGTCTCGTCACTTATCGCTTATCACCCGGCACTCGTTAAATGATTTTCACCGACCGATTCGTCTACGTTCACGAGCCGAAGACCGGGGGGACGTTCGTGACCTCGATGCTGTTCCGGCTCTACGGTCTGCGCTGGACGCGCCTGACGCACCTGCGCAACGCCCTCTTCGGCCGTGTGCGCCGCAGACACCCTCGCTACGGCGCGCTCGTCCACGACAGCAACAAGCACGGCGGCTGCAACGAAATCCCCCCGCCGCAGCGCGGCAAGAAAGTCCTCGCCACCGTGCGCAACCCCTTCGACCTCTACGTCTCGCAGTACGAGTTCGGCTGGTGGCGGCGCGCGGAACTGCTTCGCTACTACGAGACGCTGCCCCGCTTCCGCGCCGATTACCCGAGCTTCCCGGAACTCTCCTTCGCGGAGTACGTCAGGCTCTCGAACGCCGCGCTCCGGCCGCTCTCCGGCGGCGCGCGCGGGGGACGCGAAGAGGGGCCGGGGCTCATCACCGAGCAGTTCTTCAACTTCTACTTCCGCGACCCGCGCGCGTCGTTCGAGCGGCTGAGCGCGGGCGACTACGCCGGCACGGAAGACGCGGCGTCCGACATGCACGAACTCCACTTCGTCCGCACCGACCAACTCAACCGCGGCCTCTACGACTTCCTCGTCCGCGAGGGCTACGACGACGTTGACGTGTCCTTCGTTCTCGGCGAGGGCAAAGTCCTTCCGCGCGGGCGCGGGCGCGACGCGGCGCAGCGGTGGCAAAGCTACTACACGCCCGAGCTGAAGGCTTGGGTCAGGGAGAGGGAGGATTTCCTCTTCAGGCTGTTCCCCGAGTTCGACGTTTGAGGCGCGCGTTCGCACCCGTCAACATGAAGGTCACAGCGAACAAAGGCGCGGGCGGCCGCCTGCGCGTCGTCGTCCTCGGCTACGTGGTGCGCGGGCCGCTCGGCGGGCTGGCGTGGCATCACCTGCAATACGTGCTGGGCCTCAGCGCCCTCGGCCACGACGTTTACTTCGTCGAGGACAGCGACGATTACCCGTCCTGCTACGACCCCGCGCGCGGCGTGGTTGACGCCGACCCGTCTTACGGACTTCGCTTCGCCGCACGCGCCTTCGAGCGACTCGGCCTCGCCGAACGCTGGTGCTACTACGACGCGCACACTGCGCGCTGGCTGGGGCCGCTCGCGCCGCGCGCCCGCGAGGTCTGCGCGTCGGCGGATTTACTTTTGAACCTGTCGGGCGTCAACCCCCTGCGCCCCTGGACGGAGCGCGTGCCGGCGCGCGCCTTCGTCGACACCGACCCGGCCTTCACGCAGATACGCCACCTCACAGACCCCGCCGCGCGCGCCCTGGCCGCCGCGCACAACTCCTTCTTCACCTTCGCCGAAAACGTCGGGCGCGCCGACTGTCTCGTCCCCGCGGACGGCTTCGCGTGGCAGCCGACGCGCCAGCCCGTCCACCTCGATGCGTGGCCCGTCACGCCGGGGCCGCGCGAAGGCAGTTGGACGACCGTCATGCAGTGGGACAGCTACCGCGCGCGCGAATACGGCGGGCGTCGCTACGGCATGAAGTCCGACTCGTTCGACGCCTTCGTTGACCTGCCGGCGCGCGCCGGCCCGGTCTTCGAGATAGCCCTCGGAAGCGAGTCGGCGCCGCGCGCGCAGTTACGCGCGAAGGGCTGGCGACTGCTCGACCCGCTCGAAGTGACACGCGACCCCTGGTCTTATCAGGAGTTCGTCCGCGGCTCGAAAGCCGAGTGGGGCGTCGCCAAACACGGCTACGCCGCGTCACGCTCCGGCTGGTTCAGCGAACGCAGCGCCGCCTACCTCGCGTCAGGCCGCCCCGTGCTCGCGCAGCAGACGGGCTTCTCCGACTGGCTGGAGACGGGCGCGGGACTTCTGGCCTTCGAGACGTTAGAGGAGGTGCTCGCGGGGATGGAGGCAATCGGCGGCGACTACGAACGCCACTGCCGCGCCGCGCGCCGGCTGGCGGAAGAATTCTTCGACGCGCGCAAGATTTTAACGAACCTGATTGAAGGCGCGCGCCGCGGCCATTGCGCCGTGTGATGACATCTACCTAACCAATCTTGGGCCGGGTGAGGGCGCCGTAGGTCTCGGCGATGATCTTCTCCGCGCCGTCGGCGTTGACCGGCTTGGAGAAGAAGTACCCCTGCCCGTTCTCGCACCCCAGCTTCTGGAGCAGCACCAACTGCTCGTTGGTCTCCACCCCCTCGGCCACCACGTCCATCCCCAAATTCTGCGCCAGCACCACGATCGTGCGCACGATCTCCGTGTTCTCGTTGTTCTCGCTCATCCGCGTCACGAACGACCGGTCGATCTTCAGCGTGTCGATCGGGAACCGGTGCAGGTACGACAGCGAAGAGTAGCCCGTCCCGAAGTCGTCGATGGCCAGCTTGACCCCCAGCCCGCGGAGCTGGCGCAGCATCTCGGTCGCCGTCTCGATGTTCTCCATCACCACCGACTCGGTGATCTCGAGCTTGACCGAGTGCGGCTTGACCCCCGTCTCCTGCAGGATCATCGCGAAGGTGCTGATCAGCGTCGCCTGGCTGAACTGCTTCGACGAGAGGTTGACCGTGATGAAGAGCGGGCGCTGGAGCGGGAACAGGCGCTGCCAGCCGTTCATCTGCCGGCAGGCCTCGCGCATCACCCACTCGCCGAGCGGGACGATCATCCCGGTCTCCTCGGCGACCGGGATGAAGTCCATCGGCGAGATGAAGCCGCGCTCGGGGTGCTGCCAGCGCACGAGCGCCTCGAAGCCGCGGAGCTGGAAGTCCTCGAGCGCGACGATGGGCTGGTAGTGGAGGACGAACTCCTCGCGCTCGAGCGCGCGCCGCATGTCGGTCTCCATCTGGAGGAGGTTGATGGCGCGGGCGTGCATCGCCTTGTCGAAGATCTCGTAGCGCGCCTTGCCCAGAGACTT